>JAAURK010000197.1 GCA_012032275.1 Tabrizicola sp.
GCCTCTTGCATGCCATCCTTGTTTGCCGTCGCAGGATCACTGCGGGTTATCGGTAATGCAATGACGTTGAGGTCTTCAACTTCCGCCAGATGTTCAAACTGTCCCATGAAACTTTCCTCAAACCGCCGGAGTGCCGTAATATTTTACACCAGTGACATTGACGGCCTCGAAGGCCACTCTTACGTCATCTGCAAGGAACAAGATGTCATAGATATGTTTGTCATGCCAAAGCTTGTGATCTCCAATTTGGTCCAGATTGAAGACAAGCTCGCCTTGGCCTTCGGTTTTCCACCTATGTTCGTATACAAACTGCTTTGTCGTCTTTTCGCGATCAACCGAATCGAGACGATTGCAGATATTTAGCAAATACATGCGCGGACCAGCCTGATTGCCACGGCACCATGTTTCCAGCGGAAAGAACTGGTGAACCCTTGGCTCCAACGCTTCGATGATGCTCTTAACCTTGTCACCGACCAGAATCACATCGTGCGAAAGCATAATGTCGGGCATCCGGCTGGCTGCCCCCCCCCAGCGGAATTTCGAGGGGATATTGTCAGGCTTTAGGGCACGGCCGAGACGTTTCTCGCCAGTCTTGAAATTCCACCCGCTGCTGAGCACATCGGGCGTGCGGTCGACATACTCCGTCTTCCACAGGTCACCGTCCAAAAACTCCAGCCCGACACGAACATCGTAGCCATCGTCAAACCCCACCGCCCAGACCTGCGCCATTTTCCCGTTCCTCTCGTTCGCTCGTCCCGGCATTCCGCCGGCCAATACACATGCTGCCGACATCATCATCAGGCGCCGCCGCGTTGGCGCCGCCCGATCGCGACCTGTCTCAGGCATCCTTGGGACGCCCCGCGCCCATCTTCTCCAGCATCTCTTTCTCCACAAGCCCGCCGATCGGCGGGTGCAGCCGCAGCTCGCCCGTCTTCACCACCTGGGCGAAGTTGGCGATCACCCGCCCTGCCGTCTTCCGGTCCGGCGCGATCACGTCGAGGAGCCAGGGGAGCAGGGTGGGTGCCAATCCAGCTTCTGTCGGTCGGGGCAGCCATGTCATTGAGGAAATCCGCGCGTTTGCGTTGGGTGGCGATGTTTGTGGTGGGTTGGCACCCACTCTACGCCTGCTTCACAAATTTTTCATTTCGCGCGATTTCGCGCATGATGGAGTCATGGGCCTGAAGACCCGAGAAAAATCCCATAATTTACCTCGCCCGTCTTATACTGTCTTCATTTTGTAATGCTTCGGCAGCCTCAGGCCCGCCGCTCGGGCTGCCTCATGCAGTTCATCGGAGATGAACATGTCATTTGGGCTCAGCCTTCGATCACGCCAGAGATGCGCGCCGGCAGTTACGGCCCCAGAAACCGCAAGCCCCGAGAAATACTTCGCATTCTCATACGCTGGGCTATAGTCCAAGAATTTCTCGTCTTGACGCCAAGCGCCTACATCGCTTTTTTCTGGCAGAAAGGCGTCAAGGAATCGCCCAATCTGCACCAGGAAATACGTCTCGGGGTATTTAGCGCCGCGCGGCATGGTGATCTGAAACGGGTTGAAGCGATGCACCTCCGGCTCCAGTCGTTCCAACAGGTCGCGCATTGGTTCGGTGACCGCGGGATATCCGTTCGCGTTGATCAAGGCGCCAAGCGCCTTGTAGCCCTTGTCAGACCGAAAATCTGTCGGCCATTCATGCAGCTCGAGCGGCGCTATCGGGATACGGCCGTGCACAAAACGGCCGCCGTACGGAAAACCGATTTCTAAGGAGAATTTCGCAGAAACAAAGGCAACATAGTTGGACGCACGATTGTCGTAGGGCTCGCCGGTGTCGTACTTGGCCTTCTCAGCTTCGGGCATCTGATTGAAGTGCTCGATCAGTTTTTGGCGACGATCGACAAATTCCCCATCCGGGAAGAAATCTCCGAACGTCATCGGCATTGGCATACCCCAGACCATCTCATCTCTCCTTTGCTGCCTTTGCCGGTGATTCGATCGTGCCGGCTTCCAGATCACTTGCGCGCGTCAATTGCTAACAATGTCCTAACGCCCGCGCATAACCCATTGAACGTCTGCTGATTCTACCTTTTGTCCACCGTGGTCACGACGCCCCCGCGACAGGCCCGCGCGCACCGCCCATCTTCTCCAGCAGCTCCTTTTCCACAAGCCCGCCGATCTGGGGGTGCAGCCGCAGCTCCCCTTCCTTCACCACCTGGGCGAAGTTTGCGATCACCCGCCCCGCCGTCTTCCGGTCCGGTGCGATCACGTCGAGGAGCCAGTTGACCTGTCCCGACTGCCAGTCCTCCGGCTTCAGCCGCACCGGGAACGTCCCTGCCTTGATCTGCTCGCGGATCTTCGCGTCGACCTCCTCGCTGACCGAAGCCCAGATCGCGAAGCCCGCGATGTCGGTCAGTGTTCCCGGCTGGCCTTTCCACGGAACCAGCCCTAAACGCTCTTCATCCGATTATGCTTCCACACCTTCAGCCCGGCCTTCTTGATCTCGGCCTGCAAGGTGTCAGAGATCAGGAGATTGGGGCGCTGCAAATGCCGCTCACGCCAGATATGTGCCCCAGCAACTTCGGCTTCCGATATCGCAAGCCCGGCATAAACGGCCTTGGTGTCGCCGCGCGCAGTATACCTCGGCGTACTCTGATTGGGGGCCTCTCTCCACGATCCTGGTTCGCTCAGTTCCGGGCGGAAGCTGTGAAAGAAGCGCCGGACCTGCATGCCGTAGTAGCGCACGGGATACTCCACGCCCTTCGGCCCGGTCATCCGCATTGGCCAGTAGAAATGTACCCCTGGTTCCAGCGCCTCAATGATGTCTTTCAGCGGCTCGCTGACGTACACACCATGGCCGTCGATCAGCGCGCCAAGTTCCTTCATGGTCCTTTCGGCGCGGTATTCACCTGGGCATTCGTGCGGCAATAGCGGATCGAGCACGATGTCCTTGTCACTGTAGTAAGTCGAACCGACTTCTCTTTCGAACTTCCGCGATACATGCGTTACGTAGTTTTGGGGGAAGCGGGCCCCTATCCGGGCCTTCTCCTCCTCTGGCATTTCAGTGCGAAAATAGATTTCCAACTGGTCTTTCCAGCCGGGATATTCTCCGTCGGGAAAGCAAATTCCAGTACCGGTCGGTTCTTCCAAACCCCAAACCATCTCATCCCTCGCTTGCAGCTTTGCAGCATGCCTGCGGCCAAGGTGGTGTCAATCCTCCGCCGGGCGTGTGCAAGCGGACCGGTCTCCTTCCGGCGCGTTCCGGGTTCCGGGATGTGGTGGGCGGCGATCGGAGCGGGCGGTCAGTTCAGCAGCACCACCGCGCCCTGGACCCGGTTCGCGCCCTCTGACCGGCTGAGGATCTGGGTTCCGCGGATGACGACCCGGCCGTCGGGCGTCAGGGTGATCGACGCCTTGCCGCAGCGAAGCTTCAGTTCCGTCTCACTGGCGATCACGGTATTTTCGCCGTCGCTTTCCACCACTCGCGCCGGTGGCTGGATGATGCCGAGGACAAGGGCGGTGCCGTCCTGAAGGCAGACCCAGGCGGCGGACAGCCCGGCGTGATGCGGCGACAGCGCGACAAGGCTTTGCGCCGTGACGAGACCTGCCTCCGTCTCCACCCGTGGCAGGCCATCCGGGCCGAAACCGGTGAACCGCCCGCGCTGCACACCAGCGAGACCCGCGAGAAAGCCTTCTGTACCGTCTGCCATTCCATCGTCTCCCTGGCCGGGTGGCGGATCCTCCGCCGCCGCCCGCATTCCTATTCAAACAGATAGTCGAAGCCCTTGTCACCCGCCGTCACCGTGACCCTGGCCAGAGGCTTGCCCTCCAGCTTGCGGTTCAGCACCTGACGGCTGAGTTCGGGCAGAAGCGTGTTGGTCAGGATGGCATCGATCATGCGACCGCCGCTTTCGATCTCGGTGCAGCGCGCCTTGATCAGATCCATCGTGCCGTCGCCGATCACGAGCTCTGCCTCATGCCCGTCGCGCAACCGGCGCGAGATGCTGCGCAGCTTGTGGCCGGCGATCGCCTCGATCATCCTGTCGGAGAGCGGATAATAGGGGATCGTCACCACCCGGCCCAGAAGTGCCGCCGGAAAAGTCCCGAGCAAGGGCGCGCGCAGGGCAGAGGTCAGCTCTTCCAGATCGGCGCCTCGCGTGCCATCGCCGGTCATTGCCATGATCTCTTCCGATCCGACATTCGAGGTCAGCAGGATCAGCGTGTTCTTGAAATCGATGCGGCGGCCTTCGCTGTCATCCATCATCCCCTTGTCGAAGACCTGGAAGAAGATTTCGTGCACGTCCGGATGGGCTTTCTCCACCTCGTCCAGCAGCACCACCGAATAGGGCCTGCGCCGCACCGCCTCGGTCAGGATCCCTCCCTTGCCGTAGCCGACATAGCCTGGAGGGGCGCCTTTGAGCGTGGAGACGGTATGCGCCTCCTGAAACTCGCTCATGTTGATCGAGATGAGGTTCTGTTCGCCGCCATAAAGCGCGTCGGCAAGCGCGAGCGCGGTTTCCGTCTTGCCCACGCCCGAGGGGCCGCAGAGCATGAAGACGCCGATCGGTTTCTCTGGCGCGCCAAGCCCGGCGTAGGAGGTCTGGATCCGGTTCGCGATCATCGTCATCGCATGATCCTGGCCCACCACCCTCTCCGACAGAAGATTGGCCAGCCCAAGCGCACGTTCGGTCTGGCTGGCCAGCATCCGGCCAAGGGGAATGCCGGTCCAGTCCCGCACGACGGACCCGACCGCGTTCTGATCGACGGAAGGAAGGATCAGCGGGCGTTCGCCCTGTGCGCTGGAAAGCTCTGCCATGCGCGCGCGCAGCCGGGCAAGCAGCCCAGCCCGATCCTCGACCGCTTCTTCGACGGGTGCGCCGTCCGCGGGCGGTTCGGCAGCTGCCGTTTCGTCCAGGGGCGCGCCGGTCTGGCGCAGTCTGGCGCGAAGATCGAGGATGTCCTCGACCATTGCCTTCTCGGCGTCCCACCGCGCGGTCGCGGCCTGAAGCTCGGAGGCAGCAGCCTCCAGCGCGGCGGCCACGTCGGCCTTGCGGTCGCCGACCTCGATGCCGATGGCCTCTTCCCGGTCGATGATCCCCTGCTCGATCAGAAGGGCCGACTGGCGGCGCTCGATATCCTCCACCTCGGCCGGTGTCGCGTGCTGCGAAACGGCAACCCGCGCGCAGGCGGTATCCAGAAGGCTGATCGCCTTGTCCGGCAACTGGCGCGAGGGGATGTAACGGTGCGACAGATGCACGGCAGCCTCGATCGCCTCGTCGAGGATCTCCACCTTGTGATGCTTTTCCAGAACCGCCGCCACGCCGCGACACATCCGGATCGCCGCCTCTTCCGAGGGTTCTTCGACCTTCACCACCTGAAAGCGGCGGGTCAGCGCGGGGTCTTTCTCGATATGCTCCTTGTATTCGCTCCACGTGGTCGCGGCCACGGTGCGCAATTCCCCCCGCGCCAGCGCGGGCTTCAGAAGGTTCGCCGCATCGCCGGTTCCGGCAGCCCCGCCCGCGCCGATCAAGGTATGCGCCTCGTCGATGAAGAGGATGATCTGCACGTCCGATGACTGCACCTCGTCAATCACGGATTTCAGGCGCTTCTCGAACTCGCCCTTGACCGAGGCACCGGCCTGCATCAGCCCGATATCCAGCATGTGCAACTCTACCGCCTGCAGCTGCGGAGGCACATCGCCCCGCGCAAGACGAAGCGCAAAGCCCTCGACCACGGCGGTCTTGCCGACCCCCGCCTCCCCGGTGAGGATCGGGTTGTTCTGCCTGCGACGCATCAGGACATCGATGATCTGGCGCACTTCCGGGTCGCGCCCGACCACCGGATCGATCTTTCCCGCACGGGCGCGCTCGGTCAGGTTCGTGGCGTATTGGGCCAGCGCCGATTTCCCGCCCGGCGCCTGTTTCGGCTTGGCATCCGGGATGGCCTGCGCCTCTGCCGAGGGGGCCAGAAGGTCGCCCAGAGACGCGCTCATGCCCGGATCGACCTTGTCGAATTCCAGGCTGATCTTCAGCAGCAGCCCCTCCAGCACCGGAGTTTTCAGCGCGCCAAGAAGAATATAGGCCGACCGGACCGTATCATCGCCGAATTCCAGCGCGCCGAAGTTCCACGCCTCCTGGATCGCGCGGAAGATATGGTCGGAGAATTCCTCGACCGACCCGGCACCATGGGGCAGCCCGTCGATCGCCCGCGCGATATCCGCGGCGAGCTTTCCCTCGTCGACACCCGCGGCCTCGCAGAGGATGCCGAAATCCGACCGGTCGGACCGGATCAGCGCATCCACGAAATGGGCCAGTTCCACATAGGGATTCCCGCGGCTCTTCGCGGTTTGCGCCGCCGCCGAAAATGCTTTTATACACAATGGGTTAAGCTTTGCGACAAGCTCTTTTCTCTTGATCGTCTCACGAGAGCCGTGCTGAACCATAGCCTGTGCTACCTCATTGAAAAAACCGCGTTTGCCATCGGACCAAAAAATCTACACAAAGAATGCGATGGTCAGTTTATGCTTGATTTTCAGATAATGCGACTTTTTTTCATAGGGCCCGGGCGGCAAGCGGGACGGATCGAATGATCGAAGCAGGACCGGGCGACATATTCCACATCGGTCAGGTGCTTAACAACACCTACGAGATCGAGGGCATCCTTGGGCGGGGTGGCACGGGAGAGGTGTATCGCGCGCGCAACCTCATTTCTGGGCGGATCGTCGCGATCAAGGCGCTGAACAAGCTCTTTTCGGGGAATGCCGATTACGAACAGCTGATGAAGCGCGAAGAGCAGATGCGCGACATCCTGCATGACTCGGTCGTGCGCTACACCGAATGTTCGCGGTCGGATGCCGGGCATGTGTTTCTGGTGATGGATTTCATCGACGGCCCCTCGATGAACGAGCGGATGCTCGAGGGCCGGATGGACCCGAAAGAACTGCTGATCATCGCCCATCGCATCTGCGAGGGCCTGATCGCCGCGCATGGGCATGGGATCGTCCACCGCGACCTTTCGCCCGACAACATCGTGCTGCGTGGCGGGCTGGCCGAACGGGCGACGATCATCGACTTCGGGATCGCCAAGGATACGAGCGCGGGTGCGCGGACCATCGTGGGCAACGATTTCGCCGGGAAGTACGAATATGCCGCGCCAGAGCAGCTGGAGGGCCATGCAGATGCGCGCTCCGATCTTTATGCGCTGGGGGCGCTGCTGCTGGCAGGCTTCCGCGGGGATGTTCCCTTCGCAGGCTCCACCCCGGGCGAGATCGTCCGCCGCAAACAGCGGCCGCTTGACATGGAGGGGCTGCCAGAGCCGTTGAAGGGCCTGATCCAGTGGCTGACGGCACCCGATCCGAACCAGCGACCGGCGTCGGCGCAGGAATTGCTGATCCGGCTGGAGACGCTGATCAAACCGAAATCCCCTGGCGGACGCGATCGCCAGCCAAAGCCTTCCCGGGGGCGGAACCGCTCGCCCCTCTGGTTGGCGCTGGGGGTGGTTCTGGTGGCTGCCGGCGCGGGCGGTGCCTGGTATGCGGGCATCTTCGGGCCGCCGCCAGAGCCGCCGTTGCCGACGGCATCCCCCTACCGGCTTGCCGCGGCCTTCGATGGCACGCGGTCCAGCCTCTCGGGCAACGCCCCCGATCCGGACTCGGCCACGCTGATTGCGCGGGCTTTCGGGTCCGCGACGGGCGCAATGCCGCCGGAAGGGGCGCTGGTGATTGCGGGCGGCGTGCCGGACGAAGGCTGGCCAAAGGCGGCGGCAAAACTGATCGACGAGATGACCGGCCTCGAAAGCTGGACGCTGGATATCCGCGACCGCGCTGCCGATGTGTCGGGCGTGGCACCCGACCGGGCCAGCCGCGACGCGGCGAGGACGCGGATGGAGGCAGAGGCGAAGGCTGCGGGGCTGACCTTCGCGGC
>JAAURK010000198.1 GCA_012032275.1 Tabrizicola sp.
GCAACCGGCTTGCCATGGCGGGCCTGGTGATCGTGGGGCTCCTGCTGGCGGTGGCGGCGCTGGCCCCCTGGATTTCGCCGCACAACCCCCTGCAGCAAGACCTGTCGCGCCGCCTGCTGCCGCCCGGCACGCCCGGCAACCTTCTTGGCACCGACGATTTCGGCCGCGATATCCTCAGCCGCATCATCCACGGCTCGCGGATCACGCTTTACATCATCGCGCTTGTCGCGGTGACGGCCCCGGTGATCGGCCTCATGATCGGCACCGTCGCGGGCTATTTCGGCGGCTGGATCGATGCGGTGCTGATGCGGCTGACGGACATCTTCCTTGCATTTCCCCGCCTGATCCTGGCACTTGCACTGGTGGCCGTCCTCGGCCCCGGGATCGAGAATGCCGTCCTCGCCATCGCGCTGACCGCCTGGCCGCCCTATGCCCGCGTGGCGCGTGCCGAAACGCTGACCGTGCGCACCTCGGACTATATCGCCGCGATCCGCCTGCAAGGCGCCTCTGCCCCGCGCATCATCGCCGGTCATGTGGTGCCGATGTGCCTGCCCTCCGTCATCATCCGCGTCACGCTGGACATGGCGGGCGTGATCCTGATCGCGGCGGGCCTCGGGTTCCTGGGGCTTGGCGTGCAGCCGCCCCTGCCGGAATGGGGACTGATGATCTCCACCGGCCGCAAATACCTTTTCGAGCAGTGGTGGGTCGCCACCATGCCGGGGCTTGCGATCTTCATCGTCTCGCTGGGGTTCAACCTTCTCGGCGACGGATTGCGCGACGTGCTTGACCCGCGGAGTGCGGCACGATGAACCTGCTGGAGGTCCGCAACCTGCGCGTCACCTTCGACACCGAAACCGGACCGGTCGAGGCGGTGCGCGGGGTTTCCTTCCAACTTGGCCGCGAACGGCTGGGGATCGTGGGCGAAAGCGGGTCGGCAAGACGATGACGGGCCGCGCCGTCCTGCGGCTGATCCGGCCGCCGGGGCGGATCGAGGCGGATGCCCTCACCTTTGACGGCCAGGATCTGACCCGCGCCAGCGAACGCGACATGCAGGCCCTGCGCGGCAAACGCATCGGCATGGTGATGCAGGATCCGAAGTATTCGCTGAACCCGGTGATGACCGTGGGACGGCAGTTGACCGAAGGGCTGCGCCTGCGCGACGGGCTGGGCCGCGCCGATGCGGCGGCCAAGGCGCTTGCCGCGCTCGACGCCGTGCAGATCCGCGATCCCGGCCGGGTAATGGAGGCCTATCCGCACGAGCTTTCCGGCGGCATGGGCCAGCGCGTGATGATCGCGATGATGCTGATCCCCGAGCCCGACCTGCTGATCGCCGACGAGCCGACCTCGGCGCTGGATGTGACGGTGCAGGCGGAAGTGCTGTCGATCCTTGACAGGCTGGTACGCGACCGGGGCATGGGTCTGATCTTCATCAGCCACGATCTGCGGCTGGTCGCGCGGTTCTGCGACCGGGTTCTGGTGATGTACAAGGGCCGCGTGGTCGAAGAACTCGCCGCCGGAAATCTTCTGGCCGCAGCGCATCCCTATACCCGCGGCCTCCTGAACTGCCTGCCCCGCATTGGTGGCCCGCGCGGCCCGCTGCCCGGGCTTGACCGGACGGGGGCCTGGGCGGAATGAGCCTGATCGAGATCGAGAACCTGACTGTCACCTTCCGCGCAAAAGGCCGCGAGGTCCGCGCCGTGGAAGGCGTCAGCCTGAAGGTCGAAGGGCGTGAAAGCTATGGCCTTGTCGGCGAAAGCGGGTCGGGAAAATCCACCATCCTGCGGGCGATCTGCGGCATGGCACCTGTGACCGGCGGGCAGATCCGGATCGACGGGCAGCCGCTGCCCACGCCGCGTGGCCGGGCCTTTTCGAGGCAGGTGCAGATGGTCTTCCAGGATCCCTATGCAAGCCTTCACCCCCGCCACACGATCGACCGCGCGCTGTCGGAGCCGCTGGCGATCCACGGTTTCGGCGGATCCGATGCGAAGGTGGTCAAGGCGCTGACCGATGTCGGCCTGCCCGCCGCCTTCCGGTTCCGATATCCCCATCAGCTCTCAGGCGGCCAGCGCCAGCGTGTCGCCATCGCCCGCGCGCTGATGCTGGAACCGTCGATCCTTCTGCTGGACGAGCCGACCAGCGCGCTGGATGCCTCGGTGCAGGCCGAAGTCCTCAACCTTCTCAACCGCCTGCGTGCCGACCGCGGCCTCACCTTCCTGATGGTCAGCCATGACCTTGCGGTCATCGACCATATGTGCGACCGCATTCTGGTGATGCAGCACGGCCGCGCGGTAGAGGAACTGGCGCATGAGGATCTCGCGGGGGCACAGATGACCACGGCCTACGCCCGCAGCCTTTTCGACGCCTCCGCCGACCGGATGCTGGACCCTGCCGGAGGTGGCGCATGATCCCTGTCTTTGACGGTCACAACGACCTTCTCTATCGCATTCTGCAGAATCCCGCAGCGCGCGAGGCGATCTTTCTGACCGGGGAAGGCAGCGGTCATCTGGACCTGCCCCGGATGAAGGCCGCCGGTTTTGCAGGCGGGTTTTTTGCCATCTACCTGCCCTCGCCCGTCGCGCATGACGACTTCGACTATCAGGCCGCGATGGAAACGCCGCCCTATAGCCTGCCGCTGCCCGGCCCGATCCCTTTCGATCAGGCCGTGGCACCCGCGACGGCACTTGCGGGCCATCTGATGTGGATGGAACGCGCAAGCCAGGGCGCGCTGAAGATCTGCCGCACCACGGCAGAGGTGCGCAGCTGTCTGGCCACCGGCATCATCGCCGCGATCCTGCATATGGAGGGGGCGGAGGCGATCGATGAAGACCTCGACATGCTGCACCTTTTCCATGCGGCGGGCCTGCGCAGCCTCGGCCCGGTCTGGAGCCGTCCGACGATCTTTGGCCATGGCGTTCCCTTTGCCTTTCCCTCCAGCCCCGATACCGGCCCGGGGCTGACCGATGCGGGCAAACGGCTGGTCACCGCCTGCAACCGCCTGCGGATCATGCTGGACCTGAGCCACATGAACGAGGCGGGTTTCAACGACATCGCCCGGCTTTCGGACGCGCCGCTGGTGGCCACCCATTCCAACGCCCATGCCATCTGCCCTTCGTCCCGGAACCTGACCGACCGGCAGCTGGCAATGATCCGCGAAAGCCGCGGCATGGTGGGGCTGAACTTCTCGGTCACGTTCCTGCAGCCCGACGGACGGCGGGATGAGGCGGGCGGCTGGGATCCGATCCTGCGTCACATGGATCACCTTCTCGCAGCACTCGGCGAGGATCATCTCGGCTTCGGATCGGATTTCGACGGCTGCACGACGCCCGCAGTGATCGGCGATGTCACCGGCCTGCCCCGTCTTCTGGACGCGCTGGAGCGCCATGGCTATGACCGCCCGCTCCTGGAAAAGCTGGCGCATGGCAACTGGCTGGCGCTGCTCGACCGAAGCATCGGCTAAGGCGCGCGTGGCAGGGCCGGGCTGCGGCCCCTAGAGCATCGCCGGGACGACCTGGTCGGGCGGGCGATGGCCGTCGGCGAAGGTCTTGATGTTGATGATGACTTTCTCACCCATCTCGATCCGGCCCTCAAGCGTCGCGGACCCCATATGCGGCAGCAGGACCACGTTGGGAAGCTCTCTCAGCCGCGGGTTCACGTCATTGCCGCGCTCGTAGACGTCAAGCCCTGCTCCGGCAAGCTCTCCCGCGCGAAGCCCGCGGGTCAGCGCGTTTTCGTCGATCACCTCGCCGCGGGACGTGTTCACGATCACCGCCGACGGCTTCATCAGCTTGATCCGCCGGGCGTTGATCAGATGGTAGGTCGAGGGCGTATGCGGGCAGTTGATCGAAAGGATGTCGACCCGGGCGATCATCTGGTCGAGGCTTTCCCACCAGGTCGCCTCGACCTCGCCTTCCACTTCGGGGCGCAGGCGTTTGCGGTTGTGGTAATGCACCTGAAGCCCGAAGGCCCGTGACCGCCGCGCCACTGCCTGACCGATCCGCCCCATCCCCAGAATGCCGAGCCGCCGCCCGCCAAGGCGGCCGCCGAGAAAGGCCATCGGCGACCAGCCTGCCCAATCACCCTTCTGCATCGCGGCGAGGCCTTCGGGAATGCGTCGGGTCACCGCAAGGATCAGTGCCATGACCATGTCAGCGGTATCCTCGGTCACCACTCCGGGGGTGTTCGATACCAGAATGCCGCGCTGCCGCGCCGTCGCGATATCGATATGATCGATGCCCGCGCCGTAATTCGCGATGAGTTTCAGCCGGTCGCCCGCCTGGGCCAGCAGGCTGGCGTCGATGTGATCGGTGATCGTCGGCACCAGCACATCGGCGCGGCGCATGGCCTCGGCCAGCTCGTCTCGGGACATCCGGGTATCGGGATCGCGCAGTTCGACGTCGAACAATTCCTTCATCCGGGTCTCGACCGCATCGGGCAGGCGTCGCGTGACAACAACACTCAGGCGCGGAGTTGGCATTCATTCCCTCCCGGAGCTTCCAAATCCAGTCTGCTTGGGGCAAGGTGACGGGAAGCGGGGCGCGATACAAGCCCCGGAAGAGACGTGCATTGGGCAACTCGGGGATCGACGACCGCTTTCGTCGGGCCAGAGACTGGCGGGAACACATGATAAAGCTGATTGGCGTCGCGTTACTGGCATCCTTGTTGGCGGTGGTTGCCGCCGTCGCGCAGGAAGTGGAGGAAGTCCTGCCTGCCGCGGCTGCGGCCCCCGAGAAGGCCTGCAAACCCGGCTTCGGCTGTGTGACGAACCTGCCCTTGCCGCGCTTTGTCTCGCTGAAGGGAAATGAGGGGAACGCGCGGCGCGGACCGGGCCTTACCCATCGCATCGACTGGGTTTTCAAGCGGGCGGGAATGCCGCTGATGATCACTGCCGAATACGAAAACTGGCGGCGGGTGGAGGATCAGGACGGGGCCGGGGGATGGGTGCATTATTCGCTGCTTTCGGGCGTCCGCTCGGCACTGTTGACCCTCGACATGGCCGAATTCCGCGATCTTCCCGATGGCGGGGCGATGGTCGTGGTGCAGGCCGAGATCGGCGTCGTCGGGCGCATCCTGGAATGCACCCTGGATTGGTGCCGCCTCTCGATGAATGGGGAAAAGGGCTGGGTGCGCAAGACCGCGCTCTGGGGTGTGACGCCGGATGAGACGATCGAATGAGCCGCACCGGCACGGGGATGACACCGTCAAGCTGACGCTGACCGCCGGACTGGCATCGGTTTTCGTGGCCGCGGTGCTTGTCGCGCTCAAGCTTTGGGCGCTGGCCGAGACGGGGGCGCTGTCGATTGCCGCCTCGCTGGCCGATAGCGCGCTGGATCTGATGATGTCGCTTGGTGCCGCGGCGGCAATCATCTATGCCGCGCGTCCGGCGGATGAGGATCATGCCTTCGGGCATACGTCGGCCGAGGATCTGACGGCGCTGGCGCAGGCGCTTTTCATCCTGATCTCGGCCGGGATCATCGGCTGGACCGCCGTTGCAAGGCTCTTGTCGGACACGCCCGTGGCACTTGAGGCCGAGGGGCGGGGGATGATCGTGATGGCGGTGTCTGTCGTCGTGACCATCGCCCTTGTCTGGTGGCAGGGCCGCGTCGCGCGGCTGACCGGCAACCGGGTGGTCGCCGCCGACAGGCTGCACTATCTGGGCGATCTGCTTCCCAGCCTCGGGGCGCTGGCGGCGCTTTGGGTATCGGGGCGCTATGGTATCGGTTCAGTGGATGCCGCGGTGGCGCTTGCTGCGGCCGGTGTGCTGACCTTCGGCGCGCTCCGGATCGGCAAGGGCGCCTGGGACGCGCTGATGGACCGGGCCGCTGATCCGGCGGTGGTGGAGGGGATCGCCCGGATTGCCGCCTCCTGGCCGGGCGTTCACGGCTTTCACGATCTGAAGACCCGCACCGCCGGAAGCCGCATCTTCGTGAACCTGCATATCGAGCTTGATGGCAGCCAGCCCCTGCGCCAGGCCCATGATATCGGGGCCAGCCTGCGCCGCGCCATTCTCGCGGCTTATCCGCAAACGGATGTGATCATCCACAAAGATGTGGCGAATGACCCCGATTCGACGGATAAGTCCAATTGACTCCCGGTTGACTCTTCTCAATTATACATGCGTACAACAACGAGTGAGGGGATGGAACAGATCCGTCGCGCCTATCGCAGGGAAAGCGAGGAGACACGCCGCGAGGCGCTGATTTCCGCAACCCAGTCGCTGGTCGCCGAGGGCGGGCCGGAGGCGGCCACGGTCCGGGCGATTGCGGCACGCGCCGGCGTGACACCCGGGCTGATCCGGCACTATTTCAGCAGCAAGGATGACCTGACGCGAGCGGCCTATATCGCCTTGATCGACGGCATGACCGAGAAGGGTGCCGAAGCGCTGCGAGAGGCCGACGACCGGCCCGAGGCGCGGCTTGCGGCCTTCATCGTCGCCTCGCTGACCCCGCCGGTCGTCGATATCTCGGCGGTCGTGCTCTGGGCCGGTTACATGCATAAGATTCGCGCCGACAGCGAATTGCGCGGTGTCCACCAGGGGGGATATCTGCGCTACCGCAACACCCTGCAAAGCCTGATCGCGGATCTGCCGCGAGAGGTGAGTGCCGCCCGGCTGCGCCGCGATGCGATCGCCAGCAACGCGATGATCGACGGGCTCTGGCTGGAAGGCTCGATCCTGCCGGACGGCTTTGCCGATGGCGAGATCGTCGCCACCGGCCTTCTGGCCATCGGAACCATTGTCGGCTGCGATCTTCTCTCTCACATGAAACTGGCCAAACCGGAAAGCGCCGCTGAATGAGATATGCTTCGGTCACAGACCGCCTTGCAGGGCTTGGTGGCGCCAAATGGGAGCTTCATGCCAAAGCCCGGGCCCTGAAGGCCGCCGGGGCCGAAATCATCGAACTGACGATCGGAGAGCCGGACGTGCCGACGCCGGAGCCGCTGGTCGCGACGGCGCAGGCGTCGATGGCCCGCGGGCGGACGGGATATTCCAACGGCAGGGGAGAGCCGCAACTCGTCGCGGCGCTGGCCCGTCGCTATTCGGCGCGGTGCGGCCGGACGATCACGCCCGGCCAGGTCATGTGCCTGCCCGGCACGCAGACCACGCTTTATGCGATCCTGCGCACTCTGGCCGAGGCGGGCGACGAGGTGCTGATCGGCGATCCGATGTATGCGACCTACGAAGGCGTCATCGCCCAATCGGGTGCGCGGATGGTCCCGGTGCCGCTGCGGCCCGAACACGGCTTCCGGATGCAGGCCGCGGATGTGGCCGAACGGCTGACCCCCTCCAGCCGGGTGCTCTTCCTCAACACCCCGCACAATCCGACGGGCGCGGTTCTGGCGCGCAAGGACATCGCCGCACTTGGTGCGCTGGCGCAGGCACATGACCTCTGGATCGTCTCCGACGAAGTCTATGAGGAGCTTGTCTTTCCTGGCGTCAGCTTCGCCTCGCCTCTCGATCTTGCCGGGCTGGCAGAACGTGTGGTCGTGGCCGGTTCGATCTCCAAATCCCATGCGGCGCCTGGCTTTCGGTCGGGGTGGTGCGTCGGGCCGGAGGAGTTCTGTGCCCGCATGCTGCCGCTGTCCGAAACCATGCTTTTCGGCAACCAGCCGTTCATCGCCGATATGACCGCGCTGGCCGTCTCGCAGTCATCGCCCGTTGCGGGTGGCATGGCCGAACGCTTTGCCCGTCGCGCCGCACTGATCGCCGATGTGCTGAAGGACGCGCCCGGGCTTTGTGTGCACCGGCCCGAAGCGGGCATGTTCACCCTGGTCGATGTGCGCCAGACCGGTCTCTCGGGCTCCGCTTTCGCCATGGGGCTTCTGGAAGCGGAGGGCGTTGCGGTGATGCCGGGCGAAAGCTTTGGCGCGGGGCTTGCGGCTGGCTGCGTCTGACGCTCACCCAGACC
>JAAURK010000199.1 GCA_012032275.1 Tabrizicola sp.
GTGATCCGGCTGACGGATGCGCCGATGGATGTGGAGTTCCCAGACCGCCGAGGCCTGGGCGGGCCGGGCGGCAGCGCTTCAGCCGCAGCCCTGGGCCCCGGGCGATCTGGCCGACTGGATCGCGCGGCTGCCCCGAGGGGCGAGTTCGAAAGGCTTCTGGCTGTCGGACGGGCTGGCCCATCCGGGGCGCGAGGCGCTGACCGCCGAACTGAACCGCCGCGGCGCGGTGCGGGTGTTGGAAAGCCCCCGGCCCCTGCTGGCGCTGCACCCGGCGAAATTCGAATCGGGCGAGGTTGTCGTTGCCGCCAGCCGCCTTCCGGCCGCCGGGGCGATCGAGATCGAAGTTGCGGCGCGCGGTCCCGATCCGGCGGGGATCGAGCGGGAACTGGCACGGGTGACGCTGGCCTTTGTGGCGGGCGAGGCGCGGGCCGAGGTGCCGCTGGACCTGCCGCCAGAGCTGCGCAACCGCGTGACCCGGTTCGAAATCGTCGGCCAGCGGTCATCCGGTGCCGTCAGCCTGACGGACGACAGTCTGAAACGCCGCAAGGTCGCGATCATCGGCGCCGGATCGGACAAGGAGGCGCTGCAGCTCTTGTCGCCGACCCATTACCTGCGGCAGGCGTTGGAGCCGGTGGCCGATCTGATCGACGGCACGCTGACGGAAGTGCTTCTGGCGGGCCCGGATGTCGTGATCCTTGCCGATGTGGCCAAACTGACCCAATCGGAGACGGATGCCACGCTGGACTGGATCGAGAAGGGCGGCCTTTTGCTGCGCTTTGCCGGGCCGCGCCTTGCGGCAAGCGATCTTGGCCGGCTGGTCGAGGATCCGCTGATGCCGGTCCGCCTGCGCGAGGGGGGCCGTGCCGTCGGCGGCACGATGAGCTGGGGCGAGCCGAAGAAGCTGGCGCCCTTCCCGGAAGGCTCGCCCTTCTTTGGTCTTTCAAGTTCCGAAGACGTGACGGTATCGGCGCAGGTGCTGGCCCAGCCCGATCCCGAACTGGCCGAGCGTACGATTGCGGCGCTGGAGGACGGGACACCGCTTGTCACCCGCAAGACGGTGGGCGACGGGCAGGTGGTGCTGATGCATGTCACGGCGAATGCGGAATGGTCGTCGCTGCCCCTCTCGGGCCTTTTCGTCCAGATGCTTGAGCGGATGGCAGTGTCGACCCGACCCGCACTGCCCGGGGCCGAGGATCTGGCGGGCCAGATCTGGGTGCCCGAACTGTTGCTGGACGCCTATGGGCAGACCGGCGATGCAGGCGAGGTTGCCGGGATCGAGGGCGAGCGGCTGGCAGGAGCCATCGCCGAGGGACCGGCGGCCGCGATACCTCCCGGTCTTTATGCGGGCCGTGACCGTCGCGTGGCGCTGAATGTGATCGGGGCGGAAACCCGGCTGCTGACCGCGACATGGCCGTCGGGCACGGTGGTCGAGGGGCTGGACGGTGCAGAAGAACAGGCGCTGAAGGGGGCTTTCGTGACCGGGGCTATGGTTTTGTTCCTGCTTGATATTCTTGCAGCACTCTGGATTGCGGGCCGGCTTTCCGGCCTGCGCCGCGGCGTTGCGGTGGTTGCGGTCGCCTTGTTTGCCGCGAGCCTTGCGCCCTCCGATGCGCTGGCACAGACGACAGAGCCGCAACCGCCCGCGTCGGACGAGGCGCCGCCGGATGACAGCTTTGCCCTGCAGGCAACGACCGAAGTGGTGCTGGCGCATGTCCTGACCGGGGATCCGCAGGTCGACGATATTGCGGCGGCCGGTCTGCGCGGCCTTGGCGACCGGCTTTGGGAGCGCACGACAATCGAGCCGGCCCTGCCGATGGGCATCGATATCGAACGGGACGAATTGGCGTTCTTTCCGTTCCTCTACTGGCCGATCGTGGCCGGTGAGAAGGTGCCCTCGGCCAAGGCCTATGAAAAGCTGAACCAGTATCTGCGCACCGGCGGCATGATCCTTTTCGATACGCGCGATGGCGATGTGGCGGGGTTCGGCGGGGCGGCGACGCCGGAGGCGCAGGCCTTGCAGAACATCGCCGCAGGGCTCGACATCCCGCCGCTGGAGCCGATGCCGCCGGATCATGTGCTGACCCGCACCTTCTATCTGATCCAGGAAGTGCCGGGGCGTTTCGCGCAAGGTGGCGTCTGGGTGGAGGCCGCACCCGCCGGAGCCGAGGAAGAAGCGGCCGAAGGAATGCCCTTTCGGCGGCTGAATGACGGGGTGACGCCGGTGGTGATCGGCGGCAATGACTGGGCCTCGGCCTGGGCGACCGACGATGTCGGCGTGCCGCTGCTGCCGGTCGGGCGCGGCTTTGCAGGCGAACGCCAGCGCGAGATCGCCTATCGGTTCGGGATCAACCTGATCATGCATGTGCTGACCGGCAACTACAAATCCGATCAGGTGCATGTGCCGGCGCTTCTGGAAAGGCTGGGACAATGACGCAGACGCTGATTTTCGATCCGCTGCTGCCCTGGCCGCTGATCTTTGGCCTTGCCGGTGCGGCGGTATTGCTGCTGATGCTGGCGATCTGGCGGGGACTTAACGGATGGTGGCTGCGCGGGATCGCGGGTCTTGTGCTGCTGACGGCGCTGGCCAATCCGGCCCTGCAGAACGAAGAGCGCGCGCCCTTGGGCGATATCGTTCTGCTGATCGTCGATGAAAGCGCCTCGCAGGGGTTGGGCGACCGGCGCGAACAGACGGCGCGGGCAGTGGCGGCGGTGGAGGCAGAAGTTGCCGCGATTGCGAATACGGAACTGCGCATCCGGCGGCTGGGCGACGGCGAGGAGGATGCCGGGACGCTGGCCATGACCGCCCTGGCCGAGGCGCTGGCAGAAGAGCCGCGCGCGCGGGTGTCGGGTGCGATCCTGATCACCGACGGCCGCGTGCATGATCTGGGCCTGACCCCGAACCTGCCCGCGCCGCTGAACGTGCTTCTGACCGGCCGCGAGGCCGACTGGGACCGCAGGCTTGTGATCCAGAATGCCCCCGCCTTTGCCATCATCGGCGAGGAGTTTCTGCTGAAGCTGCGGATCGAGGATCTTGGCGCGGCACCCTCGCAGGTGGGCGGCGAGGTGGCGCTGACGATCACCGTCGATGCCGAAGAACCGGTGACCTATCCGGTTCCGGTGGGCGAGGATCTGGAGCTGCCCGTGACGCTGCCGCATGGCGGAATGAACGTGCTGCAATTCTCCGTTCCCGGGATCGAGGGCGAGCTCACAGACCGCAACAATACCGCGGTGGTGCAGATCAATGGGGTGCGCGACCGGCTCAGGGTGCTGCTCGTCTCGGGGGAGCCGCATACCGGGGAACGGGTCTGGCGCAACCTGCTGAAATCCGACGCCTCGGTGGATCTGGTGCATTTCACCATCCTGCGTCCGCCCGAAAAGCAGGATGGCGTGCCGGTGGATGAACTGTCGCTGATCGCCTTTCCCACGCGCGAGCTGTTCGTCGAGAAGATCGAGGAATTCGATCTGATCATTTTCGACCGCTACCGGATGCGGGGCATCCTGCCGATGTCCTATATCGACAATGTGGTGGAATATGTCCGCAATGGCGGCACGGTGCTTGTGTCGGCCGGGCCGGAACTTGGCGCGGTCGACAGTCTGTATCGCTCGCCTCTGGCCGAGATCATGCCGGTCGAGCCGACGGCCCAGGTGATCGAGGGCGGTTTCAAGCCGGAACTGACCGATCTTGGCCGCCGCCATCCCGTGACCGAAGGGCTGGAGGCGCTGGCGCCCGAAGGCGGCTGGGGCCGCTGGTTCCGGCTGATGGAGGTGCGCCAGATCTCGGGCCAGGAGGTGATGAAGGGGCCGGGCGACCGGCCACTTCTGGTGCTCGACCGGGTGGGCGAAGGGCGGATCGCGGTGCTGACCTCGGACCAGGCCTGGCTTTGGGGACGGGGATACGAGGGCGGGGGGCCACAGCTTGAACTGCTGCGCCGCCTTGCGCATTGGATGCTGAAGGAGCCCGAGCTGGAGGAAGAGACGCTGACCGCCACGGCCCAGGGCAACGCGCTGACGATCACCCGCCGAACCGTGGCGGAAGAGCCGCCGGGGCCCTTGACGATCACCGGGCCGGACGGGGTGACGCAAGAGCTGCGTCTGCCCGAAAAGAGCCCGGGCCGGTTCGAGACGGTCTGGCAGGCGCCGGGCCTCGGCCTGTACCGGCTGGATCAGGACGAACTGACGCGGGTTGTTGCGGTCGGCCCCTCGGCGCCACGCGAATTCGTCGAGACCATCGCAAGCGGCACCGAGGTCGGTCCTGCAGCGGAGGCGACGCGGGGCGGTGTCACGCGGCTGGAGGACGGCCTGCCCGACATCCGCGCCGTGGCCGACGGTCGCCCGGCAATCGGGCGCGGCTGGATCGGGATCACACCGCGTGAGGCCTATCTGACGCAGGATGTGCAGATCGCCTCGCTGATGCCGGGCTGGCTTTATCTGCTGCTGGCCGCGGGCCTTGCAATAGCCGCCTGGCTGGTCGAGGGCAGGAAGGGCGCGAAACGGGCCTAGAACAGGGGTGCCGCGTCCTGACGCGCCACACGGGCGGCAGCTTTCTGGTTTGCCGCCTGCCCAAGGCCGGGGCTGGTTTTGCCAGAAAACTGGCATGGGCAATGGCCCGTGGAAGGATCTTCCTTCTCAAGATGTTGCGCCTGCGGGGGTGTGCTGCGCCTGTCAGCGGACGAGATCGACCCGGAACTCTGCCGGACCCCATCCGTCCGTGTTGCAGCGGGCGCGGATCAGCACGTGATCGATCGCGTCTTCCACGGCAATGCCGGAAAGGCTGCGGGTGAAAGGCTGTTCGGTCTCGTGCGGATGGGCCAGTTCGCGCGTGCCAAGGACGGTACCATCGGGTGCCACCACCTCCCACGCGTCGGCGTAATGGTCCCATCCGGTATCGGGATGGGTGAGGGTGACGTCAAAGCGCCAGCCCGCCCCCTCTTGCGTGGCGGTGGCGGCGGTGACGACCGGAATTTCGGCCAGAGCGGGCGGGGCCAGCAGGGCAAGGGCGAGGGCAAGGCGTTTCATGACCGCACTTTGCCATGATGTTCGCCGTCCGCCACTCACGTTCCCGTGCGGTCGAGGATGACGGTTCGGGATTGCGAGGCGAACTCGCGGCGCATCAGCACCCCGGTCGCCAGCAGCGTCGCCGCCACGAGGCCAAGCGGGCCGAGAAGCCAGCCGATCGTGGCCAGCGCGAAATAGATCGACCGGAGCCCCCGGTTGAAGCTGCGCGCGGCGGTGATGTTCACCTCTGCCGCCTGGGCGGCGCGGTGAAAGGCCAGCGGATCCTCGGCCTCGTTCGGGACGGCTGCCATCAGCACGGCGCAATAGCCGAAGAGCCGGTTCGACCACACGAACTTCAAAAGCGCATTCGACAGGAACCCGACCACCACGAGGATCTTCATCTGGATCGTGGCATCGTCGATGGAGAGGGTCAGCTCTCCCGCGAGACGGGTCAGCGAGCCCGGACTGCCGATCAGCGCAAGCCCGCCGCCAATGGCGATCATCGAGGCGGAAGCGAAGAAGGCGGTGCCCTGGCGCAGGCTTTCGATCACGGTGGCGTCGAAGATCCGCGGCTCACGGGTGACGAAGGTCCGCATCCATTCGCGCCGGTAATCCTGCATGAGAATCGAGACGGAGGGATGCTTTGCCGGAGGATGCTCGATCAGCCGGTCGGTGGCCAGCCAAAGCAGGACCAGCAGCAGAAGTGCCGCGCCGTCCAGCGGTGTGAAGGGGCCGAAATGGGTCAACATCTGCATGGCGTGACAGTAGGTTTGGCATTTCGGCTTGTCATCCGTCAAAATTGGTTATATTTCTTTACCAATAGCAAGGGGGAGACGATCATGGAGATGCCGGTACCCGACAAGGCCATCCTGTCGCGCAAGGATCGGATCGTGGCGCGGTTGCGCGCGGTTCTGCCCGCGGATGCGGTGATTTCGGAAGAGGCAGGCGTGCGCGTCTATGAATGCGATGCGCTGAGCGCCTACCGCTGCCCGCCGATGGCTGCGGTGCTGCCCCGCACGACCGCCGAAGTGTCGGCGGCCTTGCGCGTCTGCTGGGAAGAGGGCGTCCCGGTGGTGCCGCGCGGATCGGGCACCTCGCTCGCCGTGGGGCGCTGCCGACGGCCGACAGCGTCATTCTGGGCGTTGCGCGGATGAACGGGGTGCTGGAGACGGATTATGACAACCGCTTCATCCGCGTGCAATCGGGCCGCACCAATCTGAGCGTCACCGGCGCGGTCGAGGCCGACGGGTTCTTCTATGCGCCCGATCCCTCCAGCCAGCTGGCCTGTGCGATCGCGGGCAACATCGCGATGAATTCCGGAGGCGCGCATTGCCTGAAATACGGGGTGACGACGAACAATCTTCTGGGTGTGACACTGGTGCAGATGGATGGCACGGTGGTGGAAATCGGCGGGCCCTGGGCAGATGCTCCCGGGCTTGACCTTCTGGGGGTCATCTGCGGGTCCGAGGGGCAGCTTGGCGTGGTGACGGAAGCCTGTCTGCGCATCCTGCCGAAGCCGGAAGGGGCGCGGCCGGTGCTGATGGGATTTGCAAGCAGCGAGGTGGCCGGGGCCTGCGTCGCCGATATCATCAAGGCGGGCGTCCTGCCGGTGGCGATCGAGTTCATGGACCGGATGCTGATCCGGGTGTGCGAAGAGTTTGCGCAGGCGGGTTATCCGGACTGCGAGGCCCTGCTGATCGTGGAGGTCGAGGGGGCGGAGGCGGAAATCGAGGAGCAACTGGCGCTGATCACCGCCATCGCGCGACGGCACAATCCCGTGGCGCTGATCGAAGCGGCGGATGAAGGCCAGGCCAAGCGCATCTGGCTGGGGCGGAAATCGGCCTTCAGCGCGATCGGCAAGATCTCGGACTACATGTGTCTGGACGGGACGATTCCGGTTTCAAGCCTGCCATACGTTCTGCGCCGGATCGGCGAGATGAGCGTGGAATTCGGGCTTGGCGTCGGCAATGTGTTCCATGCCGGCGACGGAAACATGCATCCGCTGATCCTTTATGATGCGAACAAGCCCGGCGATCTGGAGACCTGCGAGGCTTTTGGCGCCGAGGTGCTGAAGCTGTGCGTCGAGGTGGGCGGCTGCCTGACGGGCGAGCATGGCGTCGGTATCGAAAAGCGCGATCTGATGGATGTGCAGTTCACGGCGGAGGATATGGAGGCGCAGCTCCGGGTCAAGGATGTGTTCGACCCGAAATGGCTTTTGAACCCCGCCAAGGTATTCCCGCTGGCGGTAACCCGGAGCCGTCGCGCGGCCTGAGGGGAAGAGGCGGGGGGCTTTGCGCCCCCCGCACCCCCCGCAGGATATTTTCACCAAGATGAAAGGGCAGGGCAGATGCGGCCTGACACGGAGGCGGAGCTTGCAGAGGTGATCCGGGCTGCGACCGGGCCCCTGCGCATCACGGGAGGGGGGACGCGCGGGATCGGCCAGGCTGCGGGCGATGTGCTGGACCTTTCGGGGCTGCAGGGCGTGTCGCTTTACGAGCCGGGGGCGCTGACGCTTGTGGTGCGGGCGGGGACGTCCTTGGCGGAGGTGGAGCGGGTGCTTGCGACCGAGCGGCAGCGGCTGGCCTTCGAAGTGCCAGACATGCGGGCGCTGCTTGGCCGCAATGGTGTCTCGACCATCGGCGGCGTGGTGGCGGCCAATGCCAGCGGGCCGCGGCGGGTGCAGGCCGGGGCCTGCGCGACAGCCTGCTTGGGGTGCGGTTCGTCGATGGCATGGGGACGGTGGTGAAGAATGGCGGGCGGTGATGAAGAATGTCACCGGATATGATCTGGTGAAGCTGATGGCGGGGTCGCATGGCACGCTTGGCGTGCTGAGCGAGATCAGCGTCAAGGTGCAGGCGGTGCCCGAGGCCGAGGCGACGCTGGTCGGGCCGGGG
>JAAURK010000200.1 GCA_012032275.1 Tabrizicola sp.
TATGATGCGGGACGTCGGCAAAAGTGGTAGCGGCGCTGGAGCGGATGGCGGCGATGCCGGGGATCAGCCGGGATCTGGGCGAAATGGTGGGGCGGATGCGGGCGGCGGGATGAGACGTTGACGCCATGAAATTGCCATGCCTAACCTTTAGACTTGGCGCGAAACGGATGAGGATGCGATGCCGTATATTCTTGGGATTATTGCACTGATCGGGGCTGCGTATTTCTGGGCGCAGCGCGCACGCAATGCGGCCGACATGACGCGCGAACTGGCGGGGGTGGCGGCGGATGTTGCGGCGGCGGCAAGGCGGTTCGGGTTCCGGCGGCGGGTGAACGTGCATCCGGTTGAAGGGCTTGATGACCCGGACGTGGCGATTGCGGGGGCGGGGATCGCGTTTCTGGAACTGGGCGGGTTGCCATCGACCGAACAGCAGGAGGCGCTGGTGCGCAGCCTGCAGTCGCGGCTGGACATGGCGCATGACAAGGCGAAAGAGGCGCTGATCCTGGGGCGCTGGCTGGTGACGGAGTCAAATGGCGCGCAGCCCGGCTTTACCCGGCTGGTGCGGAAACTGGCCAAGATGAAAGGGCAGGAGGGGTTCGAGCCGCTGATGCTGGTGCTGCGGGATGTGACCGAGGCGAATGCCGGTGTCATGTCACCCCAGCAGGGTGATGCGCTGGACGAAGTGAAATATATCTACAAGCTGTAGAAGGTCATTGTGCCTGGCAATAGGCCTGATCGCTGACCCATCCGGCCATGTCGGCGCGTTTGGATGCGGCCCGGAACGGGGCCCAGTCGCGGCCCATGCCACGGTTGCCGCCACCGGCGACAAGGCCGTCACCGTTTCGTTGAAGGCGCAGAACGCCTGCGGCGAGAACGGCAGCTGCGCGGAATACCTGCTGGAAACCGTGCTCAAATGCGAGGAACTCGGCATCCACGACCATTTCCTCTGGCGCCTGCAGGAGCTGGTCACAGAGCGGATGCGTTCAACGAAGTAGCCTGTAGGCCAGCTTGAGTTCCTCATCCGCCAGAATCGGATTGGGCGGTTCGCGCTCGTAGGTGACACCCACCAGATAGTCGACCGCACTCTGGCCGGTGGTATCCGCCAGATACGGGTCGGCACCCGCCGCCAGGAGCGTCTGAATGACCTCCATCGATCCGCTCGCGGCAGCATACATCAGGGGCGTACGACGGCCATGTCCCAGGCCTTCGGCGTCCGTTCTTGCATTGACGGCAGCACCATTTGCGAGCAGCCACTTGACGGCATCCAACTTGTTGAATTGTGCGGCTGTCATGAGCGGGGTCTTGCCGAACTCGTTGCGCGCGTCGATGTCGAGAATCAGATCGAGCGCGGTTCGATCGTCCGCCGGTATTAGTGCGGCGATGGAACGCAGATACTCGAAGGACCGCACGTCGACGACGGCGATATGTGCGAGCGGATCCATGTCGGCGAACAAGGCACAGGATTGAAATGGCAAAAGCTGATCGGCATTCCGCCACGCTCCACTTTCGGCAAATTCTGTGATTTCGGTGAGCGAGGCGCCATCCAGCAACAAGGATCGAAATGACCTCGGCACGATGTTGTCGCCACATTTTCCACCCAGCGTGATGCTAGCTAAGCCTCGGGAGACAGCATTCTCCGCTTGGGTTGAATCAATGCCCTTCCCGATGAAGTATGGCACGAGCTTGGCACGTGCCTGAGCTGCCAGTCGATCAACCTCGACAATCAGCGCATGATTGCGCAACGACATATAGCTCCACGTGCGATAGACTTGAGGAGGAACTGCAGCCAATCCTGAATACTTCTGCGGATTGGCCATGAGCGCATGCTTGCGCTCATCCAAGGCGGCGTAGATGCCTTTCGCACTGGAGCCTCCCCAATTCCCCTCAACGTTCCGCACCGCTTGACGGTACGCTACGATCTCGTCAAACGGAAAGCCGGCACTGCCGGATCTACTTCTCCCGATCTCTGTCGCTCCTCAACCACATCGCGCTGCATTTCGACCAAGAGAATGAGCTCGTCTTCCGTCACGAGCCTGCGTTCGTGCGGGTTGAATCTCCCGACTAATGGACAGGTGGTCACTTCCCCAAGGGTGGCTCTCAGGTGGGGGCTCGAGAATTCCAACGGCCCTTTCAGGCGGTAGGTGATATTGCACGGCAGGCGGATGGCACCTCGCAGATCGTTGCGCCAGCTGGACCAGTAATCATATGACTCCATTAGCAATGCTTGATAGGCTACGATCACGACCTTCTTCAAGGCCATATCTATTGGTGAAAGAGTCTCTTCTTCTTTCGCTCGACGCTTCACGTCTTCCATCGCTTTGGCGAGGTGCGGAAATGGCTCGTTTATCTGTCTCGCGTCAAAACTGACTTCGATCGAGCGCTGAAGATCGTCAAGCAACTCTCGCGCATCGGCTTGTCGCTGCGAAGTCCCGTTGAGTAGATCAGAGAATATCTCGACAAGCCGATCCACGCTCGTCGTCGCTTTGTCGCCATCAATTGCCGGAAGCCCGTGTGCGACGCGATTGAGGTTGGTTTGCACCCGGCTGATGATATCGCCCACAGGCTTCGTGTAGTTCTGGGCTACAGCGGGACAGGCAGAAACGGCCACTATGGCGGCAATCGTCAGGATAAATCGCATTGGGGCACCGGGGCGTGATATGACTTGAAAGAATGCCATCGCAACTGTGGTCAAAATTTGGTTAAGCGATGGTTAAATTGGACTTGTCCGAAGGCAGAGCGAACAGACAGCGCAAATGGACCTCATCCTTTACGGCAACCGCGAGTCCGGACATTCCTACAAGGTCCGGCTGATGCTGGCGTTGACCCACACGCCGCACGAATACCGCCCGGTCGACATCCAGCTGCCGCGCGACCGGCGCCCTGCCGACTTCCAGCAGGTCAGCAAATATGGCGAGGTGCCGGTGCTGGTCGATCGCGGCCAGGCCTATGTCCAGTCGAACGCGATCCTCCTGCACCTCGCGCAGCGCACCCTGAAATTCCACGGCCGCGATGCGGTCGACCACGACCAGGTGCGCGAGTGGCTGTTCTGGGAGGCCAACCGCATCGGCACCTCGGTCCCCAACCTGCGCTTCGCG
Source organism: Tabrizicola sp. (assembly GCA_012032275.1). GTDB lineage: Bacteria > Pseudomonadota > Alphaproteobacteria > Rhodobacterales > Rhodobacteraceae > JAAURK01. The sequence continues at coordinate 3,096 of JAAURK010000200.1, forward strand.
CTGCGCTGGGTGCCCGACACCAGGCCCGAGGTGCTGGACTGGCTGCGCGCCCGCGCGGTTGCCGATCTCGACCGCATGAACGGCGAGTTCGCCGCGCACAAGTTCCTGCTCGCCGACATCCCGACCGTCGCCGACATCAGCTGCTGCGGCTACCTGTTCTGGGCCGACCAGGCCGGCCTCGACCTCGCGCCCTGGCCCAACGTCCAGCGCTGGCTCGCCGACATCAGCGCCCTGCCCGGGTGGAAGGCGCCGTACGATTTGATGTGACGGGCGGCACCGACCTCACCACCGCTTTGCCGGTGGAGTGAACATCTCTTCGATTGCCGGATTGGCATCGTCTATATCATCGGGAACATGGAATGCCCCGTCGGCTATGCCCAGCCTGATTGGCGCCCCAGGCACAGGAACCAACCTTGCCACCGGCTTACCGGCGCGCGCCAGGACGATCTCCGGTGTTGAGCCACTTTCGACCTGCCTGACGAGCTTCGAGAAACTGGCCTTGGCATCTCGGATGCCTATGGTCGTTGGCCCGCCCATCTTAGGCGAGGAACCGCTCGGCCTTCGCCTCGTCCGCGACCAGGCACAGGTCGCGGCGGCCGAACCAGCGGTAGCGGTTCTGCGCGATCCAGTCGTAGAGCCGGTCGAGCGGATGCGTCGGCAGAAGCCCGAACACCGCCAGCCATGGCCAGGGCCAGCGCAGATACTGCACCAAGCTGAAAAAGCCGGTGGACTTGTGGAGGATGACCGCGTTCTCGACCAGATAGAAGCTGTCGAAGGTCTGCGCCGGCAGGCGGTTGCGCTTCAGGAACTCCTGCCCCAGCGGGGATTGCGCCGCCAGGAACTTGAGGCGCTCGGCGCGGTCGCGCTCGCCTTCGGTGTCATTGCCTGAATTCTTGCGCACGCGCGTCATTGACGCGCCGGTCGTACCGATCGATCTCATTGACGAAGCCGAACTCGGCAATGGAGGCGGCAATCTGCGCGATCTGATCCTCGGAATGGGTCCGGGAATTCCGGACATAGGGAACCAGCCGCTCGATGGATCGCGTTTCGATTTGCAAACGATGTCTCCGATTGGTTTGCCGCGGGTGCGCAAGCAAGGGTGCGCAATGCGCAATCAAAGGTGCGCAACCAGAATTTCAGTCTGCCGCTGAATTTTTATCGGGCCCGCCCGCCCGCATCAGAAGATCGAAGGTCTGCTCGCCTATCGACCCGGTCGCGCCGAAGATGGATATGCTGCGCACCGCCTCAGCCAGCGAACAGCGGGCCGAGCGGCCAGAAAAGCTGCCCCAGCATGACAAGGACGATGGCGCCGATCATCGCATCGAACCGGTCCATCACCCCGCCATGACCGGGGATCAGGTTCGACGCATCCTTCACCCCCGCGCGCCGCTTGATCCAGCTTTCCGCGATATCGCCCAATTGACCCGCGAAGGCGACGACGGCAGAGACCGGGATCAGCAGCCACGCGCCCCAGCCCGCAAGCCAGAACGTCAGGCCGACAAGCGCCGCGCCGATCCATCCGGCGACGGTTCCCGACCAGGTCTTCTTCGGGCTGATCGCGGGCCAGAATTTCGGCCCGCCGACGATCCGGCCCACGAAATACCCCATCACGTCCGAGATGATGACAACCGCGACCAGCCAGAGGATGGCCGAAGTGCCGATGTCGTTGCGCAGGATGACGAGGCCGTATCCTGAAACCATGACCGCCGCCGCATAGACCGCCGCAAGGCGCCGGTCGCGCACGACGGTGAGGGCCACAACCAGCGACGGGATCAGAAGGAATGCGCCTGCAAGATCCGTCCGCAGGCTCAGCGCCGCGGCCAGCGACACTGCCGCAAGGCCAGCCAGTACCAGCGGCTTCTTCCCGGTCTCGACCGAGGTCATTGTCGCCAGTTCCCAGATCATGACCCCGGTCAGCACGATGACCAGGGCCGCGAAGGCGGTACCGCCAAGCCAGATCTCCATCGCCCCGACGGTGATCATGGCAATCGCGGAGAGCACGCGCTTGCGCAGATCGCCCCAGCGCCCCTCGCGTGTCGGCAGGGGCGCGTTCATCGGGCGGCCGCGCCGAACCGACGCTCGCGGTTCGAAAACCGCGCGATGATGGCGGCAAGTTCATCAGGCGTGAAATCGGGCCAGAGCGTGTCGGAGAATTCGTATTCGGCATAGGCGGTCTGCCAGGGCAGGAAATTCGAGGTCCGCGTCTCGCCGCTCGTGCGGATCACCAGATCGGGGTCGGGCAGGCCACCGGTGTCGAGCTTGTCGGAAAACGCCGCTTCGGTGAGATCGGCCGGATCGAACCTCCCGGCCGCCGCCTCTGCCGCAACCGCCCGGATCGCCCGGAGGATTTCGTCGCGCCCACCGTAATTTATCGCGACGGTCAGGTTCAGGCGGTTGAAACCGGCCGTCCGCGCCTCGATCCCGGCCATCAGGCGCTGCAGTTTCGGGTCAAGCCGCCCGCGCTCTCCGATAAAGCGCATCCGGATGCCTGCGGTGGCCAGCCTGTCGGCCTCGCGTTCGATATAGCGGGCGAAGATCGCCATCAGGCCAAGCACCTCTTCGGTGGACCGTTTCCAGTTTTCGGTCGAGAAAGCGTAAAGCGTCAGCCAGCGGATCCCGAGTTCCGGCGCCACGCGGACGATTTCGCGCACCCTCTCGGCGCCGCGGCGGTGCCCGACAAGGCGCGGCCAGCCCCGATTGGTCGCCCACCGGCCATTGCCGTCCATGATGATCGCCACATGCTCCGCCGAACGGAGCGCCACGTCAACGCGCAGATCCTTGGATGCCAAACTTCCTCCCCGAAGCCATGCAGGTCAGACCTGCATGATCTCCTGCTGTTTCGCCTCCAGCGCCTTGTCGACCGCAGCAATCGCCTTGTCCGTCAGTTCCTGCACTTCGTCGGCCCACATCTTCTGGTCGTCTTCCGACATGCCGGCCGACTTTGCCTTCTTGATCTGGTCCATCCCGTCGCGGCGCACATTGCGGATCGCGACCTTGGCATTTTCGGCATAGGTGCCGGCCACCTTGGTCAGTTCGCGCCGCCGCTCTTCGTTCAGTTCGGGGATCGGCAGGCGGATCAGCGGGCCATCGGTGACGGGATTGATCCCGATCCCGCTTTCCCGGATGGCCTTTTCAACCTTGCCGACCATGCCCTTGTCCCAGACGTTGATCACCACCATCCGCGGTTCAGGCACGTTCACGGTGCCAAGCTGGTTGATCGGGGTCATCTGGCCATAGGCGTCAACCTGGATCGGATCCACGATCGAGGCAGATGCCCGGCCGGTGCGCAGGCTGGCAAATTCATGCCGCAGCGACGCCATCGCGCCATCCATCCTGCGCTGCAGGTCATCGGTGTCGATTTCGAGATCGTCGTTCGACATGTGGTCATCCTTCTTGTCGTGCCCCGTCATCGCCTGAGGGGTTTCGCCGTTCTATAGGTGAATGTGTGGCAGACGTATAGTCAGAAGCCTCAGCCCTGAACCCGCGTATAGGTGCCCTTTCCCGCGAGGATACCGCAGAAACCGCCCGGTTCGTCCAGGCTGAAGACGATGATCGGAAGGTCGTTGTCGCGGGCCAGGGCGATGGCAGAGGCATCCATCACGCCGAGGTTCTTCTGCAGCACCTCGTCATAGGTGACGACGTCATAGCGTTTGGCATCGGCGTGCTTCTTGGGATCCTTGTCATAGACCCCGTCCACCTTGGTGCCCTTGAAGATCGCCTGGCAGGCCATTTCATTGGCGCGCAGCGTCGCCGCCGTATCGGTGGTGAAATAGGGATTGCCGGTGCCCGCGGCGAAGATGCAGACCCGCTTCTTCTCCAGATGCCGCACGGCGCGGCGGCGGATATAGGGCTCGCAGACCTGGTCCATCGGAATGGCGCTGATCACGCGGGTGAAGACCCCGAGCGCCTCCAGCGCCGCCTGCATGGCGAGGGCGTTCATCACGGTGGCGAGCATTCCCATGTAGTCGGCCGTCGTCCGTTCCATCCCCTGCGCAGAACCCTGAAGCCCGCGGAAGATGTTGCCACCGCCGATCACCATGCAGATCTCCACGCCAAGATCGTGGACCGACTTCACCTCTTCGGCGATGCGGCGCACGGTCGGGGGATGCAGGCCATAGCCCAGGTCGCCCATCAGCGCCTCGCCCGATATCTTCAGCATCACGCGGCTGTAGGTGACCCCCGGGTCAGCGGCTGGTTTCGGCATCGGTTTCCCCCGGATTTGGTTTGTGGCTTGGACTGTGGCGCAAAATGTCGCAAAATGGCGGCAGGTTCAACCGCTGACAATGGCGGCAGCGCGGGTTTCACGCCCCGGCACCTCCGGCGGGAAATTTGGGGTCAGATGAACTGGGACAGCATTCTCGGGCAGGTTTCGCGCAGCGCGCCCGTGCTGATCGCAGGCCCGACCGCCAGCGGCAAGTCCTCGCTGGCGATGGAGCTGGCCGCGCGCGACGGCAGGACGATCGTGAATGCCGATGCTCTTCAGGTCTTTGCCTGCTGGCGGGTGCTGACGGCGCGGCCATCCGTCGCCGACGAAGCCGCCCTGCCCCATGCGCTTTATGGCCATGTGGCCGCCGATCAGGAATATTCGGTCGGTCACTGGCTGCGCGATCTGCGCGCGTTTCTGGGCGGCAATCTCGTCATCGTGGGCGGCACCGGTCTGAACTTCACGGCGCTGACGGAAGGTCTGGCCGAGATCCCGGCCATTCCCGCCGCGATCCGCGCCGAG
>JAAURK010000009.1 GCA_012032275.1 Tabrizicola sp.
CCAGCAAAAAGCGTGGTTTTTCCCTGCAGCTCGCCGCGAACGCGGCGGCCATGTACATGACGTGGGTCCCTGTACCCGGGCGGCACTCGAGCGCTGAAGTTTCATGCTTTCGGGGCACGCCGCGTGTGATGGGAAACTATCGGTCGCTGCTGCGGAACCCATCAGGCCCGACCTGCGTCGCGGTGACGAGGTGGCTCGTAGCTGCAGCCCGTTCTCGGCTTGACACGACTTGGCGCTGATGCAAAATTGGCCAGACCAAGTATGCTGGATCTCATCGTGAACTCCTCCAAGACGGCGCATTCGCGCTGTCGCCGCCTCGCGCTGCACCCAGATCGTTTCTTGCCGCCGGACCCGGCGACCGCAGCATCGCTCGCCGGCTGTACTCAGCCGTAGCACGCGCTCCAATCATCAGCCCGCACGGTCATACGCATGCCCGCTGGTTTGCAAGCAATGCACCCTTCGCGGATGCCACCAGCGTATTGCTGTGGCCTGACCACTACCTCTTGCGCATGCTGTACAGCCAGGGCATCGGCTTCGATGCGCTCGGCCTGGCAGATCATGGTAAGACTCCGCGCGAGGCAGATCGCCGCAAGGTGTGGCAGCTGTTTGCCGCGAACTATCATCTGTTTCGCGGTACGCCCAGTCGTTGGTGGCTCGATCACGTCTTTGCCGAAGTCTTCGGGCTCGAGCTGGCGCTCGAGGCGCAGACGGCAGAACACTACTACGATGCCATCGGGGCTGCATTGGCGCGCCCGGAGTTCTTGCCGCGTGCGCTCTTCGAGCGTTTTGGCATCGAGGTATTGGCGACGACCGAAGGTGCCACCGAGGCACTGCTGCATCACGAGACGATTGCGCGCGAATGGGGTCGGCGCGTGATTACGACGTTTCGCCCCGATGACGTCGTCGATCCCGAGCGCGAGGATTTCCCAGACAACCTACGCAGTCTCGCAGCGATCACCGGCCAGGATGTAGAGTCGTGGAGCGGCTATCTGCGGGCGCTGCGCTTGCGCCGGGCCGAGTTTCGCGCGCACGGTGCCACCGCCACCGATCACGGCCATCCGACGGCGTTGACCGCCGATCTCCGCGACGCGCGAGCCGAGCAGCTGTTTCGGCGCGTAACCCAGGGGCGAGCTTCGGCAGCAGACGCTGAATTGTTTCGCGCACAGATGCTGACCGAGATGGCGCGCATGAGCATCGAGGACGGTCTGGTGATGCAGCTGCATCCGGGATCGGTGCGCAATCATTCGACCGCGATCCTGGCGCGCTTCGGCCGCGACAAGGGCTTCGATATCCCTGCCCCGGTCGACTATGTTCATGCGCTGCGCCCGCTGCTGGAGGCGCATGGCATGGACAATCGGCTGAGGCTGATCGTCTTCACGCTGGACGAGACGACCTATGCCCGCGAGCTTGCCCCGATGGCGGGCGCCTATCCGGCGCTGAAAATCGGCCCGGCCTGGTGGTTCTTTGACAGCCCCGAGGGCATGCGGCGCTATCGTGAGGCGGTGACCGAGACCGCGGGATTTTACAACACTGTCGGCTTCAATGACGACACACGAGCATTCTGTTCCATCCCCGCCCGGCACGATGTCGCGCGGCGGGTGGACTGCGCCTATCTTGCAACCCTCGTTGCCACAGGGCGACTGGCGGAAGCGGATGCCCATGAGGTTGCCCATGACCTCGCCTACCGACTAGCGAAAGAAGCCTACCGGCTCTGATCGAGCCTGAACCTGGGAGGAGACCCGATGAAAACGAACAAGACACTGATCGCAACCCTGCTGCTGACTGCCGCCTTTGCGGGCCAGGCACTGGCGGAATGCGAAGTCAATCTCAGATCCGCCGACACGCATCCAGACGGCTATCCGACGGTTGAAGCGGTCAAGAAGATGGGGGAGCTGCTGAAGGAACGCTCTGGCGGGCGGATCTGCGTGGAAGTGTTGCACTCTGCCCAGCTTGGCGAGGAGAAGGACACGATCGAGCAGACCCAGTTCGGCGTGATCGACATGAACCGCGTCTCGCTCGGGCCGTTCAACAACATCGTTGAGGAAACGCAGGTCGTTTCGCTGCCCTATATCTTCCGGTCGGTCGAACACATGCACCAGGTCATGGACGGCGAGATTGGCCAGGAAATCATGGCCGCATTCCAGCCCCATGATCTGGTGGGCCTTGCCTTCTACGATTCCGGATCGCGCAGCTTTTACAATTCGCAAAAGCCGATTACCTCGATGGCTGACATCACGGGCATGAAGTTTCGCGTGATGCAGTCGGACATCTTCGTCGACATGGTCGCAGCCCTTGGCGGCAATGCCACGCCGATGCCCTATGGCGAGGTCTATTCCTCGATCCAGACCGGTGTGATCGACGGGGCCGAGAACAACTGGCCGTCCTATGACAGTTCGGGCCATTTCGAGGTGGCGAAGTACTACACGCTCGACGAACACCTGATCGTGCCGGAAATCCTTGTGATGGCAAAGAAATCCTGGGATGCGCTGACGCCCGAGGATCAGGCGCTGGTCGCACAGGCCGCGAAGGATTCGGTGCCCGTGATGCGCGAGTTGTGGTCGGCGCGAGAGGCTGAAAGCGAGGCCAAGATGCGCGCGGCGGGCGTGGAGATCGTGGAGAATGTCGACAAGACGCCATTCATCGAAGCGATGGTGCCAGTCTATGAGAAATACGTGACCACTGACAAGCTGAAGGATCTGGTGACCCGGATCCAGGCCACCGAATGACATGGCGCGCGCCCGGGGACGATGCTGTCCGGGCGCGCCCTTTCCCTGCCGCAGGAGCCTGACGTGCCGCGATCGGTGATGCTGAGATTTGCCTTCTTTGCAAGCGCGCTTGCGCGGTTTGCGCTGTGGATTGCCGCCTGCGCGCTGATCCTGATGACCGCGATGATCGCGGCACAGGTGTTCTGGCGCTGGATCCTGAACAGCAGCCTGATCTGGACCGAGCCGGGCTCGGTCATGATCATGGGATGGTTCATCTTTCTCGGGGCGGCCGTCGGTATCCGCGAAGGCTACCACCTGTCGTTCGACGTGCTGTTGCAGGTTGTGCCAGAGCGGCTGAAGCAGGTGCTGAACTCGGTCTCCGACCTCGTGGTGGGGGCGTTCGGCGGCGGCATGGTCTGGTTCGGCAGCCAGCTTGCGGCCAAGACGGCCGGGAACACCCTGCCCTCCCTTGGCATCTCCGGCGCCTTCGATTTCGTTCCGGTCATCGCAGGCGGGGTGCTTATCGTGATCTTCTCGGTCGAGCGGATCGCACGCCGCGCCGCAGGGCTGCCAACCGCCCGTTTCGGCGAAACCATGGCCGAGGATTGAGCGATGGAGCTTTATGTCCTCTTCGGCACTTTCGTCGTTCTGCTACTTATCGGAACTCCGGTCGCCTTTTGTCTGGGCGTATCGAGCTTTGCGACGGTTCTCTACCTTGGATTGCCGCCGGTGGTGATCTTTCAGCGGCTGAACTCCGGCGTGTCGGTTTTTGCGCTGATGGCGATCCCGTTCTTCATCTATGCGGGCGACCTGATGGTGCGGGGGGATATTGCGCGGCGTCTGGTGGCGCTGGCGGCCTCGATCGTGGGCCATCTGCGCGGCGGATTGGGGCAGGTGAATGTGCTGGCCTCGGTGATGTTCGGCGGCGTCTCGGGATCGGCCGCCGCGGATGCAAGCGCGGTGGGCGGCCTCATGGTGCCGCAGATGAAGGCCCGGGGCTACGATGTCGGCTATGCGGTCAACATCACGGTCGTCGGCTCCATCATCGCGCTGCTGATACCGCCGTCACACAATATGATCATCTATTCGATCGCCGCCGGCGGCCGCCTTTCGATTGCCGATCTCTTCACGGCAGGCATCATACCGGGGTTGATGCTGGCGCTGGCGCTGATGGTTGCGGCCTGGTGGGTTGCCACCAGAAAGGGCTACCCGACAGAGCCGTTCCAGGGCTTTGCCAACATCGGCTGGATGTTCCTGTCGGCGGTGCCCGGGCTCATCCTGGTCGCGATCATCTTCGGAGGCGTCCGGTCGGGCATCTTCACCGCCTCGGAATCGTCGAATATCGCGGTGGTCTATGCGCTGATCGTGACGCTGTTCTTCTACCGGTCGCTCAGCTTTGCCGATTTCATCAAGGCGACCTTTGCCGCCGTGCGGACGACGGCGATGGTGCTGATGGTGATCGGCTGTGCGGCATCCTTCGGCTGGCTGCTTGCCTATACCAAGGTTCCCGCGAGCATGATCGCCCTGCTGCAAAGCATCTCTGACAATCCGCTGGTGATCCTGCTGCTGTTGAACGTCGTGCTCCTGATCCTCGGCACGTTCATGGACATGTCGCCGCTGATCGTGATCACCACGCCGATCTTCCTGCCGGTTGCAACCGCCTTCGGCGTCGATCCGATCCATTTCGGGGTGATCCTGATCCTGAACCTCGGCATCGGACTCTGCACGCCGCCCGTCGGCGCGGTGCTGTTCGTGGGATGCGCGGTCGGCAGGATCTCGATCTGGGAGGCGATGAAATCGATCTGGCCGTTCTACGGCGCGGCTTTTGCCGTGCTGATGCTGGTGACCTATGTCCCCGCGCTTTCCCTCTGGCTTCCGTCACTCTTCAAATGAGGTTGGAATGACTGCATTTCCCGAAGTTGCTACCGATCCGGGCGTCACGCGCCAGGTGCTTGCGGATCATCCCGAGCTGATGGTCGTGGCCTTCCGCTTTCGGGCAAAGGGCGCCGAGGGCAGGCTGCACAACCATCCGCACGTGCAATCGACCTTCGTGAAATCGGGCCGGTTCCGGTTCTCGGTCGCGGGAACCGAAACCGAGGTCGGGCCGGGCGACAGCTTCGTAATCCCGGCCATGGCGATACATGGCTGCGTCTGCCTTGAACCCGGAACGCTGATCGACTGTTTCACGCCACGCCGCGATGATTTTCTTTGAAAGGACTGCCCATGACACGTGTAACAACCCTTCACGCCGTCGACCCCCTGGCCGCCAAGGCGATGGACACCACCGCGCTCCGGGCGAATTTTCATGTCGGCGGTCTCTTCGTCGAGGGGCAGATCAATCTCGCCTATTCCCACTATGACCGGATGATCGTGGGCGGGGCGGTCCCGGGCATGGAGAAGCTGGTGCTGGACGAGGTCAAGGAATGCGGCACCGCCTCGATCCTTGACCGGCGCGAGATGGGCGTTCTGAACATCGGCGAGGCGGCCACGGTTTCGGCCGCTGGCGTCGACCATGCCGTCGGCAAGGGGGACATGCTTTACCTCTCGATGGGCTCCGGGCCGGTTTCCTTCTCCGGTCCGGGGCGGTTCTACATCGTCTCGACCCCTGCCCATGCCAGCCACCCGACGCGGCTTGTCACCCTCCGCGACGCCAAGAGCGTGAAGATGGGGGCGGCAGAGACAGCCAACGAAAGAACCATCTATCAGGTCATCCATCCCGACGTGATGCCAAGCTGCCAGCTGGTGATGGGGTATACGATGTTTCACGGCGGCTCTGTCTGGAACACCATGCCAGCACATCTTCATGACCGCCGGATGGAGGCCTATCTCTATTTCGATCTGGCACCGGCCAACCGGGTGTTCCATTTCATGGGCCGCCCTGACGAGACGCGTCACATCGTGATGAAGAACGAAGAGGCCGTGCTGTCGCCGCCGTGGTCGATCCACTGTGGTGCGGGAACCGGCGCCTATACGTTCTGCTGGGCGATGGCGGGCGACAATGTGGATTACCGCGATCTCGAGATGGTGCCGATGGAGGATCTTCGGTGACGGCCTTCAGCCTCACGGGCCAGACCGCGCTGGTCACCGGGGCCAATACCGGCATTGGCCAGGCGATTGCGGTCGCCCTGGGCCGGGCTGGCGCGCAGGTGATCTGCGCGGGGCGATCCTCGCTGGCAAAGACCGTCGCAATGATCCCCGGCGCCGAGGCGTTGACGCTTGATTTTGCCGATCCGCTGGCAGCGCGGGATGTGTTTGCACAGCGTCAGGTGGACATTCTGGTCAACAACGCCGGGATCATCCGCCGCGCCGACAGCGTTGATTTCACCGAAGCCGATTGGGACGCGGTGATGGATGTGAACCTGAAGGCGGTCTTCTTCACCTGTCAGGCCTTTGCGCGGGCGGTGATCGCGCGGGGGGGGGCGGGCAAGATCGTCAACATCGCCTCGCTCCTGTCGTTTCAGGGCGGAATCCGCGTGCCATCCTACACGGCCGCGAAACATGGTGTCGCGGGGCTGACCAAGCTTCTCGCCAATGAGTGGGCGGCGAAGGGGATCAATGTGAACGCCATCGCGCCGGGCTATATCGAGACGAACAACACCACTGCCCTTCGCGCCGATGCCACGCGCAACGCGGCGATCCTGGAGCGTATTCCGGCCGGGCGCTGGGGGCAGCCCGAGGATATTGCCGAGGCCGCCGTCTTCCTGGCCGCTCCGGCGGCGCGCTATGTCCATGGGGCGATTCTCAATGTGGACGGGGGCTGGCTTGCCCGCTGAACTGCCCCGCCCTGCCCCATCAGGCCGTCCGCGCCCGCGCCCCGGCATCCTGCATCTTGGCCCCGGCGCGTTTTTCCGGGCCTTCGTCGCGCCCTGGATCGAAGAGGCGGTGGCACGGTCGGGCGGTGACTGGGGGATCATCGCGGTCAGCCTGAAAAGTGCCACGGCGCGGGACCACATGCGGGCGCAGGACTGGGTCTATACCGCCGCCGAGAGGGCACCGGAAGAGACCCGCACCCGCCAGATCGAGGTGATCCGCGAGGTGCTGGTCGCCCCGGAAGACCCCGCGGCCGTGCTGGACCGTCTGGCGGACCCCGCGATCCGCATCGCAAGTCTGACCGTCACCGAGAAAGGCTATTGCCACGATCCCGCGACGGGGCGGCTGAACCGCAATCACCCCGATATCCGGCACGATCTGGACGGGCCCCTGCCCCGCTCTGCCCCCGGGTTTCTGGTACGCGGGCTTGCCGCGCGGCGAAAGGCGCGGCTGCCGCCTTTCACGGTCCTGAGCTGTGACAACCTGCCGGACAACGGCGCGCTTACACGCCACATCGTGCTCGATCTTGCCGGGATGATCGATCCCGGGCTGGCCGACTGGATCGCAGATCAGGGAGCCTTCCCTTCGACGATGGTCGACCGCATCGTCCCGGCGACGACCGACGCGGATCTCGCGGCAATTGCGGGGCTGACCGGGCGGCACGACCCCGCTGCAGTGATACACGAACCTTTCCGGCAATGGGTGGTCGAGGACCGCTTCGCTGCTGGTCGCCCCGATCTGCAGGCTGTCGGCGTCGAGATGGTCACCGATGTGGCGCCTTACGAGCTGATGAAGCTGCGCATGCTGAACGGCGCGCATTCCGCGCTGGCCTATCTTGGCTATCTTGCCGGGCACCGGCATGTCTCGGCGGCGGTGGAAGACCCGGTTCTGGCCGCGTTCATCCGCAATCTCTGGGCACGCGAGATCGGACCCACCCTCGTCCCGCCGATCGATCCCGGGGCCTATTCGAAGGCATTGTTCCACCGCTTTGCCAACCCCGCGATCCGCCATTCCCTCTGGCAGATCGCAATGGACGGCAGCCAGAAGCTGCCGCAGCGCATCCTCGGCACGTTGAGCGATGCCATCGCCGCCGGTCGGCCCGCGCCGGGGCTGCTTCTGGTCGTCGCGGGCTGGATGCGCTATGTCGGCGGCAGGGATGAAAGCGGCGGCGCGATCGAGGTGAAGGATCCGCTGGCCGCGCGCCTGAAAGCCATCGCCGATGCGGCCAGATCGCCGGAAGAGACGGTCCGCGGATTTCTGGCGTTGCGCGAGGTGTTTTCTCCGGCCATCGCCACGAGGATCGCAGCCCCCTTGACCGGGATCTATGCGGCGCTGATCCGCGATGGCGCACGGGCTGCCGCTGCCCGGCTGAGCGGCGCCTGAGGCTCAGCCATCCACCCGGAATGACTTCGGGATGGTGATCTTGAAACTCCGCTCCTCGGCGTCGGTGAAGTAAAGGTCACAATCATATCCCTGATCGTCGAGAAAGCTGAAAATCCGGCGCGGGGCAGCAACAGGATAGGGGACCAGAAGTGTTGCAATGCGGTGACGGAGAGCGGCTGGAAAGCGGGCCGTCAGACAGGTGCTGAGAGGCAAGCCCTCAAAGTCGGCCGGATCGACGCCGGGAAAACCCGTCTCCTGCGCAATCTCGGCCGCCCCCGCTTCGGACCAGAGGAACTGGCCGTAAAATCCCGCTTTCTCGCCCGTGTAGCGAAACGAATTGCCGCCAAGCTGCATCGGCGCATTGGCGTGGATCAGCCATTCCAGCGTGACCGGACGGCTGGCGTCCACCGTATCGACGAAGACGAAGAAGGTATCGTTGACGAAATAGACATCGCGCAGAACCGAAGTCACATCGGGGTTGAGCGCGGCATAGGCCGCCGTCGCATCGCCCCGCAGGAAGATGTGATCGCCCCGGCTCTCTGCCGCGACGATCTGCCCCGAGGCCCGGATCGCCTTGCCCTTGTCCTTGCCCGCATACTGGCCCTGCCCGTTCAGCAGGATCGCGTTCTTGGACCGCGTCTGGCGCCGCCAGTCCGTGTGCATCGTGCTGTTGAAGGCGACGTAATAGCCCGACTGGATGGCCAGATCCTCGCCAAAGGCGGAAAGGCAGAAGGCGTTCTGATCGGCATGGCTGTGGCTGATCGACCCATAGGGGCTGGATTTGAAGTTGAACTGGACATGCGCTTCCGGATCGTCAAGCCGGTGCTGGATGCAGGCCCAGCCGATCCCCTTGAACCAGCGCAGCTTGTCGATCGCCTTGGGGGACACTGGCTCTGTCACCCCGAAATCGTGCAGATAGGTCATCTCGTCGAAGGTCAGATCCCACCAGCCATAGTTGTAGAACAGCGTTTCGGTGCCGGGATCGTTGCGTTTGATCTCTTCGTGATACCATTGATAGACGCCGTTCCCCGTCACCCCGGCATATTGGCGGGCATTGTAGCCCATCTTCAGGCAGACCTGATCGCCCAGCGTCGCATCGTCGCCGAAAGTGCCGCGCCTTGTGCCCGGAGCCTTGGTGTAGAGAGGAAAATCGCCGGTATTGCGAAAGAACGGGCGGCGATAAAGATCGATGCCGGAAAAGCTGCGCAGAAGGTTCGCGGCCTCGATCAGATAGGCCATTCCGGTCATCCAGTAGTGCGGACCCTCGGCCCAGCCGCCCTGCGCGTCGCCCCAGGGAGAGTAGACCGAAAAGAGGAACTCCACCGCGTAATCCAGCCAGCCCCGCGCCTCCGGCTCATCGTCAAGAAGGGCGATGGCGGCGGGAATGAGAACGGCGGAAACGGCGCGGACGGCATGGCTGTCAAAGGGGAAGAGGTGGATGTTTGCATGCCGTATCACGTGAACGGCAGTTTCCCGGGTCCGCGCCAGAAGAGCGCCGCGCACGAGGGCTCGTTCCTCCTCCGACAGCTGGTCATGTAGCCAGTCGTACCCCCAGGCGAGCGCCACATTCACCCGGAACGCCCATTCGTCGCTATAGGCGCGGGACGTCGTTCCCGCCGGGTTCCACCGCGCAGCGGCAAGCAACCAGCCCCTGGCGCGGGCAAGCATTGCTGCATCCCCGGTCACCTGTCCGCCAATGGCGAGATGCCGTATCGCATAGAGCAGTTCCTGGCAGTCGATATAGGTCTTGCGCCAGACCGCCGCCGTCCGCTTGTGGCCGGGATAGCCCGCGGGTTCAGGCATGATCTCGCGCGCCATCCAGGGGGCTACGGATTTCGTCGTGAAATCCTTCCAGCCGCAATGACCGGGATCCTCCGCGATGGCGGCGCGAAACCGGGAAAGCTTTTCCGGCGAAAGCCAGAGCCTCGGATGCGGCCGCCGCATAGCGCCCCTCTCGCCCCGCAAGCGGTGCCTCGGGCAGCCCCTCCCCGACGGAAAAACCGCGGGTGCGGCTCCATTCGGTGACCCTCTCCTCCGCCACCGACCAGACCGCGTAGCGCCAGTGATAGTCTCCTGGGGCGAAGGCATGATCGGGGGTGAAGAAATTCAGCGGCAGCGCGGTGAAGCGCTTCGCCGTCCCCGACGGGAAAGCCGGATCGGCCGACACCTCAAGGACATAGCGCGCGTCATCCTCGATCACGGGCAACCAGGTGAAGCGCGGCGGATTTTCGACGACTGCCTCGCCGGAACCGGGGCCATACTGGATGTTCAACCGCCCTGCCCTCGGCTCGTCCAGCGGCGGACGCGTCTTCGCCATGCCTTGGCCCCTCCACTCGAAAACCGGCGCGGCCCCGAAAAGCCGCGCCCGCAAGGGTTGGTTCAATTGTACTGGCGGTCGTATGCCGTCTGCATCACCGTCAGAACATCGTTCAGCCCCATCGTGTCGAGCGTTGCGAGGTAATCCGCCCAGTCCGCCTCGATGTCGCCGGTGCCAAGGATCCAGGCCTGCTGACGTTCCAGCATATAGGTCCGGATCGACGGCCAGTATTTGTCGTAGACGGCCTGCTCCTCGGGGTTGAACGAGACGCCGAGGAAATCCGGGATCAGATAGTCGCCCGATTCATAAAGCTTGATGCCGTCAAGCGCGATCTGGTTGGTCCACTGCTCTTCATAGGCGTAGTCCTGATGATAGCCGCGAACGATCTGCGCCCCGATCGCATACATCTGATTGACGACCGATGTGTCGATTTTCAGCACTTCGTCGGTAAAGCGCGGCTTGCCGTCGACCATCGTCCAGTGTACGCCCTCGACGCCGAAGTTCGAGAGGTTGCGCCCTTCCGGGGTGAACCAGAAGTCGAAATACTTGATCGTCTCCACCGGATGCTCGTTCGAAAAGCTGATCGCCCAGCCATCGGGTTTGATGAGAATGCGGCGATGCTCTTCCATCCTCACGCCCGAGACCGAGGCCGGCGGGATGAAGGCGATGAAGTTGAATCCTTCCACCGTCTGGCTGACCTTGTCGTTGTAGGCGGCGGTCGAGGCGAACCAGTCATGCGTCATCCCGCCGAGGTTCTCTCCCAGAAGGAAGTCGCGCGACGAGGCACCGCGGGTGAAGACCTCGGGATCGATGAGCCCCTCCTTGTACCACTGCGCGAGGTTCTTCATGCCCTCGCGATACCCTTCGCCGATATAGGGATGAGTGATCTTTCCGTCCTGAACAAAGAAGTCGTGATAGGTATCCGATCCCGAAGAGCGGCCGTCCCACAGGGTGACAAGGCGGATCAATTCCTCCCACTGCCGCGCGAAATAGGGAATCTCGTCCTTCTTGCCGTTTCCATTCGGATCCCGGTCGCGGAAGGCCACCAGAACGTCATGAACCTCCTGCACGTTCTGCGGTTGTTCGAGGCCAAGTTTGTCCAGCCAATCCTGGCGGATGAAATAGCCGCGGCCGTAAAATCCATCCGGCAGATAGGGGATGTAGTAAAGCTTTCCATCCGCGCCCGAAATCGCCTTGCGCAGATCCGGGTTGGCGTCAAAGAAGGCCTTGATATTCGGGGCATGTTCTTCAATCAGATCGTCAAGGGCGATGAACGCACCTTCGGGGCCATAGCGATTGACATTGTCCTTGATTGCCAGCCCGCCAACGATATCGGGCAGATCGCCCGATGCGATCAGAAGGTTGAATGCCTCACGGCTTTCCTTGCTGTTCGAACCGATGGTCGCATCTTTCAGCGCGATCCCCGTCATTTCGCGGGCGGCAAGTTCCACGGGCCAGCTTTCGTCATATGAGGTGTAGCGCTCATGATGCATGTGAACCGTCAATTCCAGCGGGGTGTCGACCACCTTCAGGTGATCGTCCGCCAGAACCGGCGCTGCCATCGCCGCGCCCATCAGTAGCGCCGCGGAAAGGGTGAGTCTGTGCATGCTTTTCCTCCCTCCATGCAAGGTTTCGGTTGTCGTCTTCATTCCTTCACACCTCCAAGGAGGATGCCCTTGTTGAAATACTTCTGCAGGAATGGGTAAATCAGGATCACCGGAATGATCGAACAGACGATGATTGCGGCGCTGACGGTTTCCAGCGAATAATCGGCCCGAAGCAGACTGACGGCGAATTCGTCGTCATCTGACAGTTCCGCAATCACATGCCGCAGATAGACCTGCAAGGGGATCTTGCCCTCGTCGTTCAGCATGACCATGGCCCAGAAAAACCCGTTCCAGCGTGCCACGATGCAAAACAGCGCAACCGTCGCAATGGCCGGTTTCGACAGCGGCACATAGACTTTCCACAGCACCTGGAACTCGTTGGCTCCATCCATCCGCGCGGCCTCTTCGAAGGACCGGGGAATGCCTTCGAAGAAATTGCGCAACAGGATGAGGTTGAATCCATTGACGGCGAAACCGATGATGATGCCGAAATAGCTGTCAAGCAGGCCCAGATCGCGCATGTTGAGATAAAACGGAATGATGCCCGCATGAAACCACATGGTGAAGGCAACCATCAGGTTCCAGAAGCGCCGTCCGTAAAGCTGCGGTTTTGACAGCGCATAGGCGCCGGGAATGATGAAGGCGAGGCTCGCGAGCGTGCCGCCAATCGTGTAGATGAAGGTATTTCCGTAGGACGACCAGAATAACGGCTCTGACAATACCCGCTTGTAGGCCGAAAGGGTCAGCCCGATGGGCGTCAACACCACATTTCCGGCCCGCGCCTCGAATCCCGAACTGAATGACAATGCCGCCATATAGATGAACGGATAAAGCGCCGAGATCGCGAACATTCCGATCAGGATCATGTTCAGGATGACGAACATCCTGTCGCCGCGCGAATAGAGGGTCATGTTGGTCACCGCGCCCTCCTCACCACAGCGACGTTCTGGAATAACGCCGCGAGATTGCATTGGCCGACATCACCAGCACGAAAGCGACCACAGCATTGAAAAGACCGGCCGCCGCCGCAAGATCATACTGGCCGTTCAGGATGCCCTGGCGGTAAATGAACGTATTGACGACATCGGCGGTCTGATACGTGGCGGGCTGGTAAAGCAGGATGATCATCTCGAATCCCACCTCCAGCAGATTGCCGATGCGGATGATCAGCATGATCAGGATGGTAGGAATGATTGACGGCAGCGTGATCTTCCACATCATCTGCCAGCGCGACGCCCCGTCCACCACAGCACTTTCATAAAGCGTCGGTGAAATACCGGCGATCGCCGCAAGATAGACAATCGACTGGAAGCCAGCCTCTTGCCAGATACCGGCGCCGATGAAGATGGGGCGGAACCACTCCGGCCTGGTCAGGAAATAGATCGGTTCCAGGCCAAAGAATCCCAGGATCGTGTTGACGATGCCCGAAGACGGGGAAAAGGCGGTTATCACGATGCCCGCAATGATCACGGTGGATATGAAATGCGGCAGGTATACAATGGTTTGCGCGGTCTTCTTGAAGCGTTGATTGACGATCTCGTTGAACATCAGCGCAAGGATGATCGGAACCGGAAATCCGAAAACAAGCGTGAAGAAACTGATGATGATCGTGTTCTTCAATGCGCGGATGAACTGGTCATTCTGAAACAGCGTCTCGAAATGTTCCAGTCCGATCCACGGGCTTCCTTCGATTCCGCGAAACAAGGAGTAGTCCTTGAACGCGATCTGAAGCCCGTACATGGGCTTGTAAAGAAAGAGCAAAAGCCAGATCACCGTCGGCAGCAGCATCACGTAGATCTGCCATTCGCGCCTCATATGTGCCGCGATCCGGCTGATCCGGCCGGGCGGCTTTTCGGCGGTTCCCGCCACGACGGTGCGCGCGGCGCCCGCCATCAGCGACCCTCCTCATTGCGCAGGACATGCCCGGTTTCCTTGTCGAAGAGCTTGATCATGTCGGGCGCGATGGTAAAGCCATCGACATTCTCCAGATGGGTCAGTCCCATGTGGGTCTCCGTCTTGATCACGAAGGGCGTCGCGCCGATTGCGGCATGGATCAGCGCCTCCGATCCCAGCGTTTCCACGAGTTCGGGCGTGATCCTGACCGCCCCCTCGGCCGGGCCATGCACCGGCCGCGCATATTCCGGCCGGATGCCGATGACGACCCTGCGGCCCGCCCCCTGACGCAGCGCATCGAGCGGCGGCAGGCTCAGGCTCTGTCCATCGAACTGCGCCACCGGCCCCCCGTCACCGGTTGCGATCACCGCGTCGATCTGGTTCATCGGCGGCGATCCGATGAACCCTGCGACGAAAGTATTGACCGGGTTCTGGAACACGTCCATCGGCGTGCCGATCTGCTCGATACGGCCTTCGTTCATCACCACGATCCGGTCGGCCAGCGTCATCGCCTCGACCTGGTCATGGGTGACATAGATGCTGGTCGCGCCAAGGCGCTTGTGCAACCGCTTGATTTCCGCCCGCATCTGGGTGCGAAGCTTGGCGTCGAGGTTGGACAGCGGCTCGTCGAAGAGGAAGACTTTCGGCCGGCGCACGATGGCGCGGCCCATGGCCACGCGCTGCCTTTGCCCGCCGGAAAGATCGGCAGGTCGCCGCAGAAGATAGTCTGTGAGGCCGAGAATCCCGCCCACCTCCTTGACCTGAGCGGCGATCTCATCCTTGGGTGTCCGCCGGATGCGCAGCCCGAAGGCGATATTTTCGGCCACGCTGAGATGGGGATAAAGGGCATAGTTCTGGAAGACCATCGCCACGTCACGGTCTTTCGGGGCTGTCCGGTTCATCTCGCGGCCGTCGATCGTCAGCCTGCCCTCGGTGATCTCTTCCAGCCCCGCGATCATGCGCAGCGTGGTGGACTTGCCGCAGCCCGATGGCCCGACAAGCACCAGAAACTCCTGCGGGTTGACGGTCAGATCGATCCCGTGCACCACCCGCAAAGCACCATAGGCCTTGACGATGTTCTCAAGCCTTACCCCTGACATTCGCCCTCCCAAACGATGTCCCGCCAGACGGTTCGGCCTGGCGATGCCCGGCGTGCGGCGTCCGGGCCCGAAACCTGGTGCCATCCGCGTGGAGTGACGTCACTGGCGGTTCGGCATTCAAAACTGGTATACTAGTAGTGTAGAATCGGCAATAAGCTTTTTGACCGGGCCAGATGCCCGCGAGACCACTATCGCATGAAACCCGTCCCCGGAATCGCACCATCGTCTGCCAGGCGCACGCAACCGCTTCTTCCCGACCGGGCGGATCGGGCCGGGCCTGTCCGGTGCGTGCCATGGTGAGGGCGGAGGATGATCTCAAGGCCGATCAGCGCGCATTGATCTGGGGCACGCTGAATGGATCGCTTGCCAGGGACGTCACGCTTGGCACCTTTGTCGTCGCCTATGCCGTTCAGGTTCTTGGATATTCCAACGGCCAGATCAGTTGGTTCCTGTCGCTTGTCCCCCTGGCCGTGCTGTTGCGCTATCCTTTCCTTGACCGGATTCGCAGCGTTCCCCGGATCGATGTGCTGCGGGCGTCGCGCAGCGTGCATATCCTTTGCATCCTGCTTTTGATGCTGATCCCCGCGGAATGGATGTCATTGCCGCTGCTGGGGTTCATCGCGCTGCTCTTCGTTTTCGGCAACGAATTCCTGCAGAATGCCGTCTGGATGAACATGGTTGCCGAAGTGACCACCCGCGCTGAACGGGGCAGGTTTCTCGGTCGGCTGCGGACGGTCAAGCAGGCGACGAACATGTCCTTCGCGCTGTTCGGTTTTTTCCTGGTGGGAGAGACGCTGAGCCAGGGCGAATACCGCATCCTTCTGCTGGTCATCCTTGCGCTTCTGGTGAATTCGGCCTGGTGGTATCGCGGCATCACCCGCCGCCCCGTGAATGAGGCGGCCGAATCCGGCAAGGGGCAGTTCTGGGCGATCCTGCGGCGGCATCCGATGATGCGCGGGCCGATGCTGATCGCCGTGGCGACGGGGGTGGCGCAATGGCCGATCCTGATCGTCTTTCTGGTCGGCTCGCTGCATGTCCCGGCGGATCTGCTGATGCTGACGGTTGTCGCGGGGATGATCGGTTCGATCTTCAGCGAATGGCTGTGGGGCGCTGCTGCCGACCGGTTCGGACTTCGCCGCATCCTCGCCTTTTACTTCATCGGATCGATCCTGATCTGTCCGCTGCTGTTCCTGATCCCCGACTTCTCCGACCCCGCGGTTCAGGGCCAGTCCTGGTTTGCGGGTGCGCTGTTCCTGCTGGTGTTCAGCCTGCTGCGCGGCACGCTTGAGGCGGGCCGCCTGATGGCCGATACGCTTTACAAGGCCAGCCTCGTCCGCAATGCAGGCGGTTTTCATGCGGTGAACCTGCTGACAGCGGCCAACCAGCTTTTTGTCGCAGGACTTACCGCGACCGGTGGCCTGATCCTTGCGGCGGTTTCCGATGGAACGGGCGCGCTTGAGGCCGTGGTCCGTCGCGACCTTCTCTGGATCGACGACTTCCGCCTGATCACCACCGCCCTCATCACGCTGGCCTGTGTCATCGGCCTCTGGCTGTCACGAAAGCTGCGGTTCGACTGACCCTGTCCTTGCCGGGCATGGCTTTTTGGCGACGCAGGCCCTACTAACGTTCTTGAGAGAGAGGATTTTCAATGGTCCAGATCCACAGCATCGCCGAACGCCGCACCAATGCCGACGTCGTGTTCGACCATCTCTATGACGAGATCGTGTCGCTTCGCCTGCTGCCCGGCACCAAGATCTCGGAGGTCGAGATTGCGCGCCAGTTCGGCGTGTCGCGGCAGCCGGTGCGCGACGCTTTCAGCCGCCTCGACAGTCTGGGTTTTCTGTTGATCCGGCCGCAGAAAGCAACGGAAATCAAACGCTTCTCCCTGAAGGCGATCGCAACTGCCCGCTTCATCCGGACGGCGATCGAGATCGAGGTGCTGCACAAGGCGGGAAGGCTTTGGCAACCGGGAGGAGAGCAGCGTTTCGCGGCAAATCTGGCCGCACAGCGCGAAGCCGTCTCGACCGGGGATGCCGATGGGTTCCACGCGCTGGACCACGAATTTCACCGTCTGCTTTGCGAGGCCGCCGAAGCGCCGTTTGCGTTCGAGGCGATTGCGGCGAATCGCGCCGAGGCGGACCGGCTCTGCGTTCTCAGCCTGATGCAGACCGACAGCATGGGCCTTTTGCTGGCCGACCACACCGCAATCATCGGGGCTTTGGCACGGGGTGACGATCTGGCTGCAGCCGCGGTGATGCGCGGGCATCTGCAACGCCTTGATGCGACGATCAACACCGTGCGCAACCTGCATGGAGAGTATTTCGAGCGCTGATCCGCGCCGCCCCTGCCCCAGCGCAAAAGAAAAGCCCCGGAGCGCGCGCCCCGGGGCTTTCGCAATCAGCGTTCAGTCTTTCAACCGACGAGTTCGAGGCCCGAGAAGAAGAAGGCGATTTCCCGCTCTGCCGACGCCGGGCTGTCCGATCCGTGGACCGAGTTTTCGCCGACCGACAGGGCGAATTCCTTGCGGATCGTGCCATCAGCAGCATTCGCCGGATTGGTCGCCCCCATCACGTCACGATTCTTCAGGATTGCGCCCTCGCCCTCCAGCACCTGCACGACGACCGGCTGCGAGGCCATGAACTCGCAAAGCTCGCCGTAAAAGCCGCGTTCCTTGTGCTCGGCGTAGAATTGGCCGGCCTGCGCGACGGTCAGATGAAGCCGCTTCTGCGCGACGATCCGAAGGCCGGCCTCTTCGAACTTGGCATTGATCTTTCCGGTCAGGTTGCGCTTGGTCGCGTCGGGTTTGATGATCGACAGGGTGCGTTCGATAGCCATCTGGCTCTCCGTGGTTGTGACGCGGGCTCGCGTCGGAAGGGGGTGCGGGGCTGCTAACACGGAGCGGTCGGAATGAAAAGATGGGGGTGGATGGTTGACCTTCCCTGCCCCATCGGGCAAGGCGCATGCCATGCTGAAGATCGCCGATATCACCTATTCCGTAGAGGGCCGCCCGCTGTTCGAAGGGGCATCGGCCACGATCCCCACGGGCCACAAGGTTGGTCTTGTCGGGCGGAACGGGGCGGGCAAGACCACGCTTTTCCGCCTCATCCGCGGAGAGCTGGCACTGGAGGGCGGGGCCATCTCGCTTCCCGCCCGCGCAAGGATCGGGGGCGTGGCGCAAGAGGTGCCATCGTCGGCGACCTCGCTTCTGGAGACGGTGCTGGCCGCCGATACCGAGCGCGCGGCACTGCTTGCCGATGCGGAAACCACGACCGATCCCCATCGCATCGCCGACATCCAGGCGCGGCTGGCCGATATCGATGCCTGGTCGGCCGAGGGGCGGGCGGCGGCGATCCTGAAGGGTCTGGGGTTCGATACCGAAGCCCAGTTGCGCCCCTGTTCCGATTTTTCGGGCGGATGGCGGATGCGGGTGGCGCTCGCCGGTGTCCTTTTCGCGCAGCCCGACTATCTGCTTCTTGACGAGCCGACGAACTACCTTGATCTCGAAGGCGCGCTCTGGCTTGAGAATTACCTCGCGAAATATCCCCACACCGTGATCATCATCAGTCATGATCGCGGCCTTCTCAACCGCGCGGTGCAAGGGATTCTGCACCTCGACAGCCGCAAACTGACCTACTGGACCGGCCCCTACGACCAGTTCGCCCGGCAGATGGCCGAACGCCGCGCGGTATTGCAGGCCGAGGCCAAGAAACAGGATGCGCGCCGGGCGCATCTGCAAAGCTTCGTCGACCGGTTCAAGGCCAAGGCGTCGAAAGCGGTGCAGGCGCAAAGCCGGGTGAAGATGCTGGAAAAGATGACCCCGATCATCGCGCCGGAAGAGGCCAAGCGCGTCGTCTTCACCTTTCCTGCGCCAGAAGAGCTTTCGCCGCCCATCGTGAACATGGACGGCGCGGCGGTCGGATATGGCGGCCCGCCGGTGCTGCGCAAGCTTTCCCTGCGCATCGATCAGGATGACCGGATCGCCCTTCTTGGGCGCAATGGCGAGGGAAAATCCACCCTTTCCAAATTGTTGGCGGGCAAACTTCAATCGTCCGACGGGCGCGTGACACGGTCGTCAAAGCTGCGCATCGGCTATTTCGCGCAGCATCAGGTGGATGAGCTGCATGTGGATGAAACCCCGCTGCAGCACATCATGCGCCTGCGCCCCGGCGAGGGCCAGCCCCGCCTCAGGGCACGGCTCGCGGGTTTCGGCCTGATGGCGGACCAGGCCGAAACCATCGTCGCCAGACTGTCGGGCGGACAGAAGGCCCGGCTCTCGCTTCTGCTTGCAACGATCGACGCGCCGCATCTGCTGATCCTCGACGAGCCGACGAACCACCTGGACATCGAAAGCCGCGAAGCGCTGGTCGAGGCGCTGACCGAATATCAGGGCGCCGTGGTTCTGGTCAGCCATGACATGCATCTTCTGGGGCTGGTCGCCGACAGGTTGTGGCTTGTCAAGGATGGCGCGGTCACGCCCTATGGCGAAGATCTGGAGGCCTATCGCCGGATGCTGCTTGCTGGCGAAGACGAAGTGAAGACCGTCGCGAAACCCGCTGAAAAGAAGCGCCAATCCAGCCGCGAGGAAATCCTCTCGATCAAGGCCGAGGTCCGCAAATGCGAGGACCGGCTGGCCAAACTGAACGACATGCGCGACAAGCTGGCGAAAAAGCTGGCCGATCCCGCGCTGTATGTGGACGCCCGCAAGGGAGAGCTTGCCACCTGGAACGCAAAGTACGCCGAAGTCATGCAAGCGCTCGACAAGGCCGAGGTGCTTTGGCTGGACGCCCAGGAAAAGCTCGAATCTGCGGTGGCGTGACGCCTGCAACGCAAGAAAGGTGCCCTTGACGCCCATGCCCCGGACCTGCCGGCAAGCGACCCGCGAATGGGAGCCCTTTGTGGCAAAGGCGAAAAGGCCTCCCGAGCGGTCTTTTCGTGGCCGACTGGCAGTTTGACGACGGCCCCGCCCCCTTCCCCGCAGCGCCCTGGTTGCCCTCCCGGGGATCGATCCCGTGACGCGCGCGCACCGGATCGTCTGATCGGACATCCTGGTCCCGGCCAAATCCGCTTTCCAATGGCACGGGCCTCGGGCTACGGTTGCGCCGACCCGGAGTGACGATGCCCGACAGTGCCTTCCTCATCACCGCCTTCGCCACGCTTTTCGTGGTGATCGACCCGCCGGGCCTCGTGCCCCTTTTCATTGCCCTCACCCGCGGCATGGGGCCAGAGAAGCGGCGCGCCATGGCGTTGCGCGCCTGCATCATCGCATCCTGCCTTCTGCTGATGTTCGGGCTGGCGGGCGAGGCAATCCTCGGCTTCATCGGCATCTCGATGCCCGCGTTCCGTATCGCGGGCGGGATCCTGCTTTTCCTGACCGCTCTCGACATGCTGTTCGAACGGCGCACACAGCGGCGCGAGGGCCAGCAGGCCGAACCCGATCACGACCCGTCGGTCTTTCCGCTGGCGATCCCGTTGATCGCGGGGCCCGGTGCCATCGCCTCGATCATCCTGCTCGTCGGTCAGTCGGGCCCTGGCTGGACCGGAACCGTCTCGGTGATGGCGCTGATGCTGGCGATGATGGCGGTGACCTATGTCTTTCTTCTGGCCTCCCCCCCGCTGGAGCGGATGCTGGGCCGCACCGGCACGATTGTGATCACCCGGCTTCTGGGGATGCTGCTGGCCGCGCTTTCCGTGCAGTTTGTGATTGACGGCGTGCGCGGTACGGGGCTCATAGGCTGAACTTTTCTTTTCGGGGCCGCCCCCCCATATCACCGGAAACGGAGGCACGATGAACGGCGAAGACTATGGGCGGCTCGCCTATCTGCTACTTCTGCTCGTCGCGGTCGGCGGCTGGGCGATGGTGGAATTCCGCAACCGCATGGGTCAGGCCCTTCGCATGGGCACGGCCTGGGGCCTGATCTTCATCGGGATCATGGCGGGCTACGGGCTTTGGTCGGATGTGCGGACAGACATCATGCCGGTGCAAAGGATGACCGAGGGTGGTGTGATCGAGGTTCCGCGCGCCGAGGATGGCCATTATTACCTCACCCTGTCGATCAACGGGCAAGCGGTGCCTTTTCTGGCCGATACCGGCGCCAGCAACATGGTGTTGTCGCGCGACGATGCGATGCGCCTCGGGATCGATCCGGAAAGCCTGCTTTATCTTGGCGAGGCGAGCACCGCGAACGGCATTGTGCGGACGGCACGGGTGACCCTGCCTCTGGTGGAACTCGGCCCGTTCCGGAACGAGGAATTCACCGCCTATGTCAATGATGGCGAGATGGACGGATCGCTGCTTGGGATGGATTACCTCGGCCAGTTCCGGATCGAGATTGCAGGCAACCGGATGATCCTGCGCGAATAGGCTTGCGGTCAGACAACCTGGCCCGCCACCCATCCCGATGACCAGGCCCATTGGAAATTGTAGCCGCCAAGCCAGCCAGTGACGTCGACGACCTCGCCGATGAAGTACAGGCCCGGGCAGGTCTTCGCCTCCATCGTGCGGCCGTCCAGCGCATCAGTATCGACGCCGCCAAGGGTCACTTCCGCCGTCCGGTAGCCTTCGGACCCGACGGGCATCAGTTCCCAATCGGTGATGGAGCGCGCCAGCCGGTCAATTGCGGCGGAGGGCAGCTCGGCCAGCGGGCCCGCAAGGCCTGAGGCCGCTGCCAGATGCCGTGCCAGTCGTTCCGGCAGATGCCGGGCGAGTTCCGTCTTCACCTGGCTGCGCCCTGCCGTCGCCTTCGCTTTCCTGAGATCGGCCGCGATATCCTTGCCGGGCGCGAGGTTCACGAGGATCGGCCGTCCCTCGCGCCAGTAGCTGGAGATCTGCAGCACGGCGGGCCCCGACAGGCCCCGATGGGTGAAGAGAACCGCCTCGTCAAAGCTCTGCCGGCCAAGGCCGACCCGCGCTTCCGTGGCGACCCCGGCCAGCGGGGCCATCCAGGCCAGCTCCTGCTCGGCAAAGGTCAGCGGCACCAGACCCGGCCTCGTTTCCACGATCGGCAGGCCGAAACGTTCCGCCACCCGGTAACCGAAGGCCGTCGCCCCCATCCGGGGGATCGACTTGCCCCCCGTCGCCACCACGACCGCAGCCGCATCAAGCGGCCCGCGAGCGGTTTCCACCCGAAAGCCGCCACCGCACCGCGTGATCTCGCCGACCGTGCAACCGAGCCACAGCTCTGCGCCCGCCTCGGCCATCTGCCGGGTGAGCAGGGAAACCACCTGCATCGCGGATCCGTCGCAGAACAACTGGCCCAGCGTCTTCTCATGCCAGGCGATCCTCGCCGCATCCAGCCGCGCGATGAAATCCCATTGCGTGAACCGTTTCAGCGCCGAAATGGCAAACCGCGGGTTTTTCGACAGAAACCTCTCCGGGGCGATGCCAAGATTGGTGAAATTGCACCGGCCACCGCCCGAGATGCGGATCTTCTCGCCCGGAGCCTTCGCATGGTCGACGACCAGTACACGACGCCCGCGCCGCGCCGCCTCGATGGCTGCGAACATGCCCGCCGCTCCGGCCCCGAGGATGACGACATCATAACCCATCCCGGACCCCTAGCGTGGCCCGGGCGGCAGGGTCAACCGGCCGTCACATAGCCCTCGATCACCTCGACCATCCGCTCGGTCGACAGGATCGGCGGCAGAACGGTCAGCAAGCGGCCCTCACTGTCCAGCAGATAGAGAAAACTGCCATGGGCATAGATCTTGCCGCCTGCCGGATCCTCGAAAACGACCGTGTTCTCGATGGAGAAAGCCTTGTAGGCGCTGGCCAGCGCGGCATCCTCGCCGGTCAGGCCGATGAAGTCGGGGCTCAGCCGGGCCAGCGGTTCTGCCAGCGTCTTTACCGTGTCGCGGGCGGGATCGACCGTGATCATCACCGGCGTCAACGCGATGCCCTTGCGGTCCAGCGCCGCCTCGATCTCGGCCATCTGCGGCAGGGCAACCGAACAGATCGCCTCGCAATTGGCATAGCCGAAGAACAGAAGCTGCGGATGACCGGCAGGATCGCGTTCGCTGCGCGTCTCGCCGAACTGATCGGTCAGCAGGAACGACCCGCCGATCGCCACCGGAAAAGGCAGCCCGTCGGCCAGCGCCGCTGGTGCAAGGAACACCAGTGCCGCGACCAGACGCTTCACTTGAAAAGCTCGGCCACGAAGGCCGCATCGATATCGAGCCCCAGCCCCAGATAGCCCCGCTCGGCAATCAGCGCGTTGATCCTTGGGTCACGGCGGAACCAGGGCCCCTCGCCCTTCGCTTCGGGATATGCCGCCTCCCAATCCTTCGTCCAGCGGTTGGCCTTGACCCATTCGCCGCCAACCGCGCGAATCCGTTGCACCTGATAGACATTCCTCGCGCCGATATCGGGATCGTCGAGGAGAAGCCCGTCAACCTCGACCTCCTGCCCGCAAAACGGCGCGAGTTCGTTCGCCGCGCCTGAAAAGACCGGCTGGTTGTTCTTCAGCGAGTAGATCATTGCCCCGTCGGCCTTGCGCACGAGCGCAAGCTGCCGCGCTCCGCCACCGCAATCGGCCGGGCAGTCGCCGGTCAACTCGCACAGCGGATCGACGACGCGGGCCTCGAAAAGGGCCGGCGCTTCGGCGTAGAGGTTCCAGGACGCGGCCTCCGACCCGGCAGAGAAATCCTGTGCTCCGGCCGGTGCGGCAAGCATCATGGCGAGGAAAGCTGGCTTTACTGCGGTCATCTCGCCCTCATTCAGGTTCGGGAACGGCAAAGTCGGGAACGACGCCGTAGTCTTCGTGATTGAGGCGGGTGATCCCGGCATTGCTGACGATCTCGGTCACGACGATGTAGTTCAATCCGTCGCGCGTATAGAGCATGCCATCCGCCGTGATCGTATCCGACGCCATCGAGAGCAGCAGCTGGCCGCCATTCGTCGCCGCTTCCTCGCCCACCTTCAGGACCATGTAGACCGTGCCATCCTCGGCCAGAAGCCCCACTGGCACTCCTCCGGCAGAACACCACATGGCGCAGGTATGATGGGCCGAACCCACCACCGCATCCGTGCCGCCCATCACCCCCGAAAAGTAGCACCAGGTGTCGATGAACTCGCCCGTCACGGTGACCCGCTGGCCCTCGTCCGCGCGTGCCGCGCCAGGCAGAAGCGGGATCGCTGCCATTGCCAGTGCCCTGATGAAGCCTCGCACGGCCGTCCTCCCCATTTGTTGCCTGCCCCAAGGGCAACCCTTTCGGTCGGGTCTGTCAAGTAAACTTCCCGGATCAGGGGCGCGCCTGCCGCAAATTTTGCCGCAGACCCCCTTGCGGCGCAGAGGGGGCTTCGCTACACACCCGCGCACGGTTGGGGCGTCGCCAAGTGGTAAGGCAGCGGTTTTTGGTACCGCCATTCCCAGGTTCGAATCCTGGCGCCCCAGCCAGCCAATCCCCTGAACCGAGACGCCCGGTGACCAAGGCGGGGTTGACGGAAGATTCACCGGAGGCCGGTTTGGGCCGGTTGCCGAAACGGTAGCAGTGGCCCCACATTCCTGGTCGATCGGCTGGGACGTGCCTCCCAGTATCGGCCTCGTATCGTCTCCAGATCCAGAAACCCCGAGTGGTTGGCTTGGCGTAGCGCTACCCGCGCGATTCCGAACGCCGCCTGTGTTGCGATAGAGTGGACGCCCGCCGTCGCAACCCTGTCTCAAATCCCAGCGCTCGTCCGCAATTGCCGCGCTCGGCAAGGCTGGTCAACGTTCAAGATGGCGGAGCGAAAGTCATGGCAATCGACCGCAACTTTGGATTGCGAATCTGCGATGCCGCATGGTTATTGAATCACGAGGATTTGGCAGGCGTAACTGCTGAAATACCTTAGTTTTTTGGAGACAATGATGCGATCTGGTCGGTTTGTTTCTGCCCTCTCAACAATTCTCCTTTGTCTCGTTCTTGTTACCCCTACGTCGGCACAAGAGACCAACGAGGAGACCGGCCAGATTGGCACTCCTGCACCTGTGAAACCAGATGTCGTAGGTGCGGGGGGCGAGTTCACCCATCGGATTTCGATCTCGATCCCGGAATTTCGCGATCTGCCGCTGCCAGTGTCACTCGGCTACAATTCCTCGGACATCTCGCGCGCGGGCGTGAACAAGATCGTCGCCTTCGGCTGGTCACTCGGCGGATTTTCGATGATCGAGCGGAAATCTCTCGGCGGCGGAGTGCCAACCTTCGACGATGGCCAGGATATCTATGTCCTAGACGGCCAGGAGCTTATGGCCTGCGCCGGAGCTACGGCGACCAACCCCTGGGCGCGGAAATATCCGTTGCGTTATCTGACTGACCGGTCGAATGCATCCTGCAGCGCGGGTGGCAACCTGACGGCGCGGGTCGAAGATTTCAATCGCATTGTCCTCGATCCCGCGACCAATCGCTTTACAGTGACCCGGCCGGACGGAACGCGACTGGTTTATGCGTCGGTTAGCGCGCTCGCGGGCGACGCCAGCACGACAGGCACACCCGAGCGCAAGTATGCGACCACGGGCCGCTGGCTTTTGACCCGGATCGAGGATGCTCAAGACACACGAAATACCGTGACCTACACCTACGCCTTTGCTCCCAAGGCTGACGGCTATGCCCACCGCCCGGTGCGCATCGACTATGCCGGCTACAGCGTCCAGTTTGCTTACCGCACGTTCCCGACGAATGCGGTGGCGAAGTTCGCGACCGGCACCAGCCTCATGGGGCGGCAGGCTTATCAGCTTCGCTCGATCCAGATCTTTGACGAGGCGAAGCCGATCCGGGCCTATCAGCTTACCCATACGGCAAGCGCCCTAACCGGGACGCAGCTGTTGGCGTCCGTCAGGGAATATGGCTCGGACTTTGTGGCCATCGGGCCGGATATCACCGGAGGGACGGCTCTGCCTGCGGTGGAGATGGGCTATTCGGCGGATACTGTATCTTTCGAGATGAAGTCCTATCAGGGTAAGGAGTTTCATGAGGCGGTCATTGTCGATGATACGAATTTCGACGGTACAGATGAGTTGATCTTCACCGCTGAATCCCTCATCCTCAAGCAGAACAATGACAACCAGACATTGAAATCCTACTATGGTTTCATGCCCGGGCATTATTCGTTCGACCGACAGCGTCAAATACTGAACCGATCAAAAGTTACACGGGGATGCTGGCCCTACGTTGGGCCGAATTCCGTGACGCTTAGCTACACCAAAGAAGTTCGTCGCTGGCAAGATTCGACTGCAGTTGCGGGAAACAGACGCATTGCCTCGCCGCTTGTCTGCTTCAAGCACAATTATCGGCACTATGAAACCGGTACAAGTGACAACTCAACTACAGACTATAGGTTATTGACTGTTAATATGTCGACTTTGACTGAAATTGCCTCTATAGGGACAAGAAAATTAGATGCACACGTTTCTTATCCGCTCTCGATCATCGGCAATTTCGACCTCGATCCTGAAACTGAAATCATTATGGGTGGCGGGATTTTTGATGTGGTCGATGGCATTATTTCTGCAGGCTCAATTCCAGGCGGCACTTGGGGGAATCCCAGCGGCAGTACGGTGGGGCGTTACTCCGCCGATTTCTCAGGCGATGGAGTTCAAGATGTCATCAAATCTAGCTTCTTGCGAGTTACGCCTGAACCAGGGTATCTTGCGGGAGCTTTGATTGCGCGAGCCGGTTACCTTAACTTCTCAATACCTACAGCTAATAAGCCACCAACGCTGCCACCTTCGCACAACCGATTCATTTCAGGTGGAGTGGATTTTATTGGTTATGGTGATCTTGATGGAAACGGGCTGAACGATATTGTCACACAAACTTCAAATGGAAGTTTATCCGATAGCATATTTATCTACCCATCTACCGGAAATGGCTTGGGCAACCCAATTAAAATTATTCTTCCAAACTTGCTTGCATTCAATCGAGGTTATTTTGGCGTAACATCAAGCAGTCCGAGGACTGTATTTCATAGATCATCAATAAGCGACTTAAATTCTGACGGACTCATGGATCTTATCGTCCATGACGGCTTCCCTTCGCCGAGCGCAACAAATGCTGGCCCCCCTTATACGAGTGGCAAATCGTGGATTTTTGTTAACACCGGTGACGATTTTGTTCAGGTCAAAATTAATGGCTCTCTTTCTGGCTTCAGTCGTCTTATCGCATCTGGCGATTTTGATGGCGATGGCCTAACAGATGTTGCGCTCGAAGGAACGGCAAACACTCAGACAACCTCTTGGCCGATCGTCTATGTCCGTCAAGACGGACGTATCCTGTTTGGCAATGGCGGCATTCCGAACCGTCTGATCTCAATCAAATCCGAGGCCGGCGCGGCTACGACCATTTCCTATGCGCCATCTTCGGACTTCGGAACCAACCAGATGCCCGGCGTCCAGCAGGTTGTGAAGAGCATCACCACCAATGACGGGCGCGGCAACAGCTCAACCGTCGAATACCGCTATGTCGGTGGTCGTTACGATTTCATCGCGCGTCAGACGCTCGGCTACAAGACCGTAACCGCTTACCTTCCTGCCGTCGCGGGGGAAACAGAGGGCCCGCAAGTTGTCACTACCTATCTGAACGACCATCTCGCCGAATATGGGCTTGTGAAGTCGCGGATCATGATTCAGGGAGGGATAACGCTTAGCCGCGAAATTTTTGACTATGCCATCCAGAAGTCCGGCAAAGGCCCCTGGCGGGCCGACCGGACCTCGGAACGCCGCGCCACGCTTTCCGGTACCACGCTAGTCGAAACGATGGTCACCCGCGCCTATGACGTCTTCGGTCAACTAATCCGTGAAACGAACATTGGATTCACCCAGGACGGGACCAACCTTGACCCCGGCGACGATGTTACAGTCACGATAGGCTTTCTCCCTAACCTGACTGCCTATATCGTGGACCGCCCGAGCTTTCGACGGGAAGAGGCGGGCCTGGCGGCCACGGCCCAACTGACTGACGATTTAGCCTTCATTGCAATGAGCTATGACGGCGCAGCTGCTGCTGTTGCCCCGACCAACGGCAATCTCACCAAGGTCGAAGAATGGACGGGCAACACCGCCGCCCTGACCCTTCGCACCGCCAGGATTCTGACCTACGACGCCTGGGGAAATGTCCTGTCAGAGACCGATGCCAAATCCGCCGCCGCAAACCTTGGCCCTGCCGTCATCTACACCTATGACACCGCGAAGAACCTCTTTCGGCTGAGTACGGCCAACGCGCTCGGCCACGTCGAGACCATCGCCTGGGATACCCTTTGCCAGAAGCCCGCCCAGGTGAGCGACCAAAACGCCCGCGTCACCTCCACCGCCTTCGACCCTCTTTGCCGCGAGACACGGACTGACCTCCCAAACGGGCAGTACCGGGTTACCCGCTACGTCGGCTTCGGCACCCCAACCGCGCAATACATCGAACGCGAGACCAAGTCCGGCTCCACTTTTCCCGGCCGCGACCTGTCCATCACGCGCGAGTATTTTGACGGCCTTGGCCGTCACTGGGCCACCACAACGTCCGGTGCCACCAGCGCAATCACCGATGCGATCCTCATGCTTCGCGCCTATGACGCCCGCACCAACCTCGCCTGGACCAGCATTCCCCTCAGCTGGGCAGCCTTCGGCACTACCCCGAACCCAACTCAGCGGACCAGCTTCACCTATGACGGACTGGACCGGCTTGTCGACACTGCTTTTCCCGATGGCGCCAGGCGCCGCCAAACCTATTTTGTGGGAACGTTCAGCCATTATGGCAGCCCCACACTCGCCCATCCCGGCATCCAGACCCAGGACGAACATTGCTTTGATGCCGCTGATGCGAGCACGCTCTGCGGGACAGTGCGGCAGTTCCTTGACGCTTTCGGTCGCCTGATCCGAACTGATCGGATCGACACTGGTCTTTCAGATGTCGATGCGGGAGAAGAAACCCGTCGCTCCACCTCGTACCGCTTTGACCTTAAGGGCAGTCTGATTGCCGTCACCGACCCCGGCGGGATCAGCTTCGCCTATACCTATGACATCTACGGCAACCGTCTTTCCGCCGACGACCCCGGCCTTGGGGTCTGGACGCTCACCTATGATGCGAACAACAACCTCCTCTCCCAGACCGATGCCAAGGGCCAGCTGATCAGCTTCGTCTATGACCGGCTGAACCGCGTCATGTTGAAGACCGTCGGTACCGGCGCCACACGGGTCGAGACCCGTTTCACCTATGATGAGCCCCGCGCCGGCGAGTTCAACATCGGACGCGAAACGACGCAAATGGTCTGGAACCCCGCCCAGGGCGTCATCCACCGGGTCACCCGTGGCTGGCACGTGATGGGCGGACTTGCCGTCGAGCGTCATACGATCGATGGCCGGACCTACGCGCTGGAAACAAGCTTCGCCCCCAACGCGCGCCACTCGACCAAAAGCTCCCCGGCACACCCGGCGCCACCACCACCGGCTGGACCGGCGCGCTTTCCTATGATGCCGCGGGGCGGGTCACAGGCTTTGGCGGCTATGTCAGCTCCGTCAGTTACAACCTCTGGTCCCAGCCGACCGCGCTCACCTATGGCAATGGCGTGACCGAGGCGCTCTCCTACGACCCCGCCCGCGGCTGGCTGACGCTGGCCACCGGCACGCTGCTGCAACGCCGGGGCGTCGCCGTGGCCCGGTTCCTGCCCCCGCGCATCCTGCCCCCGGCGATCCATATCAACCTGCGCAATCACCGCAAACTGCTCGTAGTCGACGGCAGCGCGGGTAAACGGCTTCCATTCCCTCTCCACAATGGCTCCGTCCTCGACTGCAAACACCCGCACCGCTTGCGCCTGGTAGCCACACACCACGAGCGCCAGGAACCCGGGGACGCGGAACAGACCTCGCGCAGGGTCGCCCGGTCGCCACTGCTGAGCCCGCCCCCGCCAAATATGGAGCCGTCCTGTGAATTTGCTGTCATCACAGTTGTTCAGGTGTGTGCTTAGGGTACTGATATTGGGCCAAGCTGCAGTAACCATAAAAGTACTTCTAAATAGTCACAATAAATAAAGACTGAGCCGCTATTTTAACTGAAACTTTGAAGAGTGTCAGGGGGCAACGTGCCTTATATTTTGCACTTAGGTGAGCTTAATTATATGCTGATACTATCAGGGGGACTGTGACCACAGCAACAGACAGAAGTCAGTGTCTCTATTCCTATGCAAGTTTTATATTTAGAGTCCTAAGTAAAAACATGATCAGTTTTGACTGACGTCTAAATGTAGCTCTGGCAGGGCCGTGCCTGTAGATTTAGAGTGTTGCAAGCTTAGATGGTCTTTCAACTGCGTTGCCTAAACAGGGATTTTGTGGTCTAGTTCCGCGCTCTTCTCATATCCATCTTCTAAGTCACACCTGACAAATCAATGGAAAAGCTGCATCAAGGAGAACGTAATACTGTTGCCAGTCGTGGGGGAATGGTATTGGCGATCGCAACCACCGTGTGGTCGATCTGCTTGCTGGGAGGAGGGATGTGGTGGTTTATCGGACGCCCAGAGCCAGAAATTGTTACCAGCCCAGTCACCAATAGGATTCAGCGATTTTCGCAGGTTCAAGACGTCCCAACGGGGCTGTTTCGCTACGGAGGGAGTCCGGCATGGGCCGCTGTTCGGCTGGTCGTTGACACCGTCATCCAGTCAGAACGGCGCGAGTTTCAGCTCCGCTATGTTCCATCGAACCCAGAGGGGATTGGATCAAAAAATAGCCTGCAGATGCTACTGGATAATGATTTAGATATCATCCAGTCTGTCTATCCCCTTTCAAATGAACAACGTCAGCAAGCCCAAGAAGAAGGGATTGAGCTGGTTCAAGTCCCCGTTGCGGTGAGCGGTATTGCCATCGCAGTCCATCCTCAACTGCCTCTTTCAGGATTGACATTGAGTCAACTACAGTCTATCTATCAGGGCAAGGTCACCAATTGGCAAGAGCTGGGGGGCCGGACCTAGACATTCAGCCCTATTCTCGACCCTCTAGAGCCGAAGGCATCGTGGAGCAGTTTAAGGAAACCATTTTGCAAGGACAATCCTTTGGAAACAAGGTTGCATACTTCCCTACCACCACCGATGCCATCCGCAGGCTAGATGACACCCCCGGCGGTATCTACTACGCCTCCGCCTCTGAACTGGTGCCCCAATGTACAATTAAGCCCCTGGCGCTTGGATACTCATCTGAACAGTTTTACTTCTTCCCTACTCAAGCCCCTGCTGAAGCAGAATGCCTCAAGTCTCGTCGCCAAGTGAATATCAATGC
>JAAURK010000201.1 GCA_012032275.1 Tabrizicola sp.
CGCTGAAACCGCGCCACCGCCGCCGCCCACGCCAAGCCCGCCGCCCTCCGACCGCTGCAGAAGCACCACGCCGATCAACAGCAGCGCGATGATGAGGTGGACAGTGAGGACGACGTTTTCCATGGCGGCTTTCCGGGCAGTTTCCCGGCCTATCTAGGGGCAATGGCCCCGGGCCGCAAGCGGTCAGCTCTCGTTCCGGGGCGAAGAGCCTGCCTCGGGCGACCTGCCCCCTGCGCGCAACCGGCGCCCGGCTTCGCCGAAGGGCGCCGGGCGAGCGATCTTTCGGCGCAACCGCAGCGGGCGAACCGGATCAGGGCTCAGGCGAAGATGAGGCGCCGGGCGGCGAGCCAGCTGGCCAGCGCCATCACCCCCGCCGTTGCAAGGCACGAGGGCAGCCCGCCGATCTGATAGCTGAGGCCGGAGAGGAGCGTGCCGATCAGCCGCCCCGCGGCATTGGCCATGTAGTAAAAGCCCACGTCGCGCGTGATCCGCTCCGCCGATCCGAAGGCGAGGATCAGGTAGGAATGGACGGACGAGTTGACCGCGAAGACAAAGCCGAAGAGCAGGAGGCCACCGATCAACGCGGCAGTCAGCCAGGGGGCGGGACCATCGGCCAGCCATGCTGCCCCGGACAGCAGGAACGGGATCGGCACCAGAAGCCCGGCCCAGAAGATCGCCTTGCGGGTGGTTTCCACCTCGGGCTGGCCCTTCGCGCCAATAAGGCGGGGGGCGAAGGCCTGCACCGCGCCATAGGCGATGATCCAGAGCGCAAGGAAGCCGCCGATCAGGAAGAACGCCTCGCGGCGACCCTCGGCGGTGCCATCGGACAGGACCGACTGGAAGTAGACCGGGATGCCGACGACGAACCAAACGTCGCGCGCGCCGAAGAGGAACATGCGGGCGAGGCTGAGGCGGTTGACGCGGGGGTCCCTGGATCGCCAGCCGCCCCAGCCTCGTCAGACTTCATCCGTCCCGGCAGGCCCGCGGGCAGGAAGAGGACGACAGCCAGCAGGATCGCCGCCAGAACCCCCGCCATGCCCCAGACCGCCGCCTGAAACCCCGCGAGCGCCAGAAGCGCGGCACCAAGGAAGAAGCCCAGCCCCTTGACCGCGTTCTTCGAGCCGGTCAGCAGGGCGACCCAGCGGAAAAGACCCCCCTCCCCTTTCGGCGCAAGGAGTTTCACCGCGGATTTCGACGACATCTTGGCCAGATCCTTGGCCACGCCCGACACGCCCTGCACCGCCATCACGAAGGCGACGGAGGCCGCGATGCCCCAGGTCGGGTCCAGTTGCGCCAGCGTCGCCA
Source organism: Tabrizicola sp. (assembly GCA_012032275.1). Lineage (GTDB taxonomy): Bacteria > Pseudomonadota > Alphaproteobacteria > Rhodobacterales > Rhodobacteraceae > JAAURK01. The sequence goes on from JAAURK010000201.1 coordinate 1,306, forward strand.
GCGCCCCGATCTGCAGCGCGAGCCCGCCATAGACGTCGCCGCCAGCCGAACCGCGCGCAAGCCATCCGGCGGCGAGGTTGGTCACGATCCCGGCGAGCTCGTAGAGCAGGAACAGCCAGGCAAGCTGGATCGGCGTGAAGCCAAGCGTGTTGAAGTGCAAAAGCACCAGCATCCGGAGCGCGCCGTCCGACAGCATGAAGGCCCAATAGGCCGCCGTGACGGCAGCATAGGCGCGAAGCGGGTTCAGAGTGGTCATGAAAGGCGCGCCTTGGGGCTGGGGTCGGGCCGGGGGTTTTCCACCCCCGGACCCCCGGAGGATATTTGAGGACAGATGAAGGGTCAAAGGCGGGCGGCGATCATGCGGGCGATGTCGGCGAGGCGGCAGGCATAGCCCCATTCGTTGTCATACCAGGCGTAGATCTTCACCTGCGTGCCGCCCGTCACCATGGTGGACGGCCCGTCGACGATGGCAGAGCGGGGGTCGTTGGTGAAGTCGGAGGAGACGAGCGGGCGCGTCTCGAACCCCAGAATGCCTTGCAGCGGGCCGTGGGCGGCGGCGGCAAAGAGGGCGTTCACCTCTTCGGCCGTGGTCGGACGCTCGACCTCGAAGACGCAATCGGTGAGCGAGGCATTCAGCAGCGGCACGCGCACCGCATGGCCGTTCAGTCGGCCGGTGAGTTCGGGGTAGATCAGGGTGATCGCGGTCGCCGATCCGGTGGTCGTCGGGATCAGGTTCATCAGGGCAGACCGCGCGCGGCGCATGTCCTTGGCCGGGCGGTCGACGATGACTTGCGTGTTCGTCACGTCATGGATCGTGGTGATCGAGCCGTGGCGGATGCCGATCGCTTCGTGGATCACCTTCACCACCGGGGCGAGGCAGTTCGTGGTGCAGGAAGCCGCGGTGACCAGCGCCTGCGTACCGTCATAAAGATGGTGGTTCACCCCGTAGACGAGGTTCAGGGCGCCGCCATCCTTGACCGGCGCGCTGACCACGACCTTCTTCACCCCTGCGGCGTAATAGGGCGCCACCTTCAGGGCAGTCCTGAAGACACCCGTGCAGTCGATCACCAGATCGACGCCCAGCTCCGACAGCGGCAGCGCGTCGATGGTTTTTTCGTGGGTCAGGCGGATGGACCGGCCCTTCAGCACCAGCGCGCCTTCCTGATGGCCGACGGCGGTGCGCCACCTTCCGTGCACCGTATCGAACTCCATCAGGAGCGCGTGCTGTTCGGCATCGCCGACAGGATCGTTGAGAAGCACGATCTCGCCGCCCGCACCAGTGTCGATCAGGTCACGTAGGACGAGTTTTCCGATCCGGCCAAGGCCGTTCAGGGCGATGCGGGCCATGGGCTCAGGCCTTTTCCGCGGCGTCGGAGCCGATCGCATCGACATGGGATTGCAGCGACATCCGGCCAAGGCTCTCGAACGGCAGCTCGACAAAGGCCGCGATGCGGCGGCGCAGCGTCGCGTAGGTCTGGGCGAAGACCAGCGACTTTTCCGCATCGGTGCCGGTGGCCTTCACCGGGTCGGGCAGCCCCCAGTGGCCGGTGATCGGCTGGCCCGGCCAGGGCGGGCATTCCTCGGCCGCCGCCGTGTCACAGACGGTGAAGACGAAATCCATGACGACGGAATCGGGCTTCTGGAACTCGGATACATGCTTGGAGCGCAGGCGCGCGGTGTCATGGCCGTTGCGCTTCAGGATCTCCAGCGCGAAGGGGTTCAACGCGGTGTTGGGGCGCGTTCCGGCCGAGAAAGCCTGGAACTTGCCCTTGCCGAGATCATGCAACAGCGCTTCGGCGAAGATCGAGCGGGCGGAATTGCCCGAGCAGATGAAAAGAACGTCGAAATCGGTATCGCGCATGGCGGCATCCTTCCGCGGTGTCAGGAGGGGGGCAAGCAGATCGGGCCGGGCGCGGCCCACATCGAGGGCGAGGTAGCCGATCAACGCCTCGGTCGTGTCGAGATCGACCGAATAGTAAAGCGACCGGCCCTGCCTGGTCACCTCGACAAGCCCCGAGGCGGACAGGTCGGCAAGGTGATGCGACAGGGTGTTCTGCTTCAATCCCAGCGCGTCGGCGATCTCTGTCGGGCGCACGCCCTGGGGGGCAAAGCGCATCAGAAGGCGGAAGACGGCAAGGCGGCCAGGGTGACCAAGCGTTGCAAAAGCATGGGCGGCAGGATTCTGTTCCATATTTCCCGAATGACGGAAATCATCGCACTCGTCCAGTGAAGATCTCATGACAGTCCGGCGGGCCGATGCTGTGCTGACACCGACAGACGGGGGAGCCCCGGTGATTGTCGCGGCATTGCGCCCCGTTGCCGCCTTGGTCAGAGGGTGCTGCCTCCGGCGGGGATATTTGTGCCAATGTGAAAGGGCGGGATGACGGGGAGCGGTCGCGCGCGGGGCGGGATCAGTCCAGCCCGATGTGGACAGCGCTCAGTTTGTTGCCGTCCGGATCGCGGACATAGGCCGCGAAGAAGCCCGGGCCATATGGGCGCAGGCCGGGCGCGCCTTCGTCGCTGCCGCCATGGGCCAGCGCGGCCCGGTGAAAGGCGGTGACTGCCGCGCGGCTGGATGCGGCGAAGGCGGGCATGGAACCATTGGCCGTTGTGGCGGGCCGGCCGTCGAAGGGCCGCGTGATCCAGAGACGGCAGCGGCTGTCATCGGGGGCGGCATAGCCGATTTCCTCGGGTTCCGTCACGCGGCGCCGGAGGCCGAGGGGTGCGAGTGCGCCGTCATAAAAGCGGGTGGCGGCGGCGATATCATCGGTGCCGAGGGTGATGTAGAGAAACAGGGGCGGGCTATCCTTCGATCTCGTCGACGCTGGCCTGGCCGGAGAGGCGCTGGCGCAGGATGCTCCAGGACAGGCCGATACCGAGGATGATGGAGAGGGCGAAGATGCCAAGCCAGACATTCAGGCTGGAATTGCCGAAGGCGAGAATGCCCCAGTCGGTGAGCACCCAGAGCCCCGCGCCGAAGATCGCCGCGATGAGGACGATACCGAAAGGGCCGATGGAGCGCAGGGTGGCCACCGCATAGACCATGACGGCGACCGCGAGGATGAGACCGAGAAAGACGGCGAGCGGCGCCTGGGTGGCCCAGTTGTCGCGGACCCAGGTGACATAGTTCCAGCGCGTCGGATTGAAGATGGCCGCGATCAGGATGAAGGCGCCAAGCCAGCGGAAAAGGATGCCCATGATCGTCTCCTGTGGATATCGATAGCGCAGGGGTGACAAAAGGCGACGCGCTTGTCCAGCGTTTCGCGTGGAGGGGGGGCAAATGGACAGGCTTTATCATGATCCGGCGCTGGCGCGGTTTTATGACTGGGATTGCCCCTGGACCCAGGATCATGACTGGTTTGCCAGGCTGGCCCGTGGCCGGGTGCTGGACCTTGGCTGCGGGACGGGAATGTTTGCGGCCGCACTGGCGCGCCGGGGGTGCCGCGTGGTGGGGGTGGATCCTGCGGCAGCGATGCTGGAGATTGCGCGGAGCCGCGAGGGGGGAGCCGGCGTGCGCTGGATGGCGGGCGAACGCGCGGCGCCTTGATCTGGGGGAGCGGTTCGACACCGTGCTGATGATCGGCCATGCGTTCCAGACGCTGCTGACCGGGCCGGATCAGGCAGCCGCGCTTGCCGTCATCGCAGGACATCTGGCACCGGGCGGGCGCTTCTTTCTTGACAGCCGCAACCCCGATGCGCGGGAGTGGGAGCACTGGGCGCGGTGGAGAGTTACGAGACCCGGGCGCATCCCGACTTCGGGTTGGTGGAGCGCTGGAATGACGCGGTCTGGGATCCGGTTCGCGCCGTGGTGAGCTATGAGACGCATTACCGGGTGCCGGACGGGCAGGTCTTCTCGGCCCGCTCGGAAATCGCCTTTCCGTCCTTCGCGGATCTCTCAGGCCGTATCAAGGCCGCGGGTCTTGCAGCGGAATACTGGGCCGGAGATCCGCGCGGCGGGCCGCTTCGGGCGGGCTCGGCCGATTTCATTCCCATTGGTGGGCGGGCAGCGGACGTCGCCCGGGAAGGGGCCATTCTGGCGTGACAGGCGCGGGAACTCCGGGCCGCGGTGGTACGACCGGCCTGGCCCTACCCTTCGCCGCGGGTTGCGCTACCTCCTGCCGAAGGAGCCTCTGCATGACCCTCACTCTCTACGCCACCACTGCCGCCGTTTTTCTGATCCTCGACGCGATCATGCTGACGCTGGTGATGAAGCCCCTCTTCAGCCGCCATATCGGACCTCTCTTGGCCGAACCCATCCGCATCGCGCCTGCGACGCTTTTCTACCTCGCCTATGTCGCGGGTCTTCTCTACCTCGTCTCGGTCCCCGCGATCCGGACCGGCGCGCCGATCATCCTGCCTGCGCTGATCATCGGGCTGATGGCCTATGGCACCTATGAGTTCACCTCATGGAGCGTGATGCGCGACTGGCACTGGCAGATGGTGGTGACCGATGTCGCCTGGGGCGGATTTCTCACTGCGTTTTCAGCGTGGGCCGGCGTCAGCCTGACCCGGATGATCCACGGCTGAGGCTTGTGCGCCCCCGGCGAAGGGTGCTAGAGAGAGCCACTGCAACCTCTTGAATTCGCTCATGTCAACGCCTGCGCCCGGGATGGGCGGCCGAAAGGAAAGCCCCGATGGTCCTCTATGGGATCCCGACCTGTGACACCTGCAAACGCGCGCTCAAAACCCTGCAAGCGGCCGGAAAGGATGTCACCTTTCGCGACATTCGCGCCACCCCGCTGACCGCGGCCGAGATCGCGGCGATCACCGATGAATTCGGGGATCTGGCGGTGAACAAACAGTCCACCACCTATCGCGGTTTCAAAGATTTCCTGAAGGCATCCGACCCCGAGGACCAGATCGCCGCCCAGCCGACCGTCATGAAGCGCCCGGTCATCGAGGACGGCGGAACCTGGTATCTCGGCTGGGACGCCGCTGTCGAGGCCGCGCTGACGGCTTAAAGCAGCCGCAGATCGCCCGCGGATTGCTTGCCGTCGCGGCCCGCCTGCAGTTCGTAGCCGATCTTCTGATTGTCGTTCAGCCCCTTCAGGCCGGCCCGCTCCACCGCCGAGATGTGCACGAACACATCCTTGCCGCCATCATCGGGGGCAATGAAACCATAGCCTTTGGTCGAGTTGAACCACTTCACGGTGCCCGTCGGCATTCCGCTTCTCCTCTCAGATCCCCCCCCGCGGCGTGATTGCCGAGGGCCGTGCAATCAGCTCTTCCAGGGCCTTCGTTCCGAGAGGCGGTCAGGAATTCTGCGTCACTGCCGCAAATGATGCCAACTTTGACCTGAAAATCAAGCCGCAAGGCGGGTTCGGGCACCGCCAAACAGACGGTCGAGCGAGAGCGGCCCCGCCCCGCGAACGATCAGGATCAGGAACAGGAGCATCCAGAAGGCGCGCTGATCCAGGATCAACGCGTCAGAGACCCGGTCGAACCAGGCGCCGACGGTCTCGGGCCCGGCGCTGTGGCCGTAGATGTCGGTGAGGCTTTGCATGATCACGAAGCCGACCATCCCGAGCGCCGCAAACCGGGTCATGAGGCCGATGACCAGAAGGGCTGGCAGCAGGAATTCGGCCCAGGTTCCCGCCAGAACCACGAGCGTCGCGAAGCCGCCCATTTGCCCGGGATCGTATCCCGCCGCTTCGAACACCTTGGGGAAGATCTGCGAGTAGGCCCCGATTGACGGCGAAAAGAGGCCCTCTCCGACCTTGGTCATGGCGGAACCCCAGAAATAGGCGAGCAGCACGCCGGCAAAGACCAGCCGCGCTGCGGTAGGAAGGATCCAGCCCGCAGAGGCGTCAAGCCCCGCGGCGGCACGATGATAAAGCGACAGCAAAGCAGTCATGTCAGAACTCCCAAAATTGCCCTGCCGGGGATCAGCACTCCCAGAATGGCGACGAGGTCGGCGGATTCTCCCGCGGTTGCAAGGCTTTGGCCGATGGTCTCTCCGGCGAGAAGGCCGCTGATGAAGGTCGCGCCGCCCATGGGCAGCAGCTGGGGCAGCGGGTCGTAGTCGGGGCGCAGGATCACCACATCCTCGGGGCGGGCTGCCGGGTGCGGCCCCCCTTCCATGGTCGCCCGCCAGATCGCGTGGATCGGCCAGTCCGATCGGATGATCCGCAGCGAGGGGGCAAGCCGCAACCGCGCCGCTTCGACATCCGACGCGAGCAGGCGCGCGAACTCTGCCTCGCTCATCGGCCTGCTGTCGGCGGCGTGGTAGCTTTCCCGCATCGCCTGATCAAGCCGGGCGATATCGGGCAGATATCCAAGCCGGGCGACGGGAGGAAACCGCGCCAGAAAGCCGGGGAAGGCCGCACCGTAAAACATCAGAAGCGGAGAGGTCGGCGGATGCGCCCGCACGAAGGCAAGCGCCATCGCGGCAAAGAATTCGTCGCCCACCAAGCGGCGCACCGTGGGAAATGCCGTCTCCATCGCCGAGACGAGAGAGGTGGCGACATTGTTGCGATAGACGGCGAAGCGCTCGGCGCGGCCTGCCAC
>JAAURK010000202.1 GCA_012032275.1 Tabrizicola sp.
AACCGCAACCAGCGCCGCAACCCCGGCTCGGCCGTGGCGCCACGGCCGCAGCCCGGCAGGGTCGCGACAGCCGGGGAGAATTCGCGCGAGAAGTATCGAGACATCGCGAACAGTGACCAGAAGTTCGAGGACTTCGCCTTTGCGCTGACCGGCAAGACGGCAGAGGAGCGCACGCCCGAGGAAAACCGCGCGCTGAAGCAACTGCGCCAGGAAATGCGCGAGGGCAAGATCGATCCCGAGGTCGTGCAGGCCGATCCGGCCAACGGGTCAGGCGACGACAAGCTGCCCCCCGGCGCGCGCGGCGCCTATGTCTCGGGTGGGAAGGGGCGGCAGGGCCGGGTCCTGATCTCGCCAACCCTGCGCGGGCAGCAGCTGCAACGGACCTCGGACGAGGAGCAGGGCGAGGCAGTATCGGACCGCGCGCGCCAGTTGGGCATCGGTGTGGCAGACGGCGACGCCGGTGCGCGGGTCAGCGGCGTTGCGAACGGGCGCAAGGTGACACGGGCCAGCGATCCGGGCCTCTTCCGGAATGCAAAGAGCGATACGATCACAGTGGTCTCGAACGGCCAGCATGTTACGGCCGAGGCCCAGGCGGGCCCTGTCCAACCGACGAGCGTTTCGGCAACACCCCAGCCCGGTTGGGCAGCAGGGGGCGACGGCAATTATTATGACCTGACGACGCTGGAAGGTCAGCGGGCGCATATGAAGTCCTATGATGCCAATGGCGACAACCAGCTTGACCGGACCGAGTTTCACGCCGCGATGACCAGTATCGATGGCGGGATGACATCGGGGAAAGCCGACCGGATGATGAGGGTCTATGGCTATTCGATCGACAACGAGAACTACTTCGTGCCAATCGGCCCAGCCCGGACTGACAATCCTGCGGTCTGGGCTGGAACCGGAACCGACAAGATCTATGCCGATGGCGTCGTCCAGCAAGACCCCGCAGGTGGGGGGGGATATGTCACAGACCTGGGGCGCGTCGGTGCGGATACGGTTGCCAACGCGATGACGCGGCACGCGGCATTCGAAGCCTACAAGCACCGCAAACCGAGCGACACGCGCCCGCCTGAAGTCTGGATCACGCACTACCAGAGGGTCGGCATGACCGCGGTGGAGATGGATGCCGCCACCGATCACGTGCTGGGGGATACCAAACCCTTCAGCAGCAAGAATGGCCATCGTGATGTCGTGGCTGCCAATTTCGGCTACAAGGACGAAAGCGGCACACAGCGCATCACCCGGGACGGGTTGACGCATTCGGTGATCCGCGGAGCCATAAAGATCGAGCCAGGGCAAAGCGGCGATTTCATTGCCTTTTCGGCGCATCGCGAACCTGTCGGTCCAACTGCTATGCCGAATACGCACGCCGATGACAGCTCTCCTGTGACGAACAACTTCACCTTTGGCATGGTGAACCACGCCAATCTCTGGATGGCGAATGCCTCGCATAACGACAAAGGGCAAGCTCTTGGCAGCTACGCCACGCCACATATCCGCGAAGTGGCGGATATCGCATTCGGCGGCGTTGTTGGTACAGCCAAGGACGGCGTCGACGGCAACCGAATGGAGCGTAAAGATAACGGTGACGGAACTGTAATCTGGGTCTTTCATGGCCATGTCAAGAGCGCGTATGACCAGCACCCGATCACCTACACGGTTCCCGCGGGCAGCAAGGAAGATCGCTATCTGCAGGACTACAAGGAATTTTCCTCGCCCCCGCCTGCGGGCTCCGAGAACCGGCCCCACCGCAATCTGGAAAGAACCGCGGAAAGCCCGGGCCCCGACGGCGAGCAGGTCGAGGTATGGATGCCGCGCGAACACCAGTTCGGCGAGGTTGGTCATGACGGCAGGACGACGGAAGCGACCTTCACCACTCCGGTCGTGACGGTAGACGGTCAAGAAGCCACGGTTGTCGACGCGACGCCGGTGACTTATGCCGACGGTTCATCCGCGTACTTCGTCACCGCGAAGACCAAGGATGGCAAGACAGTGACCACGAGCGTGCAGCTGCAGGGCACCGGCACTCCGGAGGGCAATGCACAATGGATGGCGTTCGACAATCTGAACATGATTGTGAACGGCACACCGAAAGCCCCGCTGGATTTCAGCAGCGCGGAAAGCGCAGCGGCCGCTTTGGACTCGATGCCGCCTGATCAGGCCGCGGCCTATCTCGACCGGATGGGACATGATGATGCCGTTGCCATCCTGAGCGCGATGCCTCCTGCCAAGGCCGCAGATCTGCTGGCCCGGATGCGCCCACATGAGGCCGCGGAAATCCTTGAAACGATGGGCGGGACGAAGGCGGCCAACCTGATCAACGCTTTGCCATCTGCCAAGCCTCCGCGATGAGAGACCTCCTGGCCTTCCGCGCCGTCCCGAAGAACGGAAGAAACCTGCCCAACCGTCCCAATCTGGAAAGGGTCGATTCCTACGCCGACGCCAATGGCACCGTCGTCGAACTCTGGGCTCCGCGTGCCCATCAGTTCACGACCGATGCCAACGGCAACACGGTCGCGAAAGAGACCAAACCCGTCGTCTCGGTCAACGGCCAGGTGATCGAGCCGAGCACGATGTATATCGGTGCGTCCCCGGTCGATGGCATGCCGATCATCGGCTTCGAATACCTGGATCCCGTAACAGGCAAGGTCACGACCGTCTTCATGCCGATCGAGAACAGCGATCCCACCAAGGCGAAGAACGCGGTGACGACGATGGCAAATGCCTTCGACGCGAGCGGCAATCTTCATTACACGGATGAAATTCTGCAAGAGCCCGCGTTGCCGGCCTTTGACGCGCTGCTTCGGTTCGAGGAGGATCGTGCGGCCAAGATCCTTCCGCCACCCACTGCCGCGCAACAGCAGGAGGATGAAGCCGTAGTGACTTCGGTTCTGACAGCTCCTGAGGTGCAGAGTGGAATTGACGCACAGGAACAGAAGCTTGTCAAAGACGGCGTCATGCTTGACGGCGAGGCGATGGAGGCGCTCGGTTATATTCCCGAAGGCCAGTCGGAACCGGGTCAGGTCTACTTTGTTGAAAAGAGCCCGGCGCTTCAGGCAGGCATGACTGAGCTTGGCATGGGCGATATGAACAAAGATGTTGTCCACACGGTTCCCATGAGAAACAAGGGACGCACGCTCACGAAAGTCAGCGTCGGCGGGCGCATCGGCGCCCCCGGCAGCACGGAAATCGTGACCTACGAAGCGCGACATCCGAATGGCGGTTTTCCCATCAAGGTGCAGGCGCAAGTCAAGTACGCTTCGGTCCCGATCCCTGTCAAAGGAGCAAACCCGGGCCCTGTCGGAGGAGCAAACCTGCCGGTTGGGCCGAATGTCTTTGGCGAGGGGCAGTGGTCGAGCGACGAAGGCTTTGATCGCGGGGCGCTGACCTTATCGGGCGAGGTTTCGTCGGTCGTCGACGTAAGGGCCGGTATCGTCAAGCCGGGCAATGTGCCGGGCAATGTCATCGGCTACGAACATACAGTCTGGCTTGAAGGCGAAGCCGGACTCGCGGCCGACGGCAGGGTGAGCTTCGGCCGCAACCTCGCTGCCGGCAACGGAACGGTCACAACCTCGGCTTTGGGGCGACCGATGTGGGGCGGGGGGAACCTGCGCTATTCAATCGAGTACACATATGCCGCTGATAGAGTCCTGCCGGCGTGGATGCAGGGTCTCATGAGGGCAACCGGTCATCGACCTCCCGTTGTAACCGTGGGCGTCGATTTCAAAGTAGCGGTCACCAAGGAGGCCGACGGATCGAACTCGCTCAGGGTCGAAGCTGCGCCGTCGATCAGTTCAACCGTGCCAGTACACAGTTTGTCGACGCGGGCACAAGGCGTGGGTGGTGTGGCCCACAACTTCCTGCGTTGGGCATTTGCCTATGCAGGCGGGATACCCGGTCGTGCCGCCGGACACGTTATCGGCGGCGGCGGCAACGACGCGCGGGGAATGATGGGTCGGGCGGTCGGCGAAGCCTTGAGCTTGGGCGGTTCGTCATTCATGCTGAGCAGTTTCGACAGTGTTTTCGGGCCAGGCGACGTTGCAAACCTTCGCGATGTCGATGGCGACGGCGAACTCGAAGAACGGGTTTCGATCGCTGACAGCAACGCGGCCACCGACGGCACCAGCGCAGCCTCAGCAGTGCCAGCTCGCAACCTCGTCCCCCCGAAGATCTTGATGGCGACGGGGACTTCGATAGGTACTATGTCAACGAGATTGCTCCGCCGGGCGAGGTTCTGGAGAACACAGTCGTTACCCCGATCTACTCCGAAGTAGACGGACGGCGTGTTCTCGTAGGCACTCAGTACACCCAGGTCTTTGAAGACGGCACTCAGAGGTCGCTAATCGAGCCCTATGAGCCTGGCGCGGCATATGCAAATGCAAACGGCGGTGGTCCGCCGGTTGACGTGAACGGTAACCCGATGCAGCAGGCAGACGCCGACCAGTTGGTCGACGACGGCAGCTCCTCTCTCGCCGGTCCCAGCACCTTGAGCCTCGCCAACCTGGATCAGGCAAATGGCCAGAACATCGCGGTGACCGACAACGACAGTGTGGGCACAGGTTCGGGCGAGCTGCCGCCGGGCACACCAAGCGTTTCGACCGGAGTGGAGACAACTCCCGAAAACTCCGTCGTCGTGGAAATACCTGACGCGGGTCAGCAAGGAGGGGAAGGCGCAGCCCAGCAAGGCGACCCCAATGCCCTTCCGGCTCCAGGTGACCCGCACCTGGCGGCGGAGGATGGTCATGGCGGCCGACCCAGAAGACCTACGCCTACGAACCCGGCAAGGTCTGGTTTGCCTACACCTGGGGCGGCAACAATACCAATCCCGACCCTACCCGAACGCTGCCCAACTGACCTGATCACGGGTCACCAGCCGGTCGTTGGACCGCTTTGCCCGCCCTCTCCGGATGATCGGAGAGGGCGGAAGATTGCGTGAAAAGTCCCGCAGCGAAACGTGGATGCTCCCAGCGGGGCAGGGGTGGCCCATGGCTTTACATCACGACTTTTTCGAATACTGTGAAGTGATGGGGGAGAATCGGATGCTCGGTAATCGCTTTGCGACGCGGATCAACTCGTTCGCCTCTGGCTCTGCTGCCTATTGGCCCGGCCTTTCGGGGCGGCCGAGCCTGGAACAGATGGTGCGCCGCGCGGCCACGGTTGACGGGTTGACCGAGCTTGATCTGAATTTCCCGGACCATGTGGACGACGACCCTGTCGCGGTGGGCCGGATGGTGCGCGATTGCGGATTGCAGGTGTCGGGCCTCGCCATGCGCTATTACACCAACCCGGCGTTCAAGCGCGGCGCCTTCACCAATCCCGACCCCGCCGTGCGGCGCGAGGCGATTGACCTGACCAAGCGCGGCATTGACGGCGCGCGGGCGATGGGCGCACCGATGATGACGCTCTGGCTGGGGCAGGATGGGTGGGACTATGCCTTTCAGTGCGACTACCCGGCACTTTGGGCGGATGAGATTGCAGGCATTGCCGAAGTGGCCGCGCATGATCCGGAATGCCTGATTTCCATCGAATACAAACCCAATGAACCAAGGGCTTACTCGGTCCTGCCGGATGCGGCCACCACGCTTCTTGCGATAGAAGAAATTGGTCTGCCGAACCTTGGCGTGACCATCGATTTCGCCCATTCCCTTTACGCCGACGAACAGCCGGCCTTTGCGGCGGCCCTGATCCAGAGCCGCTCGCGCCTCTTGGGCCTGCATCTCAACGATGGCTATGCCAAGCGCGACGACGGGTTGATGGTTGGCGCGGTGCATGAACAGGCCACGCTGGAGCTGCTGCAGGCGGCACATCGCGGCGGCTTTGACGGCGCGATCTATTTCGACACCTTCCCCGATGCCTCGGGCCTCGACCCTGTGGCCGAATGTGCCGCCAATATCCGCACCGTGCGCCGGATGCTCGATGCGGTCGCCCGGATGGAGGGCGACAACCGTCTTTCCCGCGCCCAGGGCCAGCAAGACCCGGTCGAGGCGCAAGAGATCGCGCGCCTCGCCCTGGCAAGGGCAACGACAGGCTGACTTTACGAAAGAGCAATGAAACCGTGTTGTTATGGGAGGAACTGATGCAACACTTTCTGAAAGGCGCGCTGGCTGTCAGCGCATTGACGCTGACCTTTGGCATGGCTCAGGCCCAGGATCTGGCCCCGTTGAATTCCGACAGCGAAGCCGACCGGATGGACTGGTCGGAGCTTGAGGCCAAGTTCGGCCCGCTGCCCGCCCCGGCGGCAGGCACCAAGGTGGGTGGCGTGTCAAAGACGCTGACCAACGAGTACTGGCGGTCGCTTGGCGAAGGCTATCAGAACGTGGCCACCGCGCTCGGGATCGAATTCGTCTATCAGGCGGCCCAGTCCGAAGGCGACCAGCTTGGCCAGCTTTCGATTGCCGAAAACCTGATCGGCCAGGGCTTCAACGCGCTTCTCTTCTCGCCCCAGACCGACGCCAACCTGATCCCGGCGGTCGAGGCGGCTGCGGCTGCGGGGATCCCGGTTCTCAACGTCAATGATGCGGTCATTCCGTCCGCGACCCATTATGTCGGGAACGTGCAGAAGGGCAACGGCGTCAATGTCGCGAACTGGTTCATCGCCAACCGCCCCGATGGCGGCAAGGTCGCCGTGATCGAAGGCCAGCCCGGGGTCTATGCTGCGGGTCAGCGCACCGCAGGCTTCACCGAAACCATCACCGCCGCCGGCAATTTCGAGGTCGTTGCCTCGGTTCCGGCGAACTGGAGCCGGGAAGAGGCGTTCAACGCGGCCTCGACCATTCTTCAGCAGTATCCGAACCTTATCGGCTTTTATGCCAATAACGACGGCATGGCGCTCGGGGTAGTCGAGGCGGTCAAGGCCGCAGGCAAGGCCGAACAGGTCGCCGTCTTCGGGACCGATGGCATTTCGGATGCCTATGCGGCGGTGCGGTCGGGCGATCTGACGGGAACCGTCGACAGCTTTCCCGTTCTGACCGGCGAGATTGCGATGGAAGTAGCGCTCCGTCTCATGGCGGGGCAGGATCTGCCCCGCGTGGTGGCCACACCTCAGGCGCTGATCACGCAGGAGAACGTGGAGACCTATGCCACCTCCGACATGGTCGCCTTGCGTGCCGCGCTGATGGCCCAGTGATGCCAACTGCGGCCTGCCCAGACCGGGGCTGGCCGCACCTTTCAAGCGGATGGCGCGATGATCCCCCGACTTTCCCTGACCGGTATCGACAAGTCCTTTGGCCCGATTGAGGTGTTGCGGGACGTGGCGCTGACGCTGCAACCGGGCGAGGTGCATGGCCTGCTGGGCGAAAACGGCGCCGGGAAATCAACCCTGCTGAACATCCTCTCCGGCGTGATCCGTGCCGATGGCGGTCTGATCCGGATCGACGGAACTCCGGTCACCATCAACACTCCGCGCGATGCCACGGCGGCCGGAATCGCGATGATCCATCAGGAATTGCAGCAGGTGCCGGAACTGAGCGTGGCACAGAACATCTACCTTGGAGCGGCCTTGCGGCGGGCGGGCGGCCTTCTGGTCGACCGCACCCGACAAGAGGCCGAGGCGCGGCGGTTGCTGGCCCCGCTGGATGCCGGGATCGATGTGACCGCACCGGTGCGGTCCCTGCGCGTCGCACAGCGCCAGATCGTCGAGATCGCCAAGGCGCTGCGCTCGAACGCCCGCATCATCGCGATGGACGAACCGACGTCTTCCCCTGACCCCGAACGAATTCGAGCGCCTCGTCGAGGTGGTGGCGAAACTCGCCGCGCAGGGCGTGTCGATCAT
>JAAURK010000203.1 GCA_012032275.1 Tabrizicola sp.
ATCGCAAAGGTCAAGCGCCGCGATGTCCCATCCGCTGGCCAGCGCCGCGGGGATCGGCCAGCCCGGCATGGGGATCGTCAGGTGCCTCGCGGGCCATGGCGACGGCGCGTTCGGCCAATGCGGCAATCGTCACGGCCGAAGTGTCAGAGGCCGAGACGCATGCCTGCCGCCCGCCGATCAGCACCCGAAGGCCAAGCTCCACATCTTCGGACCGCTCTGCCTGTTCAAGCCTGCTCTGGCGGATGTCGATCGACAGCGAGGTGCCCGCCACCGCCAGCGCATCCGCCGCCCCCGCGCCCGCGCGTCTGGCGGCATCAAGAAGGGCAGTCGTCAGATCGGTCAGATCGGGGCGCATCGGCATATCCTTTTGCTCTTGCCCTGACCTAGTCCCCGCCTGCCGTCTTCGCAAGCCGGTGCTCAGCGCAGTTTCTGGCCATTGAGGTAGAAGGACTTGTCGCGAAACTCGATCGCCGACACCAGGCTGTCCGGCGCCTCTCCGGCCTTCCCGATGAAGGCGAGGCCAAGGCGGAGCGGGGTAAGCTGTTCCGGCGGGACAAGCCCGGCTTCAGCGACGCGGTCGATCAAACTGTAGACACCAGTTGCCTCCAGCCCGATCCTGCCCTCGGGTGCCGGAACCCCAGCGAATGTCGTCAGATCGCTTTCATCGAAGGTCAGGGTGCCATCCCCCTTCACCGTGACGCCAAATCCCGAAACCAGCAGCTCCTGAAGCGTCAGCCCGACGATATCCATCGGCGGAAAGACATCTGGCTGCGGCTCCCATCCCGGTTCCAGCATTTCGGGGCCAAGCGCATAGCCTCCCGTGAGGTCGATCGCGAAGGAAATCGGCGTCGCCGGAAAAAGACCGGTGGGATCGACCTCGGCCCAGATTGCGGGCGGCAGCGTCAGGTCGATCAGCCGGAAGGTCAGCCGCGCCTCCTGCGGATCGGTCAGATTGCCGATCCCGAACGAAAGGCGCCCGCTGTATTCCGCAACGCTCATCTCGATCTCGGGAACGCCGATTTCGGGGTCGTCGACGGTGGTCTTGAGTGCGGTCCGGCCGATGGTCAGATCATAGTCGAAAACATCGCGATCCAGCTTGGTCGCCCCTTTCAGCGAGGCCGAGCTGACCTCCAGTGCAAACGGCAGTTCGGCCTCCGTCTGCCCGTCAACCTTCACCGAAATCCCGTCATGCGAGAGGCTGGCGCCGATCGAGAGCCCATCGGACATGGTCGTGAGAAGGGCAGCTATCGTCGGCTCTTCGCCCGGTTCGGGCTGCCGTTGTGCTGACGGCGGAATGACAGCATCGAAAGCCGCGGCCACAGCGGCCAGATCGATCGTGAAGGCGAAGGTCTGCTTGTCTCCCGGAATGTCGACCTTGGCGTCGAAATGCAGCGTCCCGAGCCGGAGCGTCGAGGCAACCGTCTGCGTGGGCGCGGTCAGGTCCATCCGGTGCCGCAGGGCGAAATCCGCCAGCGCCAGGTTGAAGTCAGCACTTTCACCGGGGCCAAGCGCGGGCACCACCGAGGCGAGCGAGATCACCAGGCTTGGCGCGGACAGGTCGTAATCGGCCTGCTCGCCCAGACCGGCGATGATCATGGAAAATCCCGGCGCAGAGGCGGTGAGCGTGATTACCTCAATCTCCCCCGCCTCCCTCGGCAAGGACTTGTTGACGACGATGGGAAAGCTTGGCGGAAGAAGAAGCGCCACCGTTCCGTCCGGGCGATCCTGCAGATCGATCCGCGACAGCCGGAGGACATCACGGTCATCCACCGGGCCGACGGGGATCTCGATGCCGGTCACGACCAGCCGGTCACCTTCACGGCGGGTGGCGGCGGTGATCGGGGCGCCCGCCTCCTCGGCCCGAAGCTGCCAGTCGGCCCAGACCTCGTCGGCAGTCAGGGCGCCAGCCTGCGAAGCCGCGACAAACACCGAGAGGACAGTCAGGGTCAGAAAATTCCGGAAAGGGAAACGTGTCACGATGTAACCGCTCTTTTGTCAGGCAGGAGGTTGATGCTGTTCGAACCGGGCCCCGCGGTCAAGCATCGTTGCACCAAAGGCCCCGGCAACATGACCAGGGCCTTTGTCAAAAGTGGTCGGGCCTTATTGCAGCTGCTGCCCGTTGGCAAAAATGCCGCCATCCTTGAACTCGATGGTCGAGACCAGCTCGTCCGGACCGGCACCCGGCCTGGCGAAGACCCCCAGCATCATCCGCGCGCCCATGGCCTGATCCTCGGGTAGAATGCCGATGGCGATCAGGTTGTCGATCAGCGCGTTCACGCCTTTCAGCGACACATTGATCGCGCCTGTCGGGGCAGGCATCCCGCCAAAGGTGGTCAGGTCGCTGTTGTCGAATGTCAGCCCCCCGTCAGCGGTGACTTCCGCGCCCAGCGCCTTGGCAAGCACCTGGTTCAGATCAAGGGTGTTCACCTCGCCGGGCGTATCCTGCAGGGTTTCATCCATCAGATCGGCCGTCAGCGTCGCGGTGCCTTTGGTGTCGACGATCAGCGTCACCGGATCGCGCGGCAGCGTTCCCGCGGGATCGATGATCCCCCAAAGATCATCCGACACCGACAGATCCACCAGTTTCGTCACCAGACTGAAATCCTGCGGCGCATCGGCCTTTGCTATCGGAACGGCCATGTTGAACGATGTTTCCGCCATCGTGAGCTTGACTTCGGGCAACGGAATAGCCGCGCCGGAGACCGAAAGGTCGAACCCGTTCAGGAAGGTGCCATAGGTAATTCCGGCCTTGGAGATGTTCGCCTCAAGGCCGCCGCCGGTCGCTGCGGCGAGAATATTCGTGGGCGCACCATTTTCGGTGACGGCGAAATCGACCGACATGGCACCGAAGGTGAAATCACTGTCGGTGGAAAAACCGGCATTGACCGCTGTTGCCATGGTTTTCATCAGGTCGGCGCCAACGAAGCCGCCCTTGGACGAGCCCTTGAGATCGGCGAGCTTGATCGTGCCGGTGAATTCGGTGCCGTCGTCAGCGTCCCGGCCGACAATCGTCATGTCCATCCCGGCGGCGCTAAGCTGGCTGTCCAGCGTTCCGCCCTGGTCTCCCGCTGCCTCTACGAGGTAGGTGCCGGTCACCGATGCCAGCGCGAGATCCACGACAGCATCCACCGGCGTGCCGGTTTCGTCCTTTATGTCGGTGATCTTGATGGTCTGCGCAGGCGAGGTGAATTCATAGCTTGTCGCCTCGGCCGTTCCGCTGGCAATCGTGACCATACCGGTCTGGCCGATCGCCATCTTCATGGCAGAGATGGATTCCCCTTCAACACTGGAAAAGATTTCCATCGGGATGACATCGGACATGGTGATTTCGACCTTGCCGTCACCCAGTTCCTTGAAGTTGACCTTGTCGAACGCGATCGAAGCGCTCGCCTCACCGTCAACCGTCATCTTGATCGCGATACCCGAAACCTCCAGCGTGTCGCCATTGCGCGAGGTGTTGCCGACAGTCAGCTCGGCACCCGACTGGGCGTAATAGGCCTGCCAGTTGCCCCAAACCTCTTCAGGCGTAATCGCCTGCACCGCCCCGCCAAAGCCAACGAGAGCCAGCGCCGTGCTGCCCGCGAGTTTCCAGATTTTCATTGCATGCCTTTCGTAGGAAAAAATTCCGGCGCAATGTCCCTGAGAGCCGCGAAGGCGTCAAGGCCAGCCAGAGCGGATTGACGGTGAAATAAGGTGAAAAGGCGCGGGGTGGTGGATGATCCAGGTTGAACGCGACGATTGTCTATGGACGCTGCACCTCTCTCGACCGGAAAAGGCGAATGCGCTGACTGCCGACATGCTGCGGAGGCTGGAAACGAGTGTTCATGAGGCGAGGGACCAGGGCGCCTCGGTCATGATTCTGACCGGCGCGGGCAAGGTCTTTTCGGCCGGGGCGGATCTCGACGCCATGAAGGCCGGTCTGGGCGGCGATCCGGTCTGGGAGCGCCTGTCATCGGCCATCGCGGGCTTTGCGGGCCTGACCATTGCGGCACTGAACGGCACGCTGGCGGGCGGGGCGATGGGGATGGCGCTGGCCTGCGATCTGCGCATCGCCGTGCCCGAAGCCAGCTTTTTCTACCCGGTGCTGCGGCTTGGCCATCTGCCGCAACCTTCCGACCCCGGACGGCTTGCCGCCCTGGTCGGGCCTGCCCGGGCGCGGATGATCCTGCTGGCCGGTCAGCGCATCGGCGCGGCGGAAGCCTTGACCTGGGGGCTGATTGACAGGATCGTCGCGCCGGAAGCGCTGATGGATGCTGCGCGCGGCCTGGCAGGCGATGCCCTTGCGGCTGCGCCCGGGCATCTGGCCGCGCTGAAGCGCATGACTTGACGGGGGCAGGGCGCGACATGACGCATGGCTACGAGACCGGTCGGCTGAACCTGCCCTTCGTGGGGATCGCGACCTTCGGCAAGAACCCCTATCAGCCGGACTGGACGAAGATCGATGCCGATGTCGCCGTTCTGGGGGCGCCCTTCGATTTCGGCACCCAGTGGCGGGCAGGCGCGCGCTTTGGCCGCGGGCGATTCGCGAAGCCTCGATGCTGTTTTCCTTCGGCCATGCCGGTGCCTATGATCACGAGGACGACGTCACCTATCTTGACGGCGTGCGGATCGTCGACATCGGCGATGCCGACATCGTCCATACCGATACCGAACGCAGCCATCTGGCGATCGAGGAGGGCGTGCGCGCCATCCTTGCCGCCGGAGCCCTGCCCGTGGTCCTTGGCGGCGATCATTCGGTCAATATCCCCTGCATCCGCGCCTTTGCCGGTCGCGGCCCGATCCATATCGTCCAGATCGACGCCCATCTCGATTTCGTCGATGAACGGCACGGCGTGCGCCATGGCCACGGCAATCCGATGCGCCGCGCCGCCGAACAGGATCATGTGACCGGCCTGTCGCAATTCGGCATCCGCAACGTCTCCTCGACGGCGAAGGAAGGCTATGTGGCGGCGCGGGCACTGGGCTCTGACATCCTCTCCGTGCGCCAGATCCGCAAGCTGGGTGTGGATGCGGTGCTTGACCGCGTGCCTGCCGGGGTGGATTACTATCTCACCATCGACATCGACGGTTTTGATCCCTCCATCGCGCCCGGCACCGGCACGCCCTCACATGGCGGGTTTCTCTATTACGAGGTGCTGGAACTGATCGACGGGTTGACGAAACGTGGCTGCGTCGTGGGGATCGATCTGGTAGAGGTCGCGCCGGATTACGATCACAGCGGAATGACGGCTATCCTTGCGGCGCAAATCCTGCTGAATGCCATCGGACGGGTCGCGCTTCGGTCCGGCGGCAATCAGAGGTAGATGATGGAAGGACAGTCGGAGTTTCTGGCGCGTATC
The DNA here is from genome assembly GCA_012032275.1 of Tabrizicola sp. GTDB lineage: Bacteria > Pseudomonadota > Alphaproteobacteria > Rhodobacterales > Rhodobacteraceae > JAAURK01. The sequence goes on from JAAURK010000203.1 coordinate 5,340, forward strand.
CTGGGCTGGCTGGACCAGGGCTATCAGATCGCTATCGGCTGGCTTGGGTCGCCCGCCGCATGGTCGCAGTTCGCGCTGCTGGCGGCGGCCTATCTTGCGGCGCGGCTGATGGCGCGACACCTCGGCCCGATGATTGCGCGGCTGCTGACCCCGAAGGAAGAGGCCGCGGGCCTCTTCGCCAGATCCCGCCGCTTTGCCCTGCGGTTCCTGCCGCTACTGCTGCCGCTTCTGGCCTTCGCGCTGACGGCGGCGGGAGAGGGCATTACCCGCCAGGCGTTCGGCTCTGGCGAAGTGATCGCCTTTGGCAAGCGCGTTTTCCTGCTGCTTGCCGCCAGGGCACTGGTGCGCGACGTGCTGCCGGACGGGTTCCTGAAGCTGCTCGGGCGCTATGTCTTGATGCCGGTGATGGCGCTTTACGCGCTTGGCGTGCTCGACACCATCGCCGCACGGCTGGACGCAACGGTCGTGAACCTCGGCAACATCAGCTTTTCGGTTCTGGCGCTGATCCGGGGGGTGATCGCGGGGGCGATCCTGTTCTGGCTCGGCTCGTGGTCGAACCGGCAAAGCAGCGACTACATAAAGGCGCAACCGACACTGCGCCCCGCGATGCGCGAACTGGCGATGAAAGCCTCCGAGATCGCCATCTTCGGCGTGGCGCTGCTGTTGCTGATGTCGATCATGGGGATCGACCTCACCGCAATCGCCGTGCTTGGCGGCGCGCTTGGCGTCGGGATCGGGCTTGGCCTGCAGCAGATCGCGGCGAATTTCATCAGCGGCATCATCCTTCTGGTGGAAGGGCAGACCACGGTCGGCGATTACGTGGAACTCGACGGCGGCGAAAAGGGCACCATCGTCAAGATGACCGCGCGGGCCTGCATCCTGGAAACCTTCGATGGCAAATGGATCGTGGTCCCGAACGAACATTTCATCACCAGCCGCGTGGTCAACTATTCCGATCAGGGCAGCGCCAACCGCTATGAGGTCGCCTTTTCGGTCAGCTACGACACCGATATCAACACGGTGCCCGACATCATCCTCGCCGCCGTCGCGAAACTGCCCTTCATCCTGCAGGAACCCGACGGGCCGGATTGCGAACTGGCCGGCTTTGGCGAATCGAGCGTCGATTTCAGCGTGGAATACTGGGCCAGCGGGATCGATGACGGAAAGAACAAGTACAAGAGCCCGGTCCTGTTCGCGGTCTGGAACGCGCTGAAAGAGGCCGGGATCGAAATGCCCTATCCGCATCGGGTGGTCGAGATCAAGGGCCCCGGGATGTGACCGATGCGCTGGTGATCGGCGCAGGCCCCGCCGGTCTGATGGCGGCGGAAGAGCTGGCGCTGGCCGGGCGCCGCGTTCTTGTCTGCGAGGCGAAGCCCTCGGTCGCGCGCAAGTTCCTGATGGCGGGCAAATCCGGACTCAACGTCACGAAAGACGAACCCCTGCCCGACTTTGCCCGCCGGTTCGACAGCGACTGGCTGGCCCCGATGCTGGATGCGTTCGGGCCGGAAGCCGTTGCCCGATGGTGCCGCGGGCTTGGGCAGGACGTGTTCACCGGAACGTCGGGCCGGGTGTTTCCGGTGGCGATGAAGGCATCGCCGCTGCTTCGCGCCTGGCTCGTCCGGCTGTCGCAATCCGGCGTCGAGATCCGCACCCGATGGCGGTGGGAGGGTTTCTCGGGCCAAAGCCTGCGGTTTCGGACGCCGGAGGGCGAAAGGCTGCTGACGCCCCGCGTCACCGTCCTGGCACTTGGCGGGGCGAGTTGGGCGCGGCTTGGCTCGGACGCTGCCTGGGTGCCGTGGCTTGCGGACGAAGGCGTCCGGATCGCCCCGTTCCGCCCGGCAAACATGGGGTTCGAGGTGGCATGGTCGCCACATATGCGCCGGGTTTTCGGTCAGCCGGTGAAAGGTGCCGCACTTCTGGTCGCCGGGCGGCAGGAGCGCGGGGAATTCGTGATCTCTGCCCGCGGGCTTGAAGGGGGCGGGATCTATGCCGTGTCACGCGATCTGCGGGAGGGGGCGGAACTGGTGCTGGACCTGCTGCCCGACCTTTCCGAGGCGCAGCTTGCCGCACGCCTTGGCCGCGCGAAGGCGGGCGAGACGACGGTCAACCGGCTCCGCAAGCTCGGCCTGTCGGCAGCGGCGGTGGCCTTGCTGATGGAATGTGCAAGGCACGCGCCGCTGGAGCGGATCAAATCGCTGACCATTCCCTTGCGCGGGGCGCGTCCGATCGACGAAGCGATCTCCTCGGCGGGCGGGGTGACGCGGGCGGCGGTGACCGGGGGGGTTGGAACTGAGGGCGCTGCCCGGCATCTTCGTCGCGGGCGAGATGCTGGATTGGGAGGCGCGACCGGCGGCTATCTGCT
>JAAURK010000204.1 GCA_012032275.1 Tabrizicola sp.
CACCTTTCTGCTACTCTCAGGCATCCTCTACGGGCGTGATGACGGGTAAGGTGCGGGGCGACGATCTGCGCCTTCTGGCCTATCCGCTCCTGTGTGTCGCCCTGGCCAGCGGCGGGCTGGTCAACCTTCTCCTGAAGTCTCATATCGGCCGGGCCCGGCCCAGCACGCTTGCTGACTTCGGCGGGACTGCGCAATTCTCCCCGCCGTGGCAAGTGGTCAACGAATGCACGCGCAACTGCTCCTTCGCCTCGGGCGAGGTCGCGCTGGCTGCAAGCCTCGCCATCCCCGTCGTGGTCATGCTCTGGCCGCACCTCACGCGGAACCGCGGCCGCCCGCTGGCCGTCCTGTTGGCGGTGGCCTACGTTGCCATGACCTCGATCCTGCGGATCGGGCTGGGGCGGCACTTCCTCAGCGATACCGTCTTCGCCGTCCTCTTTGCGGCGGGCGCGGCCTTGGTATTCTATCCCGTCCTGCGCGTCGAGCGGGCCCGGAAGTACTTCCCGTTCCTCGCACCCCGTACACCGGCGCTGGCCGAGCACCGGGGGGTCTTCTGACCTTGTCACTTAAGGCCCGCTGCGACCATTGACGCCTGCCGGTCTGCGGCACCTCGGCTTCCCGAGACCGGCCCTTCGCGGGGTGCTTCGGCAGCTGCTCACCTTCAGAAGAAGGAACCGCGTCACGCTCCTGTCATCAGCCACCGTTATCTGCTTGGAAGTCTGCATTAGCCAAGGGGCCATGAGATGTTCAACCGCCGCGAGTTCATTCTGACAGCAGCAACTGTGCCCGTTGTCGCCGCCAGCCGCGCCTTCGCGCAGGATCGCAAGGTTCTTCAGGTTTACACCGACGGCGATACCAACATCTCCGACTGGTGGAACAACGTGATCAAGCCGGCGTTCGAGGCGGCCCATCCCGATCTGACCTTCAACCTGACGATCACGCGCGGCGTGGCCGATGGCAACACGACCATCGGGCAGCGGGTGATGGCGGCGATGCAATCGAATACAGACCCGCAAGCCGATTATTTCGAGGAGTTTGATCCGGCAGATGTCGAAGGCTCCATCGAGGCGGGACTCTGGACCACCATTGACACGTCCAACGTGCCGAACCTGGCGATGATCAACCCCGCTGCCACTGACCTGCCGGTGCGTTTGCCCTATCGCGGCAGCCAGGTGCTGATCGCCTATGACAGCGCCAAAGTTGCCGAGGCCCCGAAGACCTTCGCCGACATCCTGGCCTTCGCCAAGGCCAATCCCGGCCGGTTCACCTATGGCCGTCCCGACAAGGGCGGATCGGGATCGAACTTTGTGATCCGGGCGATTCACGAGGCCAATGGCCGCGACCCCGCCGCCTTCACGCGCGAGAATTTCGATCCAGCAAAGGCCGAGGAAATGCTCCAGAAAGCTTGGGCTGTGCTTCAGGATCTGCACCCCCACACGTTCGGCGAGGGCACCTATCCTGCTGGCAACACCCCGGCGCTCCAGCTTCTGGCACAAGGGGCGGTCGACATGATCCCTGCCTGGTCGGATCAGGCCCTGCAGGCGATCAATCAGGGGGTACTGCCTGACACGGTAAAGGTCGTGCAGTTGCAGGATCTGGCGCTTTGCGGCGGCTTTGCCTATTCCGCCATTCCGTCGAACGCGACCGATCATGCAGGCGCGATGACCCTTGCCAACTTCATGCTGTCGCCCGAGATGCAGGTTTCCTGCGTGCGCGAGATTGGCGGCTTTCCAGGCATCGGATGGGAACATCTGCCGCCCGAACTGAAGGCCGAATACATCGATGTCATTCCGGTATCGATCCCGACTTTCCCGTCGGGCGACTGGCAGACGGCCAAGAACGATGGCTGGTACAAGAACGTTGCGACGAACCTGACGCGCGACTGATGCCTGCTGACGGGATTGCGGCCGCGTCGGCGCCTGGGCGCAACAGTGCGCCCTACGAGGGGCTGAGGGGGCTCTTGCTGGTCGCGGCCCCGATTGCACTGGTCATCTTGCTGGTGATCCTGCCCACCTCCGCGATGGTGCTGGGAAGTTTCCGGGTCGGTGACGGGTTCGGCGCGGATCGCTACCTTGCGTTTTTCGCCGATGCCTACAGCATGGCGAACCTGCGCTATACCGTCTTCTGGACGCTGGCCAGCACCGTCTCGGCACTCGCCCTCTCGTTTGGCCTTGCGCTCTACCTCCGCTTCTCTACCGGCAGGCTTGCCGCCATCGTTCATGCGCTTTCGCTGTTCCCGCTGTTCGTGCCGGCCATCATCATTTCCTATGCCCTTGTTCGATTTCTTGGGCCGAACGGCCTTTTTCAGCTGCTGCTCGAGCAGGTCGGCATCACCGGATACCGCACGCCATACCTGACCCCCATCGGCCCCTACATCGCATTCATCTGGGAAAGCCTGCCGCTTCCTGTCCTCGTCCTCACGGCCGGGCTGACGCAGGTGTCCGACAGCGCCATCGAAGCGGCGCGGGATCTTGGGGCGGGGGCGGGCCGCATCGTTGCCGAAATCCTGCTGCCGCAGCTGCAGCGCCCGCTGATCATCGCTTTTGCCCTGGTTTTTCTTGGCACCATCGGCAGCTACACGATCCCCTATCTCCTTGGCCCGCCTGCGCCCGAGATGATGGGCGTCTATATCGCGCGGACAATGGGCAACCTGCAGCGCCCCGACGAGGCCGCGGTACAGGCGGTGATCCTCTTGGCCATCGCCTCGGTGGTGGGACTGATCTACATCGCCACCATGGCGCGGGCGGGACGGCAATGACCGCGCGGCCGCCCATTGCCGGGATGCTGATCGCGCTGACCATGGTTCTGGTGATATTGGGGCCGATCCTCACCGTGATGATCTGGGCCTTTGCCGAGCAATGGCGCTATCCGAACCTATTGCCGACCGACTGGGGGCTGAAGTTCTGGTATCAGATGTTGGGGCGAGAGACGGTGATCACGCCCATCCTGACCTCGCTTGCCATCACCAGCATCTCGACGACCCTTGTCGCCGTCATCTGCTGGCCCGCCGCCTATGCCTTTGCGCGCCTGTCTTTCCCGGGGCGGCAACTCCTCCTCTTTTCGTTCCTCGCCATCAACGCAGTCCCGAAGTTCACCCTCTTTGTCGCCATTGCCACGGTGTTCCTGCAGATCGGCCTGATCGGTACCTTCTGGGGTGTCGTCATCGTCCAGATGCTGAGCGCGATGCTGTTCATGATCTGGATTCCCACCGCCGCCTTCCGCGGTATCCCGCCCGCGCTGGAGGAGGCGGCCTTCGACCTTGGCGCTTCGCGCCTGCGGGTCTTTCTGCAGGTGACGATGCCGCAAGCCCTGCCCGCGCTTGCCGCGTCCTACGTCCTGGGCTTCGTCACCATCCTTTTGAGGTGGAATCGGCCCTGCTGGTTGGCGCGCCCGAGGTCACGACGATGCCGCTTTTGCTGCTGCAGCTTTCCACGCAGCTTGTCGTCCAGCAGGCGGCCGTCCTGTGCGTGATGATCTGGGTGCCCTCTTTCGTAGTGCTGCTGCTCACCCGCCGCTTGATGAGCGCGAAAGGCATCGCGCAGGGGTTTGGGGCCTAAGATGCTGCGCCTGACCGATGTTGGAAAGTCGTTCGGCGGCGCCCAGGCGGTGGCCGCGGCCAGCTTCAGCGTGGTGGAGGGAGAACTGGTCTGCCTTCTCGGCCCTTCGGGCTGCGGGAAGTCCACGCTGCTGCGGATGATCGCGGGGCTTACGGAGCCGGACACCGGCGTGATCGAGATTGCCGGTCAGGATGTCACGACCTTGCCCGCGAACCGCCGCCCGACGGCGATGGTGTTTCAGTCGCACGCGCTCTGGAACCACATGACAGTCGAGCGAAACGTCTCTTTCGGCCTGCGCGTGCGGGGTCTGCCGCGCACCGAAATCGCCGACCGCGTGGCCGCAGCGCTGGACCTCGTGGGCCTTTCCCGTTTTGGCAGCCGCCGACCGGCAGAGCTTTCCGGCGGGCAGGCGCAGCGCGTGGCCCTGGCCCGTTGCCTTGTGGTGCAGCCGAAAGTGCTGCTGATGGACGAGCCCTTTTCGGCGCTGGATGCGCATCTGCGCGCCAACCTTCGCGAAGAGCTGAAGGCGCTGCAGCGGCGCCTGACGCTGACGGTGATCTTCGTGACGCATGATCAGGAAGAGGCGATGGAACTGGCCGACCGGATCGTGGTGATGGACAGCGGTCGCATCGAACAGATCGGCCGCCCAAACGAATTGTATCTTGAGCCACAGTCGCTGACCGTGGCGCGGTTCATCGGGCAGACGAACATCTGCGAAACCACTATCGCGGGCGGGCGCGCCGACTGGTTCGGCGCGCGCCTTCTGACACAATGCGCCGACGGTCCGGCGACCATCCTCAGCCGGCCCGAAGACCTTGTGCCAGCGTCCAATGGCGCACCTGCCCGGGTCGACAGGGTGACGGACCTCGGCCCGATGTTGCGACTTCACCTTACCACCGATGACGGTGGCCAACTGGTCTGGCTCTGCCCCCGCAGCAGTGCGCCGCAAACGGGCAGCAGGGTGTCGCTCGTTCCGGGGCGGTTGCAGGTCTACCGCAACGGCGAACGGATCGGCACTGCCGAAGCGGCCCGCCCGTCGACGGCTCACGCAAGGACATTGGCATGACCACGATCATCAACGGCATGCTGACCGAAGCCGACCACAAGGGGCATATCCCCGTCGTCTTCGACGTGCCGCCCCGCACGACCCGGCTTTCCGTAACCTTCGCCGCCAGTCCGGCGCGAGCCAAGGATGCGTTTTTCGACAATCTCATTTCGCTCAGCCTGTTCGGCCCCGCTGGCCCGCGCGGGGCGCGCCACAACAATGACGACATGAACATCGTGATCGATGCAGCGCACGCCACTCCCGGCTATGTCAGGGGCTTGCCCGAGCCGGGGCGCTGGACGCTATGGCTCGACACGTTCCGCATTCTCGGCCCCGATCCGGTGAGCTGGGAGGTACGCGTCATGATCGATACAGCGCCGATCTTGAGCGCTGCAGCGATGGCCGAACACCGCCCTGCGCCGCGCGGGCAGGGCTGGTACCGGGGCGATCTTCATGCGCATAGCTGGCACTCCGACGCGGTGTGGGACATCCCCGACCTGGTCGCCTGGGCGCGCACGCGGCAGCTCGATTTCGTCACGCTGACCGATCACAACACGGTTTCAGGGCATGAGGAGATGCGCGCGCGTGGCGGGCCTGACCTTCTGACGATGGGCGGGGTCGAACTGACGACGCATCGCGGCCACGCCCTGTCGCTTGGTCATTCCGGCTGGCAGGAATGGCGGACCGGCAGCGTCAGCGGCAAGACGATGCCCGGCATCGCCACCGAGGTGATGGCGCGGGGCGCCGCCTTCGTCATCGCCCATCCGCGGTCGCCTGGCGACCCGGCCTGCACAGGTTGTCGATGGGAGTTTGACGACCTGATGCCAGGGCCCGCCCGGCTTGTCGAAATCTGGAACGGTGGTCCCTGGGCCGACTACAACGAAGAGGGGCTGGCGCTTTACCGGGCCTGGCTGGCCGAAGGACACCGGCTCATGGCGACGGCGGGGTCGGATCACCACGGCCAGGACGATGCGGGCGAGGCCTGCGGCTTCAACAATGTCCATGCCGCGGACTTGACCGAGACAGCGGTTCTCGATGCCGTCAGGGCCGGGCGGAACTTTCTGTCGTCGGGTCCGCGACTTGTTCTCTGGGCGCAGGCCCCTGGTGCGAAACCCGTTGAAATGGGTGGTGCTACCAGCCGCGTCGCCAGTCTGGCTGTCGAATGGGCGACAACGGATGCTGACCTGAGACTGAACATCGTCGGGCCGGAAGGCCGGATCGGGGAGGTTGAGGTCAAGGCCGGAACCTCCGGCAGAATGGCGGTGGACGAGGTGCCCGATATCTTCGTCATGGCCGAACTTCGCGCCTCGGATGGCACATTGCATGCCGTTACCAATCCGATTTTCATTGAATGACCCGTCAGAGCCGCGCCGCCGCGCGCTCGACCGCGACCGGATCGTCGGTGGTGATCTGGTCTACCCCAAGATCAAGCAGCCGCCGCAGGACGGCGGCATCCGGTTCCTGCATGGTCCAGGCATCGACCCGACGGCCGGCGTCCTGAAAGGCCGCGACCATGTTATAGCCGTTGTCGTCTGCCGCCAGAACGATCGGGATCGCCAGATAGATCATTGTGGCATCCGGGTTTTCCGCCAGCGCCTCCCTTACGAAGGCGCCGAAGTCGTGGTCCCGACCAAGCGCATCCACAAGGCGACCGTGGCAGGGATCGTGGCCGATCAGCACGCCGAGTGCCGCACCCGCCAGCATCCGCACCGCGACGGCATCATCCGATGACAAGATCACCTCTACCCCCATCCGACCGACCGCCTTGCGGAATGAGGCCAGATCGGCCTCGGTCAGATCATCCGCTTCCGTCTTGATATCAAGCTGCAGAAGCGCACCCGGCGCGGCCTCGCAGTTGGCCAGAAGATCGGCAATATCTTCCAGAAGCATCAGCGGCTCTGCCGTGGGGTGACCCGCATTGTCGCGCAGAAACAGATCGCGCAGCGCCACCGGGTCCGCCTCGGCGACCGCGCCGCTGCCTGTCGTCTCGCGATCCAACCTGGGGTCGTGCAGCACGGCAAATCCGCCGCTTCCGTGCCGGTTGATGTCGATCTCGACGCTGGCCCCCGCCTGCAACCCCTCAACCAGCCGGGCGCCGGTGAAGGCTGTGTCCGTCGCAAATCTCCTTGCGCGGTGCCATTTCAGCCGAACCGCTCGCCCGTTCCTCTCGATCTGCAATCCCAAAGCCATCTCATTCCCCCGATCCTGCACAGACCGCGCCCATTGTTGCTTTCCAACGCGGCAGGTGCATGACACCAGACAAGGGCGCGGCCCCGGTGTCATCGGTATCCCGCGGAGCGCCGGACCAGCCACCTTGGCGCAAGTGTCGGCTGGCTGGGCTTGGTCCTGTTGGCAGTCCCAGCCTTTCTGCCTGCCCCGACGACGCAACCGGCGATCGACCGGGACGAGGCGCGCTTCGCACAGGGGCTTCCATATTCACGTCCAGAGGGACTCTGTTGCACAAATGATCTGACGTCAGGAAGTTCCCTTTCCCCGGACAGACCTATCCCGCGACCTTCGTGACGGGGATGCCGAGAGCCGTGTAGCCGTTCAGCACGGCAACACGGATCTGGAACTCCGCGACCTGACGGTCGAAGTCCCGCGCCATGAGGCGCTGACCCGGCAGCTTCACACCGTGCATTTTGGTCTCTGCACGGCTCCGGCGGTGATAGCCGCTCCGTCGTCGCCAAAGCGCGTGGCCGAGATATCTCGACGCCCGCAGCGCCTCGTTGCGCGCGGCAGCACCAGCCGTGATGGCCTTCCACGGCTTGGCGTTTTTGCGGGGCGGAATGACGGCTTCAGCCCCGCGTTCGGCGATGGCGTCATGACACGTGCGGAGGTCGTAGGCGCCGTCAGCGGTGACGCTGGCGATCTCCTGCTCCGGCGGGATCTGATCGAGCAGCATCGGCGCATCGCCCAGGTCGCTGGTGGTGACCTCTGCCGCCCGGATTTCCAAGGCTTCCACATCAATCCCCGAGGTGGACCTTGCGCCAGGTCAGCCATTGATGCGCCATTGATGGAGTGGATGGCTCCCGCTTCCGGCATCGCAATGT
>JAAURK010000205.1 GCA_012032275.1 Tabrizicola sp.
TTCCACTTCGAAGCCGGGAAGCTCTATTTCATCGATCGCCTCAAGCCCCGCGAAGTGGAGATTCAGACCCGCAGCGCAGTCGCCGCCGAATAGGCCGCGCCCGGCGATCCGCCCCCGCGGGGCCGGGCGCGCAGAAACACCGCAGAAACGCCCTTGCACCTGCGCTGCATTGCCCCGAATGTGCGCAGACGCACAGGAGCAATGCGATGGAAAACTGGGACGAGGTCCGCACCGCCTATCAGGTCGCCCGGCTGGGAACCGTATCGGGTGCGGCGGATGTGCTGGGCGTGCATCATGCCACGGTCATCCGCCACATCGATGCCCTGGAACGGAAGCTTGGATCGAAACTCTTTCAGCGCCACGCGCGCGGCTACACCCCGACAGAGGCGGGCCGCGATCTGCTGTCGGTGGCGCAGACGACGGAAGAGCAGTTCTCCCATCTCGCCTCGCGCATCAAGGGGCAGGGAGAGACGGTGACGGGCGAGCTGGTGGTGACCTCGATCTCGGGCGTGTCCGATCTTCTGACCCCGGTTCTGACCTCGTTTCAACGCAAATGGCCCGGCGTGCAGGTCCGCTTCCTGACCGATATGCGCGTCTTCCGGCTGGATTACGGCGAGGCGCATGTGGCGATCCGCGCCGTGCCGGCCCCGAAGAGCCTGACAATGTGGTGCAGCCCCTGGTCCGCATCTGCACCGGGCTTTATGCCGCCCGCTCCTATGCCGAGGCGCATGGCCTGCCGAAGACCGAGGACGAACTCGCCGATCACCAGTTCGTCTGTGCCGATATCGAGCAGACCCGCGCACCCTTCCACCGCTGGCTGCGATCGACGGTGCCGCCCGAACGGATCAGCTATACCACGACCGAACAGGCGGCGCTTGAAGCGGCGGTGCGCATGGGCGCGGGCATCGGCTTCATCGCGGCATTCCGGGCGGAGGGTGACGACGACCTTGTCGAGGTGATGCCGCCGCGTCCGGAATGGGACTCGCCGCTGCGGATCGTGACCCATGTCGATCTGCACCGGACGCGCAAGGTCCAGGCCTTTCTCAGCCACCTCAAGGAGGCGGCGAAGGAATGGCGGTTCTGCGCCTGACACCTTCGGCGCAGGGCCATCTGGCGATGCTTGCCTTTTCCGCGCTGGTGGCGGGGTCTTTCTCGCTTGGTGCGCTGGCGGCGCCCTACGTCGATCCCGGGGCCTTGTCGGCGCTGCGCTTCCTGCTGGCGGGCGTGCTGGTCGGCCTCGCGGCTGCCCTGACCACGGGGCTTCCGCGCAGCGCGCCCGGGCGCCCTGGCGCTATGTTGCGCTCGGCGGGCTTCTGGCGGCCTACTTCGTGCTGATGTTCGAAGGCTTGCGGACGGCGGCGCCGGTCTCGACAGCGGCGGTCTTTACCCTGACCCCGGTGATGGCGGCGGGCTTTGGCTGGCTGATGCTGCGCCAGCGGCTGACCGGAAGGATGGCGCTGGCCCTGGCAATCGGCGCCGCAGGGGCGCTCTGGGTCATCTTCCGGGCCGATCTGGCGGCCGCTCTGGCGCTGAAGGTCGGGGCGGGCGAGATCACCTATTTCTGGGGCTGCGTTGCCCATGCCGCCTATGCGCCGCTGGTGCGCAAGCTGAACCGGGGCGAGCCGCCGGTCGTCTTCACCTTCGGCATGATGGTGGCGGGAACGCTTTTGCTGACGCTCTGGTCCTGGCCCGCGATCCGGGCCACCGACTGGGCTGCCCTGCCGCGCATCGTCTGGATCACGCTTGCCTATGTCTCTGTCGCAGCCAGTGCGGTGACCTTCGTCCTCCTGCAATATGCAACGCTGCGGCTGCCCTCGGCCAAGGTGATGGCCTATACCTATCTGGTGCCAAGCTGGGTGATCCTGTGGGAGCTTGCCCTGCACCGCGCCCATCCGCCCGCACTGGTGCTGCCGGGCGTGGCGATGACGGCACTTGCGCTCTGGCTGTTGCTGAAGGACTGAGCCCGCCGCCCCCTCCCGCGCCCGGTTTCCGGCCCGGCCATTTCCCCGAACGGCTTGACAGGCCCCGTCAACGCGCGTATCCCGCCGCCCATTCCCGGAGGCCAGCCGCTTCCGGTCCCTTGGGCATTTCCCGGGATCGCCATCCGTCAGCGCGTTGCGCCCACGGGTGCGTTTCGGCTTTGCATCACGGCCCCGCCGCCCCATATCGGGGCAAACCGCAACGATGGAGACGCGTCAGATGTTCGAAAGCCTGTCAGAACGCCTTGGAAGCGTCTTCGACCGTCTGACGAAGCAGGGTGCGCTGAGCGAGGCCGATGTGGTCACCGCGCTGCGCGAGGTCCGCGTGGCGCTTCTGGAGGCCGACGTTTCGCTGCCCGTCGCGCGTGAGTTCATCAAGCGGGTGCAGGACAAGGCCACCGGGGCTGCCGTCACCAAATCGGTGACGCCGGGCCAGATGGTGGTGAAGATCGTCCATGACGAGCTGATCCACGTGCTTGCTGGCGACGGCCTGCCGACGCGCTCAAGATCGACAACCCGCCTGCAACGATCCTGATGGTGGGCCTGCAGGGATCGGGCAAGACCACGACCACCGCGAAGCTTGCCAAACGGCTGACCGAGAAGAACGGCAAGCGGGTTCTGCTTGCCAGCCTCGACACCAACCGCCCGGCGGCGATGGAACAACTGGCGATCCTCGGGGCCCAGATCGGGGTGGACTCGCTGCCGATTGTCAAGGGCGAAACCGCCGTCCAGATCGCGCGGCGCGCGAAGACGCAGGCCTCGCTTGGCGGCTATGATGTCGTCTTCCTGGATACCGCAGGGCGCCTGCACATCGACGAAGTCCTGATGGACGAGGTGCAATCCGTCCGCGACATTGCCCAGCCGCGCGAGACGCTGCTCGTCGTCGACGGCCTCACCGGCCAGGATGCCGTCAACGTCGCCACCGAATTCGACGGCAAGGTCGGCATCACCGGTGTCGTCCTGACGCGGATGGACGGCGACGGGCGCGGCGGGGCGGCCCTTTCGATGCGCGCGGTGACGGGCAAACCGATCCGCTTCGTCGGCCTTGGCGAAAAGATGGACGCGATCGAGACCTTCGAGGCCGACCGCGTCGCGGGCCGCATCCTTGGCATGGGCGATATCGTCGCCCTTGTCGAGAAGGCGCAGGAGACCTTCGAGGCCGAACAGGCCGAGCGTATGGCCAAGCGCTTTGCCAAGGGTCTGTTCAACATGAACGACCTGAAGATGCAGCTGGAACAGATGCTCAAGATGGGCGGCATGCAGGGCCTGATGGGCATGATGCCCGGCATGGGCAAGCACCAGGCCGCCGCTGCCGAAGCGGGCCTCGACGACCGGATGCTGAAACGCCAGATCGCGCTGATCCAGTCGATGACCAAACGCGAACGCGCCAACCCCGACCTCCTCGCCGCCAGCCGCAAGAAACGCGTCGCCGCCGGGGCGGGGCTGGAAGTCTCGGAACTCAACCGGCTTCTGAAGCAGCACAAGCAGATGGCCGAGATGATGAAGAAGATGGGCAAGGGCGGCATGATGAAACAGGCGATGAAGTCGCTGATGGGCAAGGGCGGCATGCCCGATCCCTCGAAGATGTCGCCCGATGAGCTCGCCGAAGCCGCGAAGGGCATGCGCGAAGGCATGGGTGGCATGGGTATGCCGCGCGGGATGACGCTGCCCGCCGGGCTTTCGGGGCTGATGAAGAAAAGATGACATTGGTCCGCCTCCCTTTCGCCAGCTCTCTTTGCAGGCCCGATCTCGCCGCGAGTGCCTGCGGATGCCGCGATCTGGCGGGGTGGGCGGGATGACTGTCGCGCTGACGGGCACTCCGGTACTGCAGACCGCGCGGCTTATCCTGCACGCGCCCGTGGCCGAGGATTTCGACGCCTATGCCGATTTCATGGCCAGCCCGCGCGCGGCCTTTGTCGGCGGCCCGATGGTGCGCGCCACCGCCTGGCGCTATTTCGGGCATCATGTCGGCCATTGGGCATTGCGCGGCTTCGGCACCTTCTTTCTCAAGCCCCGTTCGGGCGGGCCGGCCGTCGGCATGATCATGGCCTGGCATCCCGAGGGCTATCCCGAGCGCGAGGTCGGCTGGTGCATCTTCACCCGCGCCGCCGCTGGCCAGGGCTATGCAATCGAGGGCGCGCGGGCGGTCCTCGACCATGTTTTCGGCACGCTCGGCTGGACCACCGCCGTCAGCTACATCGCGCCGGAAAACACCGCCTCGATCAAGCTTGCCGCACGGCTCGGAGCGGTTCATGACCGCGCCGCACCGCAGGCGGATCCGGCATTGCCCGACATGATCTGGCGCCACAGCCCCGGGGGCATGCCATGACCGCCCCTGTGCTTCACACCGGCCGCCATCAGGGGGCCGCATGACATACGCCTTCCCGCTTGCAATCCCAACCCTCACCACGGATCGCCTGACCCTGCGCGAACCGCGCGAGGCGGATTTTGCCACCATGCTCGCCTTTTCCAAAAGCCCGCGTGCAAGCTTCGTCGGCGGCAATATCGGCCGAAAATGGGTCTGGCGTTCGCATCTGGCCAACATGGGCCACTGGGCGCTGCGGGGCTACGGCTTCTACAGTGTGGACACCAAAGCCGGAGAGTTCGTCGGCCGTATCGGCGTGATCTACCATGACGAATGGCCCGAACCCGAGCTTGCCTGGTCTCTCTATGACGGCTTCGAAGGACATGGCTACGCGGCCGAAGCAGCCCTTGCGGCCAAGGCTGACTATCACGCCCGTGTCTCCTCCGCGCCGCTCATCAGCATGATAGATGTGCCGAACACCCGGTCCGAGGCCGTGACCCTTCGCCTTGGCGCGGTGCGGGAGAAGACTGAGACCCATCCCGAAGGCGACTTCCACATCTACCGCCATCCGGCCCCTGTGAGGGCCAAATGACCTACGCCCTCGCCCTGCCGATGCCGACCCTCACAACCGAACGCCCCACCCTCCGCCCCCCGAGCGAGGCGGATTTCGCCGCGCAGCTTGCCTTCAACGACAGCACCCGCACGCGCTTTGTCGGCGGCAGGCGCGACCGGCAATGGGTCTGGCGCGGGCTCTTGGCCAATATCGGCCTCTGGGCGCTTCGGGGCTACGGCTTCTATTCGGTCGACACGCATCAGGGCGACTTCATTGGTCGCATCGGCGTGACCTTCCGAGACGACTGGCCCGAGCGGGAAATCGGATGGCACATCTGGGATCCGGCGTTCGAAGGCAAGGGACATGCGACCGAGGCCGCTTTTGCTGCCCGCGATCATGCTTTTGACGTCCTTGGCTGGGGAACGGCGGTCAGCTACATCCACCGTGACAACACCGCCTCTCGCAAAGTTGCCGAACGGCTTGGTGCCGTCATCGACGCCACCGCAGAACGTCCCGATGACAACGATGTTGTCTACCGGCATCAGCGGAGGGCGGCATGACTTTGCCGTTCGCCATTCCCGTCCTGCAGACCGAACGCCTGACCCTGCGCGAACCGCGCGAGGCGGATTTTCCGGCGCTTCTGCAGTTCAACGACAGCCCGCGGACCGCGCATCTGGGTGGCCCGCAACCGCGCCGACTGGTCTGGCGGGGTTTTCTTGCCGTGATCGGCCACTGGGCGCTGCGGGGTTATGGCTACTGGTCGGTGGAAACGCGCGACGGTACATTCATCGGCCGCGTCGGCCTTGGCTATCACGACGGCTGGCCGGAACCGGAACTGGGCTGGCATCTTTTCGATGGCGCAGAAGGCAAGGGCTATGCCTTCGAGGCCGCGATGGCGGCCCGGTGCTTTGCCTACGGGCAACTGGGGATGACCACACTCATCTCCATGATCGCGCCCGAGAATCTGCGCTCCATCGCGCTTGCGAGGCGCCTTGGCGCGCGGTTCGAACACAGCGATCCCGGGGTTGAACGCCCGTTCGACATCTATCGCCACCCGGGGGCCTCGTCATGATCACGCTGGCCGGGAGCCCGACGCTGCAGACCGACCGCCTTGTCCTGCGCGCCCCGCAGGCCGGTGACTGGCCCGTGTTTCGCGATTTCCTCGGCCATCCCCGTTCCACCTTCATTCGCGATGGTGACACACTTGACGATGCCAAGATCTGGCGGGCCTTCTGCCATATCACCGGCACCTGGGTGGCGCGTGGCTATGGCTCTTTCGTCATCACCCGGAAGGGCGAGGATACGGCCCTTGGCCTGACCGGACCGTGGCACCCGATTGAATGGCCGGAGCGGGAGCTTGGCTGGACCATCTGGTCCGAAGCGGCCGAAGGGCAGGGCATCGCTTTCGAGGCTGCCACGGCGGCCCGCGCCCATGTTTTCCGCGATCTTGGCTGGAAGACCGCCGTCAGCTACATCGACCCCGACAACGCCCGCTCCATCGCGCTGGCCAAGCGGCTGGGCTGCACCCCTGATGCAAAGGCTCCCTTCCCGGGCAAAGGCCCCTGCCTTGTCTACCGCCACCCCGACCCGGGGGGCCGCGCATGACCGCCCCGCATGAAATTCCGATCCCCGGCCCCGCCGCCGATTTCGCGGAGAAGCTCACCGGCATGCTCCCGGAAATCGAGACCGCCCGGCTGCGGCTGCGGGCGGTTCGCCTTGTGGATTTCGACGCCTGGGCCGAGATTCTGACCGGGCCCGCAGCCCCGCATATTGGTGGGCCGTTCTCGCGCGATGAGGCGTTTGTGGAGTTCGCCGCCGCGACCGGCATGTGGCTCTTGCGCGGCTTTGGTCCCTGGGCGGTAGAGCTGCGGGAAAGCGGCGATCTTCTCGGCTTTGTCCTCATCGGGTTCGAGCCGGGGGATCATGAGGCCGAGCTTGGCTATCTGTTCCGCCCCAAGGCCGAGGGTCAGGGCTTTGCGACCGAAGCTGCCGCCGCCGCCCGCGATCACGTCTTTGCAGCCCTCAAGCTGGACCGACTGGCCAGTTACGTTGCGCCCGAAAACACGCCGTCGATTCGCGTGGCAGAGCGGCTTGGGGCAAGTCTCGAGGGTACGCTTTCCGGTTGCGGCATCTGGGTTCATCGGCCCGTTGCGCGGGACGGCGTCTCTCCGCGCGCAGAGACGGAAGGAAGACGGAAGGAAGACGCCATGAAGACGTCGACAAGAGGGGCATGATGGACGTAACGACCCAAGCCGCCAAGCTTCTGAAGGACCACCGCGATGCCATCGACCGGCTCGACGCGATCCTGGTCTACACGCTTGCTGAACGCTTCAAGCAAACCCAGGCCGTCGGACGGCTCAAGGCCGAACATGGCCTGCCGCCCTCCGACCCCGACCGCGAGGCGCGCCAGATGGCGCGGCTTCATTCCCTGGCGACCGAGGCCGATCTCGACCCCGACCTCGCCAAGAAATTCCTGACCTTCATCATCAGTGAAGTCATCAGGCATCACGAGAAACTACAGAAATAACAGGGGCTTGCCCCGTTACCAGCCATCCAAAGGAGAAAACCCATGGCTATGAAAATCCGTCTTGCGCGCGGCGGTTCCAAGAAGCGCCCGTTCTATTCGATCGTCGCAACCGACAGCCGCATGCCGCGCGACGGCCGCTTCCTTGAAAAGCTTGGCACCTACAATCCCCTGCTCGCCAAGGATGACGAAAAGCGCGTGGTGATGAACATGGAGCGCATCAATCACTGGCTTGCCCAGGGCGCGCAGCCGACCGACCGCATCGCGCGGATGCTCGAAGCCGCCGGTGC
>JAAURK010000010.1 GCA_012032275.1 Tabrizicola sp.
CGATCCGCGATCACCCGCGCACCGGCAGGAAGAGGCCCCTGCCGCCGCCCCTGCCCGTCGAACAGCCGGGCCAGCGGGTGCCAGAGGAAATGCTCCGCCATCAGCCTGTCATCGAAAGGCGGCGGCCAGGCCGCGCGCGGCATTGCCAAGCAGTGCCAGGTCGACGCCAATCGCGGTGAACCGGGTTCCCCAATCCATGCACTGCCGCGCAAACCCCTGATCCAACGCCAGAATTCCGGCTGGTTTCCCGGCAGCGGTGATCCGGCGTATCGCCGCTTCGATGGCGCGCCGCACCTCGGGATGCGCCGGGTTTCCCGGATGACCCATCGAGGCCGCCAGATCGGACGGACCGATGAATAGCCCGTCAACACCATCGACCGCCGCAATCGCCTCGATCCGGTCCAGCGTCGCCGCAGTTTCGACCTGAACGATAAGGCAAAGCTCTTCTTCGGCGCGCGCCATGTAGTCGGGGATCTGCCCGAAGCGTGACGCCCGGGTAAAGCCCGCCACGCCGCGCAGGCCGCGCGGCGGATAGCGCATCGCCCGGACAGCGGCCTCGGCCTCTTCCGCCGTCTCGACATAGGGCACCATCAGCGTCTGCGCCCCAAGATCGAGCAGCCGCTTGATCAGCACCGTGTCATTGGCCTGCGGCCGCACCACCGGCGACACCGGATAGGCCGCCATTGCCTGAAGCATCGGTAGCGTATCGGGAACATCGGTCGGGGCATGTTCGGTATCCACGGTGATCCAGTCGAACCCGGCCCCGGCCAGAAGTTCGCTCACCACCGGGCCAGGGATTGAATTCCACAGGCCAATCTGTTGAGACCCTTTCTGAAGTTCATGCTTGAACTTGTTGATCGGCAATATCATTTTGCGGTCACAAGACTGGCCATCCGGCGCAGCGCCAGAAGATATCCTTCGGTGCCAAACCCGGCGATCACGCCCTCGGCGCGCTGGCTGACGTAGGAATGGTGGCGGAACGGTTCGCGTTTGTGGATGTTCGAGATATGCACCTCCAGCACCGGCCCGTCATAGGCGTGCAAGGCGTCGAGGATGGCGATGGAGCTGTGCGAATAGGCGCCCGGATTGATGATGATCCCGGCAGACTTTCCGCGCGCCTCCTGGATCCAGTCGATCAACTGGCCCTCGTGGTTGGATTGCAGAAAGCGGATCGCCAGCTGCAGATCATCCGCCAGCTCCGAAACCGCAGAGGCGACGTCGTCAAGCGTTTCGGTGCCGTAGATTTCGGGCTGGCGCAGGCCGAGAAGATTGAGATTCGGTCCGTTCAGCAGGGTGATCAGTTTCGGCATGGGCCTCTCCGGGCTGTGACTGCCCGACGATAGCCGATCCCGGCGGGGGAACAAGGGCATGAAAAAGACGGCGTTCCGACAGCGACGAGGCGGTCAGAATGCCGTCCAGGGAGACATCGTTGGGCCCGAGGGGGGCCCGGAAGTCAGGCCACCTTTTCCAGCTGGATTGCAGGCTGGATGCCCAGCGCGCGGACCACGTCGCGCGTCAGGTCGGGGCGATTTAGCGTATAGAAATGAAGGTCTTCCACGCCGCCTTGCAGCAGCTTGTCGCAAAGTGCGGTGCATTGGGCCAGCGCCAGAAGCTCTGCCCTGCCATCGCGGGCGGCGGTGGCGAAAGCCTCGTCCAGCCTGGCCGGGACGCTGGTGCCGCAGCGGGCGGCAAATTTCTTCGCCCCGTCCCAGCTTGTGATCGGCAGGATGCCCGGAATGATCGGCGCGGTGATCCCCGCCGCCGCGCAGGCATCGCGGAACCGGAAGAACGTGTCGGCATCGAAGAAGAACTGGGTGATCGCAGACGAGGCGCCCGCATCGATCTTGCGCTTGAGCCAGGTGACATCGGTGGTGCTGCCGTTCGCATCGGGATGCGGCTCTGGATAGGCGGCAACGCGGATCTTGAACTTCCCGGTTTTCGCAAGCTTGTCAACAAGTTCCACAGAGTTCGCAAAGCCAAGTGGATGGGGTGTGAAGCGCTGTGCCCCCTTGGGCGCATCGCCCCGCAGGGCAACGATCTCGGTCACCCCGGCAGCGGCATAAGCCTCGGCAATCGCAAGCGTTTCCGTCTTGGTGGCATCGACGCAGGTCAGATGCGCGGCGACGGTCAGGCCGTAGTTGCGCCCGATTGTCGTGACCGCCTCATGCGTCAGCGTCCGCGTCGCACCGCCTGCCCCGTACGTGACGGACACGAAAGAGGGTTGCAAAGGGGCCAGCGCCTGGACCGTTTCCCAGAGCCGAAAGGACGCGTCGAGCGTCTGCGGCGGGAAGAATTCGAACGAGATGCGGGGCGTGGCAGGCATGGAGCGGCTCCTTCTGATGCCCCCTTGTCGCAGATTCGCAGATGTGAGACCAATTCATAATACTCACGATCATTATGAGGATCATCTCATGTACATCGAGCTTCGCCACCTTCGCACGATCCGCGCGATCCATCAGGCCGGGGGCCTCGCGCGGGCGGCGGAGATGCTGAACATGACGCAGTCCGCACTCAGCCATCAGGTGGCCGGGCTGGAGGCTCAGGCTGGGATGGAGCTGTTCGTGCGCCGGTCGAAACCGATGCGGCTTTCCAGTGCTGGCGTCAGGATGCTGCGGGCGGCGGACCGAATCCTGCCGGAAATCGACGCGATGGAAGAGGAGTTCCAGTCGCTCCGGTCAGGCAAGACGGGGCGGCTGCACATCGCGATCGAATGCCATGCCTGTTTTGACTGGCTGTTTCCGGTGCTGGAACTGTTCCGCCATGCCTGGCCCGACATCGACGTCGACATCCGGGCCGGACTTGCCTTCGATGCGCTGCCCGCATTGAACCGGGAGGAGGTGGATCTGGTGATCTCCTCCAACCCGGTGCAGCTGCCGGGGATCGCCTATAACGCGCTTTTCGACTATCATCCGACCTTCCTTGCCGCCGCAGCCAACCCGTTGGCCCAAAAAGACTTCATCCGCGCAGAAGACTTTCGTGACCAGGTGCTGATCACCTATCCCGTGACGCGCGACAAGCTGGATGTGTTCAGCGAGCTTCTGACCCCCGCCAAGGTCGAACCCCGGGCGCAGCGGACGGCAGAGCTGACGGCGGTGATCCTGATGCTGGTCGGATCGAACCGCGGGGTGGCGGTGCTGCCGGACTGGGTGCTGCGCGATCTGAAAAGCAACGCCGATTACGTGACCCGCCCGCTGGGACCAGAGGTGGTGACCAAACGGCTTTATGCCGCAACCCGGACAGAAGATGCGGTGAAACCATTCATGGCGCATTTCCTGCGACTGGGCAGAAGCGAGCCGGTGAAACTGCAGCGCGGACATTAGAACGGGCTCCAGAGGGCCCTGATGGCCGGAATCGTGCGGGCCGCGGCACATCGCCATCCTTGCTGACGCGCCCGGGCTGGATACGATGCAGCTGCAAGAGGAGTGGCGGAGGGAACGGGACTGCGGTCGAACCTTCTCCACCTGCGCGGCACCCTAATTATTTGTTTTTACTTGAAATCTAAAGGGGCTCCCGCCCTCGTCCGAGATGCATTCGACGAGGATCGACGGTTGCATAGCCATGTCTTCGGCTGCAATTTCAGAGCTGTCGAGCAAAGCAATGTCGGTCACCGACCCAGCCGTCATGTCAATATACGCCAAGTCTGTCGCGCGAAAAGCGTAGGTGTCCAAGACGCGGGCGTACTGCGGCAATGAATGCCTCCACGGAAACTCGATCGTCAGCAGGATGACCGACGTATTGCAGTATTGGCCCTCATCCATCAGAAACGGCTCTGGATCGTTCGCGCCCTCTCCGTCAAACTCGTAGTCCACTTGTCGGCCGGTCGTCTTGTCGGTCAGACGGATGGCAAATCGATCCTCGCCTCGTGGCCGTAGATCTACTCGGAGCTCGGCCGACTCGACTGAAGGTCCATCAAAGATCGTTTGGCCTACGGATGGGCTGGCGAAGCCCGATAGCAAGACAGCAGCAAGGAGCCGGAGGGCGCGTCTCATTCCGCATCCTCGAAGCGCGGGCGAGAGACGGAGAAACGACAGACGTTTGCGAAAACCTCCGTCTCGTTCAGCCGACGAACGTTTTCCCAGCGTTGCACATAGGAATCCGTCCCACGATTGATGATCGCTGTAATGCTGTCGGCGGCAGCGCGGTTGATACCTGCGTCCGCGAGCGAGTAGAGATCGTTTGCGTGCCAGAACCAAAGGGCCGAACGAACGGCGTAGCGTGGTGTTTCCAGCAAGTCCGGCTCAGCCTCGAAGTCGATCTGCTCACCGAACATTCGAGCGTGATCTTCGGTGAAGGCTCGGTAATTTGCGCGACCGGTGACCTGCTTCAGGCCGCGCCCGCGGAATCTCCACCCGTCACCACTCTCGACATTCCCATTCCCGTTGCGGTCCGCATAGGCACGGTTTGCGATTGCTTGCTGATCTGCGGGATGGTCGGCAGTTCTCCCGTAGAGCAAGGCTTCGTCCGGGTTGCGCCTGAAATAGCCGAAGATCGATCCCAGGCGGTCCGCCCGATAGTCGAGGCTCTCCACAAGCCGCATGCGTTGTCCGACCTCTTGAAGCACCTGACCGAAGAAATGCGCCAGTCGCTCGGGACTGTTCAACTGGGCCGTCACGATCTGGAGGTCGATCTCCCGGGCAACTTGCGTCAGACGGTCTTCGTCAGCATCCGGGAATACATCGGAAAGACGACCCCCTGTCAGGATGTCGCAGACTGCTCCCTCAGGAATGCTCTGGGGATCAATGATTGGTTCGGCCGTGCATCGGCAGTTCCAGGCCTCGCCAGGGTGTCCGCCGGCAGGAGGATTGGCCCACGCGAAGACTCGATCATCGTTTTCGGCATCTGCCTCGCGAACACGGGCATCGTCCTGACTGCGCCAGATGTAGGTTTCGAGCTGCAGCGCATCTCTTTGAAAATGGCCGTTCAGCGCCTCAGTATATCGCGCGAGGATCGCATTGATGACCGGATCGTTGGGATTGACTGGAACACCCGTTTCGTTCAGCCGGTCCGCGACAGAGGTGCGAAGTTGATCTCTGATCGTAGTCAGGTCGACGACGTAATGTCAATGCTGACACCTTCGGAGAGAAAGCCATTCAGCCGGGCAACGCCAGCGGCCAGCGCATCGTCGATGATGCTGTCCAGCAGTCGGTCCGGGACCACCGAGAACTTGACTTCCGGTGCCTGAACCGGACCAGGCGGCAAGACGAAGACGCTGTTGCCGCCTGACCTGCTCCAGGCCGCAAACTTGCTTTCGTGCCGCATCGGTTCCTCCGCATCGTTCCCCGAAAGCGGTATCAGGTTGGAGTTAAGGTTGCATTAACCCTTCGAGCGCACAGTCGCATCTGGCAGAGACGGTTAGATGTCGGGGGCGTTCGGGTGGCGGACAGAGAGGGATTCGAACCCTCGAGACGGTTCCCCGCCTACACACTTTCCAGGCGTGCGCCTTCGACCACTCGGCCACCTGTCCGTTGTCGGCTGTCTTAGCCAATTGCGGCGGGCGAGCGCAAGGGGAGATGTCAGTCGCCGAGGTGGATCGAGATGCGGCGGTTCTGGCGGCCCTTGTTTTCGATCTTGCCAAGCGTCACGCGCCCGATTTCGCCGGTGCGGGCCACATGGGTGCCGCCGCAGGGCTGCAGGTCCACCTGATCCGCGCCGGAACCGATGCGGACAAGACGCACCCAGCCCTGCCCGACCGGAGGGCGGACCGACATCGTCTTGACCAGGCCCGGATTGGCCAGAAGCTCGTCATCGCTGATCCAGCTGTCCGAGACCGGCAGATCGCGGTCGACCAGCGCATTCAGTGCGGCCTCAAGCGGTGCGGGATCGCCCGGCGGCTCTGGCATGTCGAAATCAAGCCGCCCGCGGTCGGTGCCGATCTGCCCGCCGGTCACCGGCAGGGGAATGACGACGGACAGAAGATGCAGCGCGGTATGCACCCGCATGTGCCGATACCGACGCTCCCAATCCAGGATCTGGCGGATCTCTGTGCCCGGCGGCGGCATCGCCACAGGCTCTGCCGGAACAAGGGCGATCAGGTCCGCGTCAAGCTTGAGAGCCGTCGCAATCGCCATCCGGCCGCCTGACCACAGGATGGTGCCGCTGTCGCCCGGCTGACCGCCACCCGTCGCATAGAACACCGACCGGTCGACGATCAGCGCGCCCTCTTCGGTATGGCCGACGACGGTGGCGGCGGCCTCTTGCAGATAGGGATCGTCGCGGAACAGCAGTGTCGTCATGCCTTGCCCTTCTCATCTGTCGCGGCGGGCAGAAGGCCGCGCAGCGCCTCGCCCAGCTCTTGCGCATTGCGCAGCGTGACCTCCTGCTGCGCGAAGGGTATCTCGATCCCTTCCGCGGCAAAGCGTTCGACGATCTGATGGTTGATCTCGGATCGCACGGAGAGCGAGAAGTTCACGTCGCGCAGGATCACCCGGATCTCGAAATTCATCGATTCCGCGCCAAATCCCATCAGAACCACGATCGGCGGCGGGTTCAGCACGGCAAGGGGCTGCGCCTCGGCGATTTCCATCAGCACACGTTCCACCTTGCGGGTGTCCGATCCGAAGGCAACGCCGACGGGCACGATCAGGCGGCCGGAAAGGTTGAATCGGGTCCAGTTCGTCACCTGGCCGGTGATGAGATCGGCGTTCGGCACGATCACATCGTTGCGGTCGAAGGTTTCGATCCGGGTGGAGCGGACCGAGATCGCGCGCACCCTGCCCTGAACCGGGCCAACCTCGATCCAGTCGCCTTCGCTGACCGGCCGTTCGATCAGCAGGATGATGCCCGAGATGAAATTCGAAACGATGTTCTGCAGGCCGAAACCGATACCGACCGACAATGCACCGGCAACGATGGCAAGGCCGGAGAGATCAAGCCCCGCCGCATTGACCGCGACGAGGGCGGCGAGGAAGATGCCCACATAGCCCACGCCCGCGACAAGGGCGGTCTGTCCGCCCTGATCCATCCGCGTCTTCGGCAGGATCGTCGTGCGCAGCGCCCCCTGGAACAGCCGCGTCAGCATGTAGCCGATCAGGAAGACGATGGCGAAGAACAGGAAATTGCTGGGCGAGATGCGCGTCGTGCCGATCTCGAACCCTTCGCGAAAGCGCGTCCAGATCTCGGTCAGGTCGGCCAGCCGGGCGCCCCAGATCAGCGCCAGAACCGGCACCGAGGCGAGCGTCAGGACAAATCCCATCAGCACCGGGGCCAGCGCATCGCGCCCGGCCTGGTCATTCTTCGTTACCAGCGCCCAGATATCGCCGAAAAGCCGCTGCAGGATGAAGAGCAGCGTCAGGAGGCCCAGCGTCTCGATCGCGGGGTAGATCAGCGCGGTTGCGGCCTGCACGTAGCCGAAGGCCGCAAGCGCCGGGCCAACGAGCCCGACCACCGTCAGCCCGCGCGCCATTAGCGTGATCAGCCTGAGGACATAGCTTTTCTCCGCCCCCTCCCGCGATCTGCGCAGAACCCTGCCGATGCGCCACAGGATCAGGGCGCCGGCAACGAGGATCGGGAAGGCCGCCACTGCCGTTGTCGCATCGGAATACCGTTGCGCATCCATCGCGGCCGCGCGGATCAGATCGGTCGCAAGGACAAGCCCCATCGCGACGGCGAGGAACCGCCCTTCGGCCCGCCGCTCTGGCGGCAGCGGCAGGACCGGGTCATCCTCCTGCATCCGGGGAAAGGCCCGCGCGCCAAGCCAGGCCGCGGTCGAGACGATGAAACCTGCCACCGGCAGTACGGCGGCGATCATCCGGCCGACCTCGCCCAGCATCCCGCTTGCCACCAGCGCCACCGACAGGGCCAGCGCGCCAAGCGTCGGGATCGCGATCTCGCCCAGCGAGGCCAGCAGCGACCAGACCTTGCGGCCCCGCGCCGAGGCCCCCTGCTGCAGCCGCTCGGCGAACAGTCCGACCCATCGCCGCACATAGATCACCAGCGCCAGCGCCACGATGACCAGAACGAGGATCAGCGGCAGGTTGTCGAACAGCTCGGCGCGCGCCTCTGGCGTGGCCCAGGCGGTGGCAAGCTCGTCCCAGATGCGCAGGAACGTGTCCGAAATGCCGATCGCCGCCTCGGGCCAGTTCCCCGGATTCACCGGCGAGGGCCAAAGCTGCAGCAGCCGGTCCGCCTGCCGTTCCCGCAGGATGCGGTCGATCTCGCGGATCAGCCCGTCGGCCCGGGTATAGGCCTCTTCCGCCGCGATGCCCGGGGCCTGCAGCCGCACCAGCTGATCGGCCAGCGCCTTGCGGCGCTTGCTGATCTCATCGGCCTCGGTCTCGCCCTCGCCGGGCACCGGGCCCAGCGCGGCAAGCTGTTCGCGCAACGTCCCGATTCGCGCCGAATTGGCGCTTTGCGCGCTGAGAAAGGCCGCGCGCCACTGCGCCAGCTGCGCCCGCAGCTCTTCCAGCCGCTCCGCGCTTGAATTGCGGTTCTCGGTCTCGGCCTCGGCCCTGGTCGCCATCCGCTCCCAGTCGGCGTAGTTCACGCCCGACGCATCGTCCGTCGCATCCGCGCCCGGCACCGTCCGCGCACCGGGTGTCGTCTGCTCGATGATCGTGCCTTCCTGGGCCGCGGTCGCCAGCGGCAGAAGCGCCATCAGTCCGGCAAGGAGAAGTGCCAGCGCCGCCCGCATGGGCTTCAGGCGTCCTCGAACACGGCCGGAATCGGCCGCGCCGCCTGGTCAAGCCAGCCCGGCACGGGCAGGCCCTTCTCGCGCAGGAAAGTGGGGTGTAGACCTTTGACTGATAGCGGCTGCCATAGTCGCAAAGGATCGTGACGATGGTCTTGCCCGGCCCCATCTCGCGTGCCATCCGGATCGCGCCCGCGATGTTGATCCCGGTCGATCCGCCCATGCAGAGCCCTTCCTCGGTCAGCAGGTCGAACACGATGGGCAGCGCCTCGGCATCCGGTATGCGCCAGCTGAAATCCGGGGCGAAGCCTTCGAGGTTGGCCGTGATCCGCCCCTGCCCGATGCCTTCGGTAATCGACGTGCCCGGGCTTTCCAGCTTGCCGGTGGTATAATAGCTGTGCAGCGCTGCCCCTTCCGGATCGGCCAGCCCGATCTTGACGCCCTTGCCCTGCAGGGCCATGCCCACCCCGGCCAGAGTGCCGCCAGAGCCGACGGCGCAGACGAACCCGTCCAGCTTGCCGCCGGTCTGTTCCCAGATTTCCGGCCCCGTCGTCTCGATATGGGCCTGACGGTTCGCCACATTGTCGAACTGATTGGCCCAGATCGCCCCCTTGGCCTCGGTCTTGGCCAGTGCCTCTGCCAGCCGCCCGGAATAGCGCACGTAATTGTTGGGGTTGCGGTAGGGTGCGGCGGGCACCTGGACGAGCTCTGCCCCCGCCAGCCGCAGCATGTCTTTCTTTTCCTGGCTCTGCGTTTCCGGGATCACGATCACCGTGCGAAACCCCATGCTCGCCCCGACCAGCGCCAGCCCGATCCCGGTATTGCCCGCCGTCCCCTCGACGATGGTTCCGCCGGGCTGCAAGAGCCCCTTCGCCACCGCATCCCGGATGATGAAAAGCGCGGCCCGGTCCTTTACCGATTGCCCGGGGTTCATGAACTCGCACTTGCCCAGGATCGTGCATCCCGTCTCCTCCGACGCCCGGCGAAGTTTCAGCAGCGGCGTGTTCCCGATAGTATCTGCCAGATCGGAGTGAATGCGCATGGGCTGGATCCTTCCTTGGTCTTCCCAAGGTGTAGGGGGAAGGGCGGAGGAGGGCAAGCGGCGGGCTGCATCGCGGGGGTAAGCACGCAAAGTGAGGGTCAGCTCATCCCGGAAAGTGCCGTGCCGATGCCGATGCCGCCGACCGTGACCAGGCTCAGGGCCCAGACCACATCGAGGTTGAACCAGGTGCGCGACAGGAACCGGAGCCCCAGCCAGAAATAGATCCCGACCGCCAGCAGCGCACCCGCAGCCGTCATCGCGCCGGTATGCACGCCCGCCACGAAAAGCGCCGTCTGCAGGTTCGCGGCCATCAGCGCACCGGCAGCGCGATGGCCCTCGTCAAGCAGGGTCGGATCGCCGCAGAGGCCAAGATAGATCGGCACCAGCATCAGCCCGGCACCATGCGCCGTCGCGGCAAGAAACGACCAGAGGGCAAGCCGCCCCGGCGGCACGCGCGCAAGAAACCGGGGATGGCGGCGGTTGATCAGCAGGAAAAGGCCCATGGCGACAACCAGAAGCCCGGCCCCGATCCGCAATTCGCGCTCCCAGATCACCAGGGTCGTCATCAGCGAAAACGGCAGCAGGATCGCCGTCATCGCAAGGAAATGCCCCGACGCCAGTGCCAGCAAGGCGGCAGGCATCGCGGCGGCCCGGCGTTCCATGAGCGCGGCCGAAACTGCCAATGGCCATCCCATCCCCGGGTTCAGCCCGTGATAAAGGCCAGAGGCGATGACGGCCCACCAAAGGGCCGTCAGGGGTGTTGGGTCGCTCAAGGATCAGACGTTGGGGTAGCAGAAGCTGTCGGTCGAACAGTCGCCGCCCTCCAGCCGGATCTGGTGGCTGCGATAGCCTTTCGGAAACTCCACCCAGAAGTCCTTGTTGAGGGTCAGCCCGCCATTCGCCCCCACATCGGCGCACACCATCGCTCCGCCACCCTCGCCCGGATAGAACTGGTCATCCCAGGAGGAATAAAGCGAGTTCGTCCAGTAGACCCGCTTGCCGTCGCGGCTGATCTCGACCATCTGGGGGCCGTAGCCGAAGGTCTTGCCGTTGGGATGCGGGGTCTTGGCGGTGATGCCGCCGATCTGCACCTTGCCCGCAAGCTTCGGGTTCATCGGGTCGGAGACATCGTACTGGTGCATCTCGCCGAGGCCCCAGCAGGCGACGTAGAGGAACCGGTCGTCAAGGCTGAGGTCGATATCCGTCACCAGCGGCGGCACCGCGCCGAAACCCTTCAGAAGCGGTGGCAGATCGTCGGGGTTTGCGGGCACGGGATCAATGGTGATGACCTTCTTCGCCTCGAACGTGCCGTCCTCCTTGCGCCACCAGGTGAAGATCGCGCCTTGCAGGTTGGTCGTATCCACCACCACGCCGCAAAATCCGTACTGCTTGGCCGGATCATGGGCGGGGCGGATTTCCAGCGCCATCTGGTGATTTGCCCCCAGATCGATGGACTGCACGCATTTGCGCGCGCGAAGATCCCAGAAGTGGATCGTATGGCCGTACTTGTTGCCGAGAAGGTCTTCGGCCACGATCCCGTTCTCGAACTGCGGCGGCAGGCCCCATTCGGAACTGACCATGTAGTCACGCGGCAGGTTCCACCAGAAATCGTAGTGCTTGTCCTGGATGCCGCGGTCCATCTCGTACCGGCCCAGGATCTCGAAGGTCTGGCAATCCATCAGGAAAATGCCCGGAGGTCCGTCGGTGCCGTCCTTTCCCGCTCCGCCAAGGGTCGAGACATAGATGCCTTCCGGCCCGCAGTGGATGGTGTGGGGGCGCGAATAGCCGGTCTTGGCGAACAGCTCTTCCGGCTCGATGATCTTGTGGATCTTGGCCTTCAGCGGTTCCTTGACGTCGATGATGTAGATGCGGCTCGAACGGATGCCGGGAATGATCAGGTAGCGCCGTTCGAGAAAGGCGTGCCCCGTCAGCGGCGAGAGCGCCGAGGAACAGGCGTTCCAGCCGAAATGGTGAAACTCGTCGCCCGTGTTCGGCATGAAAAGGCTGTGTACGATCTGCCCGTAGGTCTTTGACGCCGGGTCGACATCGACGACGGCAAGACCATCGGGCTGGCTGCCGTCAGGGCTGAGCATCAATGTGAAGGCAAGCGTCTCGACCGGGGCCTTCATCGCCATCGCGGCTGTCGGGTGAAATGTCGGGTCAGGTCTCAGGTTCATGTTCGTATCCTCCCAAGTGAAAACACCTTGCTGGCGGGCGTCTTCTTGGCTCGGCTCAGCCGAATTCCGTTCGCGCCCGTCCCGCATTCTCATCGGCAAAATGCCGACTTGATCAAAGGCCTAGCACAGAAACCGCCGCGTGGCGTCAGAAACTGCACCGCCCGGTCCGCCCGAGGGGCGAGCCTTCGCGAAGAGAGAAGGGATGCGGCGAAAACGCGTGGGCGGAGCCCCGCGCAACCGGCTTGTGCCCCTGCGTCACAGACCGGATTCACCCCCCATTTATGGCCTTACCCAGCGTCAAAGGTCACATTAATCCGGGAATTAGCACCAATCCAGACACAATTCCGCGCGAATCGCCGATCAGGAGCAGCCATCCAATTTCCAATCTCAAGGACAGACTCATCGTGAACAAGTATCTCGGACATACAGCCGTTGTCCTGTGCCTCATGGCCGGTGCGGCAAGCGCCCAGGAGCTTTGCTCGGTCTATACCGTGCAGAAGGGCGACACGCTCAGCATCATCGCGTCAACCGCAGGCGTGAGGGGCGGCTTCCAGACCATCTACCTGGCCAACAGCGATACGCTTGCAAGCCCGAACATCATCGAGATCAACCAGAAGATCATCATCCCCTGCGCCGATGGCACCTTGCCCGGCAAGACGACTGCCGCCGCAGTGGAGCAGCCGGCGACCGCGGCGAAACCGAAGGAAAAGCCGGTCGAGGCCGCGGCAGAACTGCCGCCGATCCGCTTTCTGACCGGTGGCGGTTACGCGCCTTTCACCGACGAGGCGCTGCCCGGCCGCGGCATGTTCACCGAACTCGTCGAAATGGCGATGAAGCGTGGCAACCCCGATCAGGCCTATGACATCACCTTCGTGAACGACTGGGACGCACACCTGACCGCTCTGATGCCGTCGGGCGCCTTTGACATGGGCTTCCCCTGGTCGCTGCCCGACTGCACGAAAGTCGACTTCCTCTCGCCCGAGACCCAGATCCGCTGCCTGGAATACGATGCGTCGGACCCGTTCTTCGAAGCCGTCGTCGGCTATTACACCCTTGCCGGAAGCGATCTGGTGACTGCCACCTCGTCCGAAGACCTGAAAAATCAGCGCCTCTGCCGCCCCGATGGCTGGTTCATCTTCGATCTTGAGGCGCGTGAGCTGGTAGAGCCGAAGATTCCCGTCCTGATGCGCGCGCCGACGCAGACCGATTGCTGGACCGCCCTGCAGGAAGGCAAGGTCGATGTCGTGACGTTCGACGCGCTTCCCGCGCAGGATGATATCCTGCGGCTTGGCATCACCGACGAGATCGCCGAAATCCCGGGCTTGACGGATGTGACAACGGGCCATGTCTTCGTGCCGAAGAACAACCCGAACGGCAAGGCCTACCTCGAGATCCTGAACGCGGGTCTGAAAGGGATGCGCGAAGACGGAACCTGGTTCGAGATCATCTCGCTGCGTCTTCGGCAGCATGGCGAAAAGCAGGCCACTGCCGACTGATCCGGCCTGCACATGATCCGAAAAGGGCGGGCATCAACCCGCCCTTTTGCCTGGCAGGGGAGCGATCCGGCAAACGTCGGCCTGTCGCGTCCCCGGAAGACCCCGCCAAAATCCTGCCGTGAGACCCGGAAACCTGATGCCCCGGCATTGCGGATCATCCGGCGCGGGCCACGAACAACCCATCCGCCTTCAGCCCGGCATAGCATTCATCAAGGCTCCGCTTCGCGCGGTCGATCAGGATGTCGATCTCTGCCGGGGTGATCACCAGCGGCGGCGCGATGATCATCCGGTCACCCACATGACGCATGATCAGGTCATTGGCAAAGCACCGCTCCCGGCACAGATAGCCGACCTTGCCGTCATCGGAAGCGAACTTGGCGCGGCGCGCCTTGTCGGGTGTCAGGGCGATGGAGCCCATCAGGCCGACAAGCTTTGCCTCACCCACCATCGGGTGCCCGGTCAGCGCATCCCAGCGTTCCTTCAGATAGGGATGGGCCACGTTGCGCACATGGTCGACGATCCCCTCCTCCTCGATGATACGCAGGTTCTCGAGCGCGACCGCCGCGGCCACGGGATGGCCGGAATAGGTGTAGCCGTGGTTGAAATCGCCGTCCGAGCCCAGCACCTCTGCCACCTCATCGGCAACGATTGACCCGCCGATCGGCTGGTACCCCGACGACAACCCCTTGGCGATGGTCATGATATGCGGCCGGATGCCGAAGGTTTCCGAGCCGAACCAGTTGCCGGTCCGCCCGAACCCGGTGATCACCTCGTCGGCGATCAGAAGGATGCCATACTTGTCGCAGATCCGCTGGATCTCGGGCCAGTAGGTCGAGGGCGGCACGATGACACCGCCCGCGCCTTGGATCGGCTCGCCGATGAAGGCGGCGACGTTTTCGACACCAAGCTGCCTGATCATCGCCTCAAGTTCCTGCGCCCGCGCAAGGCCGAAGGCTTCGGGCGTCTGATCGCCACCTTCCGACCACCAGTCCGGCTGGCCGATATGCACGATCCCCGCGATCATCCCGCCGTGCTTGTGGATACCGGACATGCCGCCCAGGCTTCCGCCGCCCATCGTCGAGCCGTGATAGCCGTTCTTCCTCGCGATGATGATCCGCTTTTCCGGCTGCCCCTTGATGTCCCAGTAGCGCCGCACCATGCGGATATTGGTGTCATTCGCCTCCGACCCCGAGCCTGCGAAGAACACATGGTTCAGCGGCTCTGGCGCGATCTCGGCGATCTTGGCGGCCAGGGCGATTGCAGGCACGTGGCTGGTCTGGAAGAAGGTGTTGTAATAGGCCAGTTCCTCCATCTGCCGCGCCGCGACATCGGCCAGTTCCGTCCGCCCGTAGCCGATGTTGACGCACCAGAGCCCGGCCATGCCGTCGATGATCTTGTGACCCTCGGTGTCAGTGAGCCAGACGCCCTTGGCGGATTTCATGATCCGCACACCCTTTTTCGCCAGTGCCGTATTATCGGTGAACGGGTGCATGTGATGGGCCGCATCAAGTGCCTGAAGCTCTGCCGTGGGCATGTGGTTGGTGATCTTGTTCATGAGGCGGCCTTTCGGGAAATGGCGAGGCACCGGGCCCCGGCTTGGCATCAGAATATGATCAAACGCGGCGGCATTCAAGAAATTTGATCAAATTATTGCCGCAGCCTCGCGGGATCAGATTTCGCCGGTGGCGATTGCCTGGCGGACCTGGTCCATGCCCTGCGCGATGTCGCTGGTTATGGCCCGGACCAGCGCGCCCGCATCCCCTGCCCGCATCGCCGCCAATGCCTCGTGATGCCGGTCAGGCAGGGCGTCAGAGCCGTAATGGGCGCAGACCACCCGCAGGGACGGCCCGAACCGCAGCCAGAGCGACCGCGCGATATCCACCAGAACCACCGCATCCGACGCATCATAAAGCGCGAAGTGAAAGGCGTGATTGGCCTCAAGGTAATCCGGGATATTCCCCGCCTGAATTGCGCGATCCACCGTATTGTCAAGCACTTGCAGACGGTCGATCAGCGGGGGCGACAGATGTGCTGCGGCCAGTTCCGCAAGCTTCGGCTCTACCGTCAGCCGGGCGAAGGCAATCTGGTCGAGAACCCGGCCCGTGAGCTGCGGCACCGCAACCCGCCGGTTCCCTTGCGGGCGAAGCGCGCCTTCCGCCGTCAGCCTGCGGATCGCCTCGCGCACCGGTGTCATGCCAGCGTCGAGCTCTGACACCAGACCCTGGATCGTCACGGGCGCGCCGGGTTCCAGACGACCGTAGAGGATCATGTCGCGCAGACGCAGATAGGTTACCTCATGGGTCGGTATCTTCCGGTTCTCAGCGTCCATCGGTCCCCCATTCCCCAGCCTGCCAGTTACGACGGCAAGGGCAGTTTGATCAAGATGTGATCAAATCCGGTTCTCATAATCGAAACGGGTGACATCCGCTGTCCAGCCCTGCCCCGTCAGATCGAAGGCCGCAACGCCGACGAAGGCACCGGTGAAGGAGGCATGCTCTCCGCGCCCGCCTTCGTCCGAGATGATCGAGGCGTCAAGCACCGGCCCGATCTCTCTGCCATCGGCCAGAAATCTCTGCTCCGCCCCGTCGACGGCCACCTCCAGATGCAGGGGGCCTTCCGCAACCGGCACCTGGCCATGGAAGGTCAACCGCTCATCCGGCCAGTCGCCAAGGCAGGAGACGAGGCTGATCACGCGCTGGCCCGCCTCGCGGGTGATCAGTGCGGCGTGAAACTTGTGGCGGTTGTAGTAGGTGACCAGACCGGCGGCCTGCTGCCAGGACGGCGGGTCCGCCTCGAAGACGGCACCGGCACGATAGGCCGGCTCCTCTTGCCGCCGGGCGACAAGGCATTGTTCGAACCATGAACCAAGGCTTTCGCGCCCGATCAGGCGCAGGGACCGGCCGGTCAGCGAGAATATCCGCTCGGGACAAGGCGTGCGAAGCCACTGAAATTCGGGGGGCAGGACGGGGTCACGAAAATCGCGGCTGATCGCCGTGGCCGGGGCACGGGGCGCTGGAAGGGCGATGGTCGCCGGAGGCACCATGCCGCCCTCCGCAAGCCAGAGCCAGCCGTCGCGACAGACCACTTCGGCCAGCCCGGTCTCCCGCCCCGTGGCACAGAAAGGCGCGCCGGTCGGGCCCGGTTGCGGGCGACCGCAGAGAAACGAATGCCAGTGGCGCCCGTCATGGCCTTCGACATATTGGCCGTGGCCCATGCGCTGAATCGGGTTTTCCGGCGCGAAGCGGGCGGTGATCACATGCCGCGCGGGATGCGTCTCGTAAGGGCCGGTCAGCAGCCGCGACCGCGCCATCGTCACCGCATGATCATAGCCCGTCCCGCCTTCGGCGACAGTGAGGTAATACCAGCCGTCGCGCATGAAAAGATGCGGCGCTTCGGTCAGCCCCAGATCGGTACCTGCATAGATCGTGGTCACCGGGCCTGTCAGCCCGCGCCGGGGATCCCATTCCTGAAGCTCGATCCCGTCAAATGCGTCATGCGCGGGGTTCCGCCCCGTCCCCGGACCCCGGTGATTCCACCGCATGTTGACGAACCATTTGCGGCCGTCATCGTCGTGAAAGAGCGACGGATCGAAACCCGAGGAGTTCACATAGATCGGATCGGACCAGTCGCCCTCTACCGATGTGCAGGTGACGATGTGGTTATGGGCATCCTTGAACGCGCCATCAAGCCGTTTGACATCCGTATAGACGAGCCAGAACTTCCCGTCGGCATGGCTGAGACAGGGCGCCCAGATGCCGCAACTGTCGGGGTTGCCGCGCATGTCAAGCTGGCTTTGCCTGCGCAGGGGCCGCGCCACCAGCCGCCAGTTCACCAGATCGCGGCTGTGATGGATCTGCACGCCCGGATACCATTCGAAGGTCGAGGTCGCGATATAGTAATCCTCCCCTACGCGGCAGAAGCTCGGGTCGGCGTTGAAGCCGCGCAGCACCGGGTTTTCAAGCATCGAAACCTCCGTGATGGTGCGGGCGGACCAACCCCTCGAAAGGTCCGCCCGCTGGCCTGATCAGTGCCGAAGCGACGGATCAGGCCGTTTCAGGCAAGCAGCGCCAGCGCCTCTGCCGGGCCAAGAGCCGCGGGCCGGGTGCAGCTTGTCTCAAGGGTGATGAACTGGCCGGTCTCGCCCGACTTCAGGCAGGCCGTCATCACGTCGACCCCATGCAGCGCGCGCTCCAGCGAACAGCGCGCATCGCGGCCCGCGATCAGCGCGGCGACCATGTCGGCAAGACCCGCCGTGCGGTAATTCGCCAGCGGACGGCCGCCATGATCCTGGTTTGCCCGGCCAAAGGGATGATCCCAGGGCGTCAGGGTTTCCAGAACACCGTCACGCCCGGCCAGTTCCAGCGGCCCGCCGAAGAAATTCGGGTCGGGCAGGTAGAGCGTGCCCTCGGTGCCGTAAAGCTCCATATGCGCGCGCTTGTGGTGCCAGACATCCCAGCTTGTCGACAGGTTCACCGTGGCGCCGCTTGCGAATTCGAGCAGCGCATGGATGTTGGTCGGCGTCTTCACCGGAACCGTCTCGCCCAGCCGCGCGCCATTGCCGATGGTGCGCTCCGTCTCGGCCATCGAGGTCAGGGCGCCCACCCGGCGCACCGGACCAAGAAGGTTGATCAGGTTCGCTACATAATAGGGACCAAGGTCAAGCATCGGCCCCGCGCCGGGAAGAAAGAAGAAATCGGGGTTCGGATGCCAGTTCTCCATCCCGTGATTGAGCACCGCCGCCCCGCCTGCGGTGATGGTGCCGATCCGGCCCTCGTCGATCAGGGCGCGGGCCTGCTGATGGGCGCCGCCAAGAAAGGTGTCGGGCGCGCAGCCCACGGCCAGACCCTTCGCGCGTGCAAGATCGCGCAGCGCCAGCCCGTCCTCGATGGTCAGGGTCAGGGGTTTTTCGGAATAGACGTGCTTTCCGGCCTCCAGCGCCGGCGGGAGACGGCGAAATGTGCATCCGGAATGGTCAGGTTGATGACGACCGCAACCTCCGCATTGGCCAGAAGATCGTCAACCGACTGGGCGATGACCCCGTATTCAGCGGCCCGCGCCCGGGCCGCATCCATGTTGAGATCGGCCACCGCCCGCACCTTCAGTCCCTTGAACAGGGGGGCGAGCCGCAGGTAGGTGGTCGAGATATTGCCGCATCCGATGATGCCGATGCCAAGATGTTCCATGCTGCCCTCAGATCATCCGCAAGGCCGCGATCGACCGCCGCGCAAAGCGGGCATGATCGGACGGATTGTCGTGTTCCATGACGAAATGCCTGCACCCCGTGGTGCGCAGCGCGGCAAGAACACTTGGCCAGTCCACGGTGCCATGGCCCACATCGGCCCAGCCATCCTCTTCGCCATTCTCGCCTGCCGGTGCGATGTCCTTCACATGGGCGGCGGTGATGCGGTTCGCGTAGCGGCGGATCCACTGGATCGGATCCGCCCCGCCCCGGACGATCCAGGCGACATCGATCTCCCATTCCAGCGAGGGTCCGCCGGCAAACAGTTCGGCCTGCGGGATGCTGCCGTCCGGCAGGGGCTTGAACTCGAAATCGTGGTTGTGCCAGCCGAAGCCGAGGCCCGCCGCCCGGATCGGCCTGCCCGCCTGTTCCAGCCGCGCGCCGAATGCGCGCCACCCGGCCGCATCGGCTGGCCGGTGCTCTGGCAGAAGATAGGGGCAATAGACCCGCTCCACCCCCAGCCTGCGCGCGATGGCCAGCACTTTTGCCGGAGCCTCCTCCAGCAGCTTGAGGCTGAAATGCCCGGTCGGCATCTTCAGCCCCGAAGCCTGCAGGGCTGACGAGAACTCCTCCAGCTGGTCGTCCGTGGCATATTGCCCCTCGAACCCTTCGACCGTGCCGTATCCGGCCTCGGCCAGCATCCGCAGCGTATCGGTCAGGGGCGGAAATTTCCGTGAGGAGTAAAGCTGATAACCGGGCATGGCAGATCCTTTCCGTTCAAAAGGCGCCGTAGGTGGCGGCATGAAGGTGGCGCAGGGCAAAGCCGGGCGCGGGCCCGTCTGCGGCAGGGGTGAAGTCGATCCGGGCCGGGTAGCCCGGGAAGAGCGCGACCGCGTTCCGCGAGAACCGGCCAGGCTGATCGGCCTCGACAGCGAGGAAAAACGCGGGCGCTTCGGTCGTTGCGGTGATCGACCAACCGCTGCCCGTCCTGTCGATGCGGTGGGACAGCGCGGGATCCGGCAGATCGTAGGTCTTCCAGGGGCGCGGGGCGAAGACATCGCCCTGCGGCGGGGCGTCCGGCTGCTGCCAGGTGAAGGCCAGAACCTCGTCCGCCGCCAGCGCATCCGCCGCCAGTACCGCGATCTCGACCGCGCGATCATTGCCGACATCGCTTTGCCAGCGCCCCAGCGGCCGCATGACGCCCGCCATGGAAACCGCCGTCGCCGCGATCTGCAGCGCGACCTGCGCGCCGGTATCGTTCACCGCCAGAAGCGCGATCTCGCCCTGCCGGGGGATCGCCGTCACCACCACCGGCGCGAAAAAGGCCTTGGCCATATGATGAAGAAGCTTCCAGCCGCCGCCGTGATCGAGACTTGACCAGCTGCACACCGGCCAGGTGTCGTTCAGCTGCCAAAAGAGTGTTCCCATGCAATGCGGCTTCAGGCTGCGCCACTGGGTGACCGCCGTCTTGATCGCAAGCCCCTGCTGGATCTGGCTCAGATAGACAAAGCTCTGGAAATCCACCGGAAAGCGGAAAAGGCGGAACATCGTCTCGGCAATCCGCGCATTGCCGCCCGCATTCTTCTGGTGGCTCTCCATCACCGGGCTGGCGATGTTGAGATCCTCAGGCTCGGCAAAACCACGGATGACATTCATCGATGGATAGGACTGGAAGCCGAATTCCGAACAGAAACGAGGCTTTACGTCGCGGTAATGGTCAAAGTCGCGCCCTTCGTGCCAGACACTCCAGAAATGCATGTCGCCCGCGCTGTCATCATGCCAGGCATCGCCGAAGGCCAGCGGGCCGGGGCTTGGCGACGACGGCCACCAGTTCGCCCCTGGCAGTACCGCCTGCAAAGCCGTCTCGACGGTGCGGTTCAGCCGGTCATAGCTGACCAGATAGCGGTCGCGATCCTTGCGGCTGGCCTCGAACCACGTCAGCGCGCCGATCAGTTCGTTGTCGCCGCACCAGAGCGCAAGACAGGCGTGGTGATTGATCCGCCCGACCACATCGCGCACCTCTGCGGCGACTTCGGCCAGGAAATCGGGCGTGGAGGGGTAGAGGTTGCAGGCGAACATGAAATCCTGCCAGACCATCAGGCCCAGCTCGTCACAGATCTCGTAAAACCAGTCGGGCTCATACCGCCCGCCCCCCCAGACCCGGATCATGTTCATATTGGCAAGGACGGCCGATTGCAGCAGATCGCGCACCGCTTCGGGCGTGATCCGGCCATGCAGCGCATCGGCGGGGATCCAGTTCGCCCCGCGCGCAAAACACATCTGCCCGTTTACGCGAAAGCCGAAGGACCGGCCCGCGGGATCGGGTTCGCTGATCAGATCAAGCGCGCGAAGCCCGATCCGCAGCGTCTTTGAAATCGCCCCCGAGGTCAGCGTCAGATCGTGCAGCACCTGCGGCCCAAGCCCTGCGGGCCACCAGAGCAGCGGTTCCCGAATTGTCAGCGACAGCCGAGCGACGCCATTCTCCACTCTCGCTTTTGCTGTTACATCGCAGAGGTTTGCGGTAATTTCCTCACCCGTCGCATGAACCGTCAGCGTCACCTCGACCCGGTCTTCCGAATGGGTCTGCACCACGACCACGTCATCGATACGTGGCCCGGCAGGCTCCAGCCTGATCGCCCCCCAGACGCCAAAGGGTGCCAGCGCGATGTTCCAGTCCCAACCGAAGTCGCATTGCGGCTTGCGCAGCATGTTGCCATTCGCCAGCGGGGAGTTGCCGTCATGCCAGGGCACGAAGAATGGCTGGGCCTTCTGCCGCGCAGCCCCTTCGCGAAGGCTGGAGCGGAAGGCGATCTCGATCTCGTTCCGCCCTGCCCGCACATGGCCCGCGACCGGCACGCGCCACCGGCGAAACGCATTCGCCGCCTCAAGCACCAGGGCGCCGTTCAGCCGCACCTCTGCCACGGTATCCAGCCCTTCGACCACAAGATCGGCATCGCCGCCGTCATGCTGGAACGTCCTCTGCGCTGTCCAGTCGCGCGCGGCGATCCAGCGCAGGCCATATTCATTGCGGCCCCGGTAAGGCTCGGGGATCAGACCGGCAGCCTGGAGCGCACTGATCCCGTCGCCGGGAAGAGCGCAGGGCAGCCGATAGGCGCCGCTCTCGTCAGACAGCGTCCAGATACCCGCGAGATCGAGCATCCCTCAGATCCTTTGTTCCGTCTTCGTATCGAAGAGCGAGGCCTTGGCGATATCGAGCCCCAGATGGACCGGAGTTCCCGCCGCCAGCCGCCCCTCGACGGCAATGCGCACGCTCATCGGCTGGCCTTCCGCCTCGACCCAGAGCAGGCTGTCCGCGCCGAGATGTTCGTCGATCTCGACCACCGCGGGGATGGACCGGCCCGGCACCGGCTCTGTCAAGACCTCGATATGCTCCGGCCGGACGCCAAGGATCGCCTGATCCCGCTCCAGGATCGCGCCACCGACATAGCCCGCAAGATCGATCCGCGAGGCACCGAACTGAAAGGCCCGCCCGCCGTCGATCGTCATGCCGGGCAGAAAGTTCATGGCCGGCGAGCCGATGAAGCCCGCGACGAACAGATTTGCCGGTTGGTTGTAGATCGTCTGCGGATCGGCCAGTTGCTGGATCACGCCGCCCTTCATCACGGCGATCCGGTCGGCCAGTGTCAGGGCCTCGATCTGGTCATGGGTCACATAGACCATGGTGTTGTTGAGCTTGGTATGCAGCCGCTTGATCTCGACCCGCAACTCGCTCCGCAACTTCGCGTCAAGGTTCGACAGCGGCTCGTCAAAGAGGAACACATCCACGTCCCGCACCAGCGCCCGCCCGATCGCGACCCGCTGTCGCTGGCCGCCCGACAGCGCGCCGGGCTTGCGCTCCAGCAGCGGCCCGATCTGCAGGATCTCGGCGACCCGCGCAACCCGCGTGTCGATCTCGGCCTTGGGCATGCGCGCATTCTGCAACCCGAACGACAGATTGCCCCGCACCGTCATCTGCGGATAGAGCGCGTAGGACTGGAACACCATGCCGATGCCCCGGTCGGCGGGTTCGGCCCAGGTGACGTTCGCCCCCTTGATCCAGACCTGGCCATCGGTGATGTCAAGCAGCCCCGCAATGCAGTTGAGCAGCGTGGATTTGCCACACCCCGACGGCCCGAGCAGAACGATGAACTCGCCCTCCGCCACATCGAGGTTCATCTGTTTCAGAACCGACACCGCGCCGAAATTCAGCGTCAGATCCTTCACCGAAATCGAATGTGTCATGCCTTAACCCTTCACGGCACCGGCGGCGATGCCGCGAACGAACAGCTTCCCGGAAAGGAAGTAGATGGTGAGCGGAACCAGCCCCGTCAGCAGCGTTGCCGCCATGTTGACGTTGTATTCCTTCACCCCCTGGACGGAGTTGACGATGTTGTTCAGCTGCACCGTCATCGGGTAGATGTCCGGCTTGGTATAGACCACGCCGAAGAGGAAATCATTCCAGATGCCTGTCACTTGCAGGATGATCGCCACCACGAAGATCGGCAGGCTCATCGGCATCAGAACGCGCAGATAGATGCGCCAGAACCCGGCACCATCGACCCGCGCGCCTTGAACAGCTCTTCCGGGATGGTCGAGAAATAGTTGCGGAAGAGAAGCGTCAGGATCGGCATCCCGAAGATCGTATGCACGATCACAAGCCCCCAGAGCGAGCCGTAAAGCCCCATCTCTCGCAGGAGGATGACGATGGGATAAAGCATCACCTGATAGGGAATGAAGGCGCCGAAGATCAGGATCGTGAAGAAGATGTCCGATCCCCTGAAGCGCCAGAAGGTCAGCGCATAGCCGTTCACCGAGGCGACCGCGATCGACAGGATCACCGACGGGATCAGGATCCGAACCGAATTCCAGAACCCCCGGCTCAGCCCGTCGCAGTTGAGCCCGGTGCAGGCGGTGGCCCAGGCCTTGACCCAGGGCTCGAACGTGATCTCGACCGGCGGGGCGAAGATATTGCCGACCCGGATTTCCGGCATCCCCTTCAGCGAGGTCATCACCATCACCCAAAGCGGCAGCAGGTAATAGACGCAGAACACGATCAACGTGCCGTAGAGCATGATGTTGCCCGGCGAGAAGGATCTGCGCGGCCGTGCGCCGCAGGGGCCGGAGGCGAGGGCGTCAGCCATGCTTCCTGCCTCCGAATTCCAGATAGGCCCAGGGGATCAGCACGATCAGCACGCTGAGCAGCATCATGGTCGAGGCCGCAAAGCCCTGCCCCAGATTCTGCGCCTTGAACATGTATTGATAGACATACATCGCCGGAACCTGGCTTGAATTGCCGGGGCCGCCGCTCGTCTGCGCCACCACGAGATCGTAAAGCTTCACGATTCCGGCGGCAACGATCACCAATGTGGTGATGAATACCGGCCGCATCATCGGGATGATGATGAAGAGATAGGTCTTCCATTTCGGGATGCCGTCGACGCGGGCAGCTTTCCAGATGTCGTCATCGATGCCGCGAAGGCCCGCAAGCATCAGGCACATGACAAACCCGGTGCCCTGCCAAAGCCCCGCGATCAGCAGGCCGTAGATCACGATGTCCGGGTTATTCAGCGGATTGAAGGCAAAGCTTTCCCAGCCAAGGCCACGGATGATCGACTGGAGGCGAATTCGGGGTTGAGGATCCACTGCCACACAAGCCCCG
This sequence comes from Tabrizicola sp., assembly GCA_012032275.1. Classification (GTDB taxonomy): domain Bacteria; phylum Pseudomonadota; class Alphaproteobacteria; order Rhodobacterales; family Rhodobacteraceae; genus JAAURK01. Next base: position 24,180 of record JAAURK010000010.1, read on the forward strand.
TCACGATGAAGGACAGCGCGAAGGGATAAAGCATGATGGTGCGGAACGTGTCTTCGAACCGGATCTTCTGGTCCAGCAGAACTGCCAGCAGAAACCCGATGACAATGGTGAAGACAAGCGACAGCACGCCATAAAGCAGGATGTTCTGGATGGAGATCAGCCAGCGGCTCGACGTCCAGAGCCGCTCGTACTGTTCGAGCCCGACGAAGGATGCCTTGGGAAGAAGCCTGGAACTGGTGAAGGAATAGACCACCGTCCAGACCGTCCCCCCCATGAACACCACAAGCGCGGTCAGCACCATCGGGATGGCCGCGATCTTGGCATTCCAGTTGCGAAACAGCCGGTTCGGCTGGCCGGTCCTTGCCATCACGCCTGCCCTCCCTCATGACCTCAGACGGGCTGCCCCCCTGCGCAGGGGGCAGCGCCACTTGCCGCTCTTGACGTCAGCTGTCCGACTTCAGGATCTCGACCCAGCGGGCTTGCGCATCCGCAGGTGCCATGTCCTGAGATTTCCAGAACTCGATCATCAGGTCTTCGACCTGCGCCTGGGTGTCCGGCGTCCAGACCTGGTCCCCCGACGGAACGATGTTTCCGCTGGCAAGGATCTCAAGCCCCTTCTTCATGCAATCGTTGGCCGCCGCCAGATCGACATCGCCCCGAACCGGCAGCGAGCCTTTCTTCAGGTTGAACGCGACCTGCGCCTCCTTGGACAGCATGACCGAGGCCAGCTGCTTCTGCGCGGCTTCCTTTTCGGGGTCGTCGAGCTTGGGGAAGTAGAACGCATCACCGCCGGTCGAGATGTACTTGTTCACGCCAAGGCCGGGCAGGCAGGTGTAATCGGTGCCCGCGACCTTTTCGGCCACGGCAAATTCGCCCTGCGCCCAGTCGCCCATGATCTGCCCGCCTGCTTCGCCGGTGATCACCATGTTCGTGGCCTGGTTCCAGTCCTGAACCGTCGACTTCTCGGCCAGCTTGCGCGCTGCGGCCGCAGCCTCGAAGACCTTCAGCATCTCCGGCCCGGCAGCAGCCTCCATGTCCTTCTCGACGTTGACCTTCTTCCAAAGATCAAGCCCGCCGATCGCAACCGTGATCGCGCCGAAGGCCAGGTTCGATTGCCAGGGCTGGTTGCCCAGTGCCAGCGGCAGCTTGCCCGCCGCCTCGAGTGCGGGCGCAGAGGCCACGAATTCGTCCCAGTTGGTCGGAACGGGAATGCCTGCGTCGGCATAGGCCTTGTTCGACAGCCAGAGCCATTCGGGAGAGTGGATGTTCACCGGCACGCAGTAGATCCGGCCATCGACGGTGCAGCTGTCCAGAAGCGACGGCGGATAGATGATATCCTTCCAGCCTTCGGCCTCGGCAACATCGGTCAGGTCCAGCATCAGCCCGGCCTCGACCAGTTCCAGCGCCTGCTGGCCATGGTTGAACTGCGTCGCCCCCATCGGGTCACCGCCGGTGATCCGGCTGATCATCACCGGGCGGGCCGTGTCGCCACCGCCGGCGATGGCGCCGTCCACCCAGGTGTTGCCGGTGGCATCGAACGCCTTGGCGAACTCGGCCACAGCCGCCGCCTCGCCGCCGCTTGTCCACCAATGGGTCACTTCAAGCTCTACCGCACCGGCCGCCCAAGGCAGGGCGACAGAAGCGCAAAGCACCGCCGCTAGTTTGGTACGTTTCATCCGTTCCTCCCGGTTTCTAAAACGTTATAGGCAATTTCTATAACGTTATAGTTTTCTGCGGCAAGCAATCTTTTCGCTTGTGATCCATGTCCCGGCGGGGATTGAATGGCACTGGACAGGTTCGCCTGCCCCCCTGACCGAAGCACCGAAAGACATATGCCGCATCGCCGCATCACCCGGGAAATACCGCTGCCGTCACCAGAATTGCGGGCGGGCATTGCGGCAGTTTCTGCGCATGCACCATCTGCCGGGGCTGACGAATCACTGGCGCGGGGGCACCTGCCCCTTCGCACCATGACGGCAACAAGGGTCGTCGCACCATGACCCTGACCAGCGATCCCGCCCGAACCGCGAGACCCGATTCGGAGACAGAGCGGCCGACGCTGAAGACCATCGCGGCGGCAACCGGCCTTGCCGTGGCCACGGTCAGCCGCGCGCTGAAGGATGCGCCCGATATCGGCGAGCAGACCAAGCGCCGGGTTCGTGAAACCGCGGCGGCGCTGGGGTATCGGCCGAACCGTGCGGGCGTGCGTCTGCGGACGGGCAAGACCAATGTCATCGCACTGGTCCTGTCGACCGAGACCGATGTGATGAACCATACCTCCCGGCTGATCTATTCCATCGCCGATGCCCTGCGCGGTACCGCTTATCATCTTGTGGTAACACCCTTTTTCCGGATCAGGATCCGATGGATCCGATCCGCTACATCGTCGAGACCGAAAGCGCGGATGGGATCATCCTCAACCAGACCAAGCCCGACGATCCGCGCATCCGCTATATGGCAGAGCGCGGCTTTCCCTTCGCCGCTCACGGGCGGACCGATATGGGGATCGATCACATCTATTTCGATTTCGACAACGAAGCCTTTGGCCGGATCGGCGTCCGCGCCCTTGCCGCACGGGCCCGCAAACGGCTTTTGCTGGTCGCCCCGCCGCGCTCGCACATGTATGCCCGCCACATGGCAACCGGGTTCGCGGATGAGGCCGCACTGCTTGGCCTGACCTTCGAGATCGCCGACAAGGTGACTTCCGACAGCGGCGGTGAACTGATCGAGGAGGCCATCGCCGCGCGGTTTGCATCCGCCAATCCGCCCGATGGCCTGCTTGTCGGCTCCACCACTGCCGCCATGTCCAGCATCGCCGGTGCCGAGCGGACGGGATCGACGATCAGCCGCGATTTCGACATCGTGGCCAAGGAGGCGATCCCGCTGTTGCGCCGGTTTCGCCAGCAAACCATCATCATCAACGAAGACGTCGGCCGCGCCGGCGAGTTTCTTGCCCATGCCCTTGTCGCCGAGATCGAAAAGCGCCCGCCGGAGCAAAGACAGGGTCTGGAGCAACCGGTTGGCGTCGTATGGGGCCACGATCCGCAGAGGAGATAGAGGTGAAGACGATCAAGGGACCGGCGCTGTTTCTGGCGCAATTCGCGGGGGATGAAGCCCCGTTCAACTCGTGGGCGGAAATCACCGCCTGGGCCGCGGATTGCGGCTATGCGGGCGTCCAGGTACCAAGCTGGGACGGACGTCTCTTTGATCTTGAAAAAGCCGCTTCATCAAAAGGTTATTGCGATGAGTTCAAGGGAATTGCGAAGGATGCGGGCCTTGAGGTGACCGAGCTTTCGACCCACTTGCAAGGTCAGCTTGTCGCCGTCCATCCCGCCTATGACGCGGCCTTCGACGGCTTTGCGGCGGCCTCGGTCAGAGGCAACCCGAAGGCCCGCGCGGATTGGGCCGTGGATCAGGTCAAGAAAGCGCTGACAGCCTCGGCGAACCTCGGTATCACCGCCCATGCCACCTTCTCGGGCGCGCTGGCCTGGCCCTATCTCTACCCTTGGCCGCAGCGCCCCGCAGGCCTCGTGGAGGAAGCCTTTGACGAACTTGCCCGCCGCTGGACCCCGATCCTCGACCATGCGGAAGACTGCGGCGTCGATATCTGCTATGAGATCCACCCCGGCGAAGACCTGCATGACGGGGTGACGTTCGAGATGTTCCTTGACCGCGTGAAAGGCCACAAACGCGCGAACATGCTGTACGACCCTTCGCACTACGTTCTGCAACACCTTGATTATCTTGACCATATCGACATCTACCACGACCGGATAAGGATGTTCCACGTCAAGGATGCGGAACTGAACCCCACGGGGCGCCAGGGCGTCTATGGCGGTTTTCAATCCTGGGTCAACCGCGCGGGCCGGTTCCGCTCGCTCGGCGACGGGCAGGTGGATTTCGGGGGCATCTTCTCCAGGCTGACCCAGTACGGCTTTGACGGCTGGGCCGTGGTCGAATGGGAATGCTGCCTGAAACATCCCGAAGACGGCGCCCGCGAAGGCGCGGCCTTCGTCGACGCCCATATCATCCGGGTCACTGAAAAGGCCTTCGACGATTTCGCGGGCGCAGGCACCGACCGCGCCGCCAACCGCCGGATGCTGGGGCTTGGCTGAACCGGCCGAACCGGGGGCCAGCCCCCGGACCCCCGGGATATTTGTGCAAAGATGAAAAAGAGGAAAAGGGAAGACATGCCCAACGATGCCGCCCCTGCAGCCCGTGAGCCCCGCCTTCGCCTTGGCATGGTCGGCGGCGGACGTGACGCCTTCATCGGTGCCGTCCACCGCATTGCGGCGCGAATTGATGATCAGTACGAACTGGTTGCGGGATGTTTTTCGTCCAACCCGGAGAAGGCTCTGGCCTCTGCCGCCGATCTTGGCGTTGCCCGCGCCTACACGAGTTTCGCCGAGATGGCCTTGAAAGAGGCGCGCCGGAAGGACGGGATCGCCGCCGTGGCCATCGTCACGCCGAACCACATGCACGCGCCCGTCGCGATGCAGTTCCTGCGTCGGGGCATCCATGTCATCTGCGACAAGCCGCTGACCGCGACGCTTGCCGAGGCGAAGAAGCTGGCACGGGCGGCCGAAGCTTCGGGCGTGATCTTCGCGCTGACGCATAATTACACCGGCTACCCGATGATCCGGCAGGCCAAGGCCCTGATCGCGGCGGGGGAGCTTGGCGAGATCCGGCTGGTGCAGGTGGAATATGCGCAGGACTGGCTGACCGAACCGCTGGAGGCTTCGGGTCAGAAACAGGCCGACTGGCGCACCGATCCGGCCCGTTCGGGGGCGGGCGGATCGACAGGCGACATCGGCACGCATGCCTTCAATCTTGCGGGCTTCGTGACGGGCCTGAGGCTGGAAAGCCTCGCCGCCGATCTGCAGCGGTTCGTGCCGGGCCGCCGGGTCGATGACAATGGGCATGTCATGCTGCGCTACGAGGGAGGGGCGCGGGGAATGCTCTGGTGCAGCCAGGTGGCACCGGGGAACGAGAATGCGCTGCGGTTGCGGGTCTATGGCACGAGGGCCGGGATCGAATGGGCGCAGGAGGATCCGAACTACCTCTGGCTCGCGCCCCTGGGGCAGCCGAAGCGGCTGATCACCCGCGGTGGTGCCGGCGCCGGTGCCGAGGCCGCACGGGTCACCCGCGTACCCCCCGGGCATCCGGAGGGCTATCTGGAGGGTTTCGCAACCATCTATGCCGAAGTCGCCCGCGCCATCATCGCCCGCAAGGCCAGTGCGCCAATGCCTGATGGCGTCACCTTTCCGGGGCTGCGAGAAGGGCTGGAGGGTGTGGCCTTCGTCGACGCCTGCGTCCGCTCCTCGGCCCGCAATGCGGCCTGGGTCAGTCTGAACCTCTAGCCCGCAGCGTGGCACGTTCCCGCTGCAGCCAGAGCGCCGACAGGATCAGCGGGGCGTTCGCGATCTCGCCGCTTGCGACCAGCGCCATCAGCGCGTCAAAGGGCACCAGATGGCCTTTGATATCCTCTGCCTCATCGGCCACTCCGAACACGCCCGCGCTGCCATCGGGCAGATCGCAAAGCGCGACATAGGAGTAGAGATATTCCGAAAGCGCGCCCGGCGAGGGATAGTATTCCGCCACCTTGCACAGGGCGCCGAGCGTGACGCGCGCCTCCTCGACCGCCTCGCGCCGGGCGCCGTCCATCACCGATTCATGGAGCTCTAGGAACCCGGCGGGAATGGTCCAATGCCCCTTGCGCGGATTGATCGCGCGGCGGCACAGCAGGAACTTGTCCTGCCAGGTGACAACGGCGCCGACGACGATCTTCGGATTCTCGTAATTGATGAAGCCGCAATCCGGGCAGACGAGCCGCAGGCGGTTGTCACCTTCGGGAATTTCGCGAACGCGCGGACCGCCTCCGGGCGGACCGCCTCTAGCCGATTGCGCCATGCCCCTACTGTGAGTTTATCGGCAAGCGCAGACAAGCCCGGAAATCGGGCTGCGTCGCGTTCGGTCTAGCGAGTGGATCGAATCAGATCTTGACGTCGACGAGCCGGCCGCGCCCCTGGCGGTTGGCAGACAGGGTATCGTCGGGGAGGCATCATCGTCAACTCGAGTGGCCAGGTAACAGTGACTTATGCTGTGGTGGAATATGCCGTCAAAGGCCTGACTCTGAAAAGTTCACAA
>JAAURK010000206.1 GCA_012032275.1 Tabrizicola sp.
CATCCCTTCAGCCGACGTTGCGGCAGGCCGCAGGCGCAGCCGGTCGATGGCGTGGTTGCGCGCAATGGCGATCAGCCAGGTCATGCCCCGGCCTTTCGCGGCGTCAAACCGCCCCGCCCGCAACCAGACCCTCGTGTAGACCTCCTGCAACGCATCCTCCGCTTCCGTACGTTCCCCCAACATACGGAAAAGAACGCCCATCAGTTTCGCAGAGGTCTCCCGGTAAAGTGAGCGGAATGCCGCACGATCTTGTGCGGCGCATTGATTGATCAACAATGCGACAGTGTCTTCGCCCATTGTTTCAGCGTAAGCGAAGGTTCGGAAAATTCAAGTCTGCTGCAATGACTTAGCGCAGGTTGTTGCAAAATATGACAGTCTTGCAACGCGCCCTAGCCCCGGCGTCGGCGCGCCCGCCCTCGCCGCCCGACCCGGAGGTGTTGAAACTGACCTCGGGCAGGGTGACGATGCGGCCGAGTTCGGGGAAGGGATCAACCGCATGGGGGATCGCATTGGCATTGACGAAATGCTCCTGAAACCGCGGCTCGATCGCGGTTTCCACCTTGTGGATGCGGTGGACGGTGGCTTCGATCGCGCTCCGCGCGGCGACATTGCAAAGCGCGATCCGCGCGCCGGTGCCTGCCGAGTTTCCGGCGCTAGTCACCCTGTCAAGCGGTGCGTCCGGGATCATGCCCAGCACCATTGCATGTTTCGGGCTGATATGTGCGCCGAAGGCTCCGGCCAGCGTGACGCGATCCACCCGGTCCACGCCCATCTCGTCCATGAGCAACCGCGCGCCCGCGTAAAGCGCTGATTTGGCAAGCTGAATGGCGCGAATATCGCCCTGGGTCACCAATATCCGCGGCCCGCCTCCGGCAGTGCCGTCATACAGCAGATAGCTGTGGGTCCGCCCTTCGGGCACAGCGCGGGGCGTGCCGGTCTGATCCGGGCTGCCGATCAGCCCGCCGGGATCGACCAGCCCCGCCATCCGCATCTCGGCCACCGCCTCGATGATGCCCGATCCGCAGATGCCGGTGATGCCGGAGGTCGCCGTCGCCTCGTCAAAGCCCGGGTCATCCGACCAGAGATCGGAACCGATGACCCGGAAACGCGGCTCTTTCGTCACCGGATCGATCTCCACCCTTTCGATGGCACCGGGGGCGGCCCGCTGACCGCTGGAGATCTGCGCACCCTCGAAGGCGGGGCCGGTGGGCGAGGAACAGGCCAGCACCCGCTTTCGGTTGCCAAGCAGGAGTTCGGCATTCGTCCCCACATCGACGATCAGCACCATGTCATCGGACTGGTCGGGCTGTTCCGAAAGGGCCACGGCGGCGGCATCCGCGCCGACATGCCCTGCGATGCAGGGCAGCACATAGACGCGCGCCGCCGGGTTCACCCCTGTCAGCTCCAGTTGCCGCGCCTCAAGGCTCAGGCTGCCCGAGGTCGCGAGCGCGAAGGGCGCCTGGCCAAGTTCCACCGGGTCGATCCCCAGCAGCAGATGGTGCATCACCGGGTTGCAGACGAAGACCAGCTCGTAGATCGCGGCCGGATCGACACCGGCCTCGGTCGCGATCCCCTGCGCCAGCCCGTTGATTGCCAGCCGCACGGCAGAGGTCATCTCGACATCGCCGCCCGGATTCATCATCGCGTAGCTGACCCGGCTCATCAGATCCTCGCCAAAGCGGATCTGCGGGTTCATGAGGCCCGAGGAGGCGAGCACCCTGCCGTCGGCCAGATCGCACAGATGCGCCGCAATCGTGGTGGAGCCAAGGTCGATCGCGAGCCCGTAGAGCGGCGTTTCGTGAAAGCCGGGGAAGATATCCAGAATGCGGGGCGTGGCGTCGTGATTGCCCCGGTTCAGAACCACCGTCACCTTCCAGTCACCCTTGCGCAGCACCGGTTGCAGCCGCCGCATCAGCGCCAGGTCGCATGTGACCTCCCCGATCTGCCACTGTTCGCGCAGGGCCCGCGCCAGCCGCTCGAAATCGCCCGTGGGCTCGTGCATGTCAGGCTCTGCGACCTCGATGTAAAGCGCGCGGGTGGCCGGATCCATCTCGATATGCCGCTCGGTCGCGGATTTGCGGATCACCTGCTTGTGGACCTGGCTTTCGGGGGCACGTCGATCACTACATCGCCCATCACCTGTGCCTGGCAGCCAAGCCTGCGCCCCTCCGCGAGGCCCCGTACCCGGTGATACCGGTCTTCGACCGCGTTCCACTCCGACAGCGCGTCCTTCGCCACGGTGACACCATGCTTGGGGAACGCGCCATATCCCGGCGTGATCTGGCATTTCGAACAGATGCCCCGCCCACCGCAGACGGAATCGAGGTCCACCCCCAGCGACCGCGCCGCCGTCAGCACCGGCGTTCCAAGTGGAAAGCGCCCCCGCTTGCCCGAGGGCGTGAAAATCACAAGCGCATCTGCGGTCATCTCTTGGCCCCTGCTCGGCATTCCGGTCCGGTATCGCGGTTGTAGACTGCCCGGTGGCGACAGCAATGCCCGATTGCGGCAGGTTCTGCGGTCAATCCGGCGTCCCGGTCTTCTTGCGGCGGGGGCTGCGGGAAGGGGCAGGCGGGGACGACAACGTCTCGATCATCATGATCTTCTGCCAGATCTTGCGCGACAGGTTGCTGCCCAGCATCTCGATATCATTTACCGCTTGGGCCACGCGATCATCGGGCACGGCCTGGGCGTAAAGTGCGGCAAGCTTGCCCGTGATCGCCAGAAGCTCCGAGCAGTAGTCAAGATAACGCGCGAGTTCCGCAGCGCTCAGGCCGCGTTCGGGCGACACTGCGGTCGGGGCGTAATCCACGGTCAGGGTCACGGGATCCTTGGTCAACTGGTGCATGTCGATCACATGGATGATCGAGCGAAGACCATGCAGCCCCAGCGCCACGCGCTGCCGCTTGACCCGCGCTTCAAGGCGCACGAGCGCTGTCAGCCCGAGGCCCGCCAGAACCAGCGTGTTGATCGCCGCCTCGACCCCTTCGACAGACCGGATACTGTCGCGCCCGATCTGGTTCAGCGGGATCACGCTGCCCACGGACAGAAAGAGTGCCGCACCCGCCAGAACGACGGCGGCGATGAGCAACCGGAGCCACCAGATCGGCGGGATCAGGGCGGCCGTCTCGGCGATCGTCGTCTCGGTCAGGGCGACGATCTCGGTCGATACCTTGTGCAGCCCGCGGCCCGCAAACCGCCGCGCCGCACGCTGTTCCAGCCTGCGGGCAGTGGCGAGGATATGGGCGGGGTCAAGGCGGCGGAACGACATGCTGCATGCCTATCAGCCATGCGGCCAAAGGCAAGTGCTGCGTCCCCGGCTCAATCCGCGGCCAGCCGTTCAAGGAAAAGGCGCGTGGCCTTGTCCGCGGGAAACATCAGTTCGATCTTCATCTCGGCCAGGCCGATCTCTTCGGCCGATCCGAACTGCGCATAGGTCGAGAACAGCGGCAGCCGCACCGCCCCCGCCCGATAGACCGTCGGCACCACCGCTGTCCGGCCGGGGCCGGGGCGGAACTCCGCGATCCGCGTGTCGCTCGCCAGCACCGCGGCTGCGCGGTCAATCGCCGCGATGCCACCGGCCCGCGCGCTTTCGCTCCGCAGCCGGAGCAGGGTGTGATGACCGACTTCCACCCAGTTCTCGATCAGCGCCTCGCAGCGGGCAGGATCGGACAACGCCTCCAGCAGGCTCGCGCCTTCGACAAAACCCGCCGCCGCGAAAAGCCGGGTCGCGGGCTGGTTCAGCGCGACGATCCGCCAGAGCCGGTCCATGATCAGCGCGGGGTAGGGCGCGTGGCGGCTGATCGTCCAGTCCATCGCCTGGCGCACCTCTGCCATCTCGGCGGCCTCCAGTGCCAGCGCAGGAAACTGCGGCGCGAAGCCTGCCGCCCTGAGGATCGTGTTCTGTTCGCCCCGCGGCAGGCCCAGCACTTCGGCCAGCCGCAGCACCATCCCGCGCGAGGGCCGCGCGCGACCGGTTTCCAGAAACGCGATGTGGCGCGGCGATACCGCCGCTTCGGAGGCCAGTTGCAACTGGCTCAGCCGCCGCACCCGCCGCCAATCCTTCAGCGCCTGCGGAAAATCACGCATGCCGACCTCCGTTTGTCAAAGCCTGCCACAGCAAAAGGCGCAAGGCACTTACCTGCAAGGGAATTGTTTTGCGCCGCTGAACGGCCTCTCTTCCCCGCATCCAACCGAAAGGAAAGTGCGATGACATCGGAACAGAAGGGCCTCAGGCTTGCCGCAGGGATCACCATGGCCTTCGGGTTGACCACGGCACTGGCGGCCTATCCGCCAACGGCGGGCTTTACGGTGATGCTGACCGATCTTTTGGTCTGGCCGATGGATGGTGCCGAAACCGGGGGGAGCGCGGAGGCGCGGCTTCTCTATGCCATCGCAGGCGGGGTTCTGGTGGGCTGGGGCTGGCTGATCTGGCAGCTTGCGGGTGATGCGATCGTGCGGAACCCGGACGGGATCCGCATGCTGATCCGCCAGTCGGTCATGGCGTGGTTTGCGGTTGACGGGATCGCATCGCTGCTTGCGGGCGCGCCGCTGAACCTGGTGGGCAATCTCGTGTTCCTCGCCCTGTTCCTGATCCCGACAGCATTGCCGGGGCGGTCGGTGTCTGCCTCCTGACCGTCAGGTGCCCTGCGCAAGCCAGGCGAGGATGGCCGCCCTGTCGCCGTCGAGATCCGGCACCGGGGGAAGGCACGCCACTTCCGGCAGGGTCGACATCTTGATCGGGCACCCGGTCGAGGTGAAGGTCGGCCCGCCGGGGCGGGGTGTCACCGGCAGCACCATGTTGCGCGCCAGGATCTGCGGGTCGCGCAGCACCTCGGCCATGTCCTGCACCCGCCCGGTCGGCAGGCCCGCCCGCTCCAGCACCCGCAGCCAGTGATCCACCGGCTCTGACAGCGTGACCGTCTCGATCAGCCGTTTCAGGACCGCGTGATGCTCGCACCGCGCGGCATAGCTGGCAAAGCGCGGGTCGTTCTCAAGGCCCAGGCCCAGCACGTCACAAAGCTTGCGGAACATCGCGTCATTGCCTGCCGCGATCACCACAAACCCGTCCGCCGCGCGATATGTCGCGAAGGGGTGATCGTGGGATGGCGGGCACCGGTGCGGCCGGGCGGAGTGCCCGTCGCCGTGGTGATCGCCACCGAATGTTCCTGGATGGCCAGTTGCGCATCCAGCATCGCCACGTCGATCATCGCACCGGCACCTGTCTTCTCGCGCTGATAAAGCGCGCGATGACGCCCTGCGCGAGGAACATTCCCGCCACGATATCGCCGATCGACGCGCCCACCCGCACGGGCGGCCCGTCCGCCTCTCCGGTGATCGACATCACCCCGCCGCGCGCCTGCACCACCATGTCATAAGCCGGTTTTCCCGCCTCAGGCCCGGTCTGGCCAAAGCCGGAGACCGCGCCGTAGATCAGGCGGGGATGCCGGGCATGCAGTGTGGCCCAGCCATAGCCCAGCCGCTCCATCACGCCGGGGCGGTAGTTTTCCAGCAGCACATCGGCCCGCGCCAGCAGACGGTCAAAGATCTCCCGGTCCGCCGCCCCCGCCTTGATATCCAGCGCGATGGACTGCTTGCCCGCGTTCAGCGTTGCGAAATAGGCGCTTGTGCCCTGCACGAAGGGCGGAAAGGCGCGGGTATCATCGCCGGTGCCGGGGCGTTCGACCTTGATCACCCGCGCGCCCAGATCCTGCAGGGACTGGCTGCAATAGGGCCCGGCAAGCACATGGGTCAGGTCAACCACGATGATCCCGGACAAAGGTGCAGTCATGGTCATCTCCATTCCGGCCGCGGGCCCCGCCTCGGGCATCATTGCGCGAAGCGGCGCCGTTGCAAAGCCCGCAACCACGCGTTCCGGGGCAGAGGCGCGCCGGTTCCAGACGGCGATGGCCCGGATGCTTGGTATTTGATTTCAACTGCCTGCGAAATACCACTGCGGCAAAGACCTCGCCCGCGCAGTCGGTGCCGCAAAACCCCCGTTGACGCCGCAGCCCTGCCCGCATACCTCGCCCCCATGGCACGCGCACCCCTTCTCCAGCTTTCCGACATATCGCTCACCTTCGGCGGAAACCCGGTTTTCGACGGGCTTTCCCTCATCGTCCAGCCCGGCGACCGCATCGCGCTTGTCGGCCGCAACGGATCGGGGAAATCGACGCTGATGAAGGTGATGGCCGGGCTTGTCGAACCTGACCGCGGGCTGCGGGTCGTCTCTCCCGGGGTCACCGTCGGCTATATGGAGCAGGATCCCGATCTTTCCGGCTTTTCCACGCTGGGCGATTTTGCCGCAGAGGCGCTGCCAGAGGGGCACGAATACCGGCTTGCGGTGGTCGCCGAAGGGCTGAAATTCGATCCGGCGATGCCGGTCGCAACCGCCAGCGGCGGCGAGAGGCGGCGGGCGGCGCTGGCCAAGCTTCTGGCCGAGGCGCCGGAACTGATGCTGCTGGACGAGCCGACGAACCATCTGGACATCCAGGGCATCGAATGGCTGGAGGCAGAGCTTTCCGAAACCCGCACCGCCTTTGTGCTGATCAGCCACGACCGCACGTTCCTGCGGGCGCTGACGCGGGCCACGCTCTGGATCGACCGGGGCGAAATCCGCCGCCGGGAGGCCGGTTTCGAAGGGTTCGAGGAATGGCGCGAGACGATCTGGGCCGAAGAGGACGAGGCCCGCCACAAGCTTGACCGCAAGATCAAGGCCGAGGCGAAATGGGCGGTCGAGGGGATCTCTGCCCGCCGCAAGCGCAACCAGGGCCGCGTCCGCGCCCTTGCCGCCCTCCGGTCCGAGCGGTCGGCGCAGATCCGGCGGCAGGGGACGGCGGCGCTTGATTTCGAGAGCGGGCCGGTGTCGGGCAGGAAGGTGATCGATGCGAAGGGCCTCGGCAAGGCCTTTGGCGCAACGACCATCATCCGCGACTTCGATCTGCGGGTGCTGCGTGGCGACCGGGTGGCCTTCGTCGGCCCGAACGGGGTTGGCAAGACCACGCTGCTGAAGATGCTCATCGGCCAGCTTCCGCCCGATGAAGGCCAGGTGAGCCTTGGCACCAGCCTTGAAATTGCGGTGTTCGACCAGACCCGCGCGCAGCTTGCGCCCGAGGCGAGCCTTTGGGAAAACCTGACCGGCGATCCCCTGATGCGGGTCTCTGGCGCGGCAGATCAGGTCATGGTGCGCGGCACGCCCCGCCATGTGGTGGGATATCTCAAGGATTTCCTTTTCGACGACCGGCAGGTCCGCGCCCCGGTCAAAAGCCTGTCAGGGGGCGAGAAGGCCCGGCTGCTGCTGGCCAAGCTGATGGCGCGGCCCTCGAACCTGCTGATCCTTGACGAGCCGACGAACGACCTTGACGTCGAAACGCTCGATCTCCTGCAGGATATTCTTGGCGATTACGACGGTACGGTGCTTCTGGTCAGCCATGACCGCGATTTCATCGACCGGGTGGCAACCGCGACAGTGGCACTGGAGGGAGAGGGCAGGGCGACCGTCTATCCCGGCGGCTGGTCGGACTATGCCGCACAGCGCAAGATGCCGGACGCGCCGCCCGCCGCGAGGCCCGCCGCCC
>JAAURK010000011.1 GCA_012032275.1 Tabrizicola sp.
GCCAGGGCCAGACGATCGCGCCACAGCGCCAGAGGCACATCCCCCATCGCCACTGCCTGCCCCAGATGCGCCAGCGCGGCCCCGGACCGGAAGGCCGCAGCCTCCGGCGTCTCGGACGGCGCAGAGACGATCCAGCCCGGCAGCGCGGGCAGCATCGGCAAGGTTTCCAGAGGCTCGGCGCGCGGTTTTCCCATGCCGACAGCCTATACTATGACGGCGCTTTTGGCCAGATAATTGCACAAATAGCGCCGCAACTTTCAGAACTCCACTATGTCCAATAATGTTGCATTATCGGACACAGTGAAGCTATGCTCGGAGGCATGACCGAAACGCACCAGAAATCGCCTTCAGAACCTCCGGAACGTCCCGATCGCCATGAACGGGACGACAGCGCTGATACGGAGCGCGACACGATCGCCCTGCCCTCCCATGTCGCTGGCTCGAGCACGCTCGACCGCCTGGTCGAAACCGCGCGCGACTATGCGCGTCAGGCGGCGTCGGAGAACACGCGATCCGCCTATGCCAAGGACTGGGCCCACTTCGCCCGCTGGTGCCGGATGCGCGGCGCCGATCCCCTGCCCGCCTCTCCCCAGCTGATCGGGCTCTACATTGCCGATCTGGCGGCGCCGGGCGGCAATGCCCCTGCCCTCTCTGTCTCCTCAATAGAGCGGCGGCTGTCTGGCCTGACCTGGGGCTATGCGCAGCGCGGAGAACGGCTGGACCGCAAGGACCGCCACATTGCCAGCGTCCTGGCTGGCATCCGCCGCAAGCACGCACGGCCACCGGCACAGAAAGAACCGATCCTGCCTGAAGACCTGCGCGACATGCTGGCCACCCTGCCCCACGATCTGCGCGGCCTACGCGACCGGGCGATCCTGCTGATCGGCTTTGCCGGGGGTCTGCGGCGATCGGAGATCGTGTCTTTGGATCACGGCAAAGACGACACGCCCGGTAGCGGTGGCTGGGTCGATATCATGCACGACGGTGCGCTCATCACCCTGCGCGGCAAAACCGGCTGGCGTGAAGTGGAGATTGCCCGCGGGTCGTCTGACCAGACCTGCCCGGTTCATGCTCTTTCGCAATGGATGCACTATGCGAGAATCGACTTCGGGCCACTTTTCGTGGCCGTCAGCCGCAACGGGCGGAAGGCCACCGGAGAGCGGCTCTCCGACAAACACGTTGCCCGTCTGATCAAGCAGACCGTCGAAGAAGCCGGTCTACGCCCGGAACTGTCAAAAGCAGAGCGGCTGGCGCTGTATTCCGGCCATTCCCTGCGTGCAGGCCTTGCCAGCAGCGCGGAAGTTGATGAGCGCTATGTCCAAAAGCAGCTCGGTCATGCCAGCGCAGAGATGACCCGCCGATACCAGCGACGCCGCGACAGGTTCCGGGTGAACCTGACCAAGGCCGCAGGCCTGTAAGCCCCCTGCCCTTCCGCCGAGCCTTTGCTGAAATGCCAAGCTCCAACCCGACCGCTCAGGTTTCAGCTAACCGCTTCAATTGAAGTCGGGAACCAAACGCGACAATGAGCAATCTTTACTGGCTGACTGACGCGCAAATGGCGTTTGAAGCCGTTCTTCCCCAAGAGCCATGGCAAACCCCGCGTCGATGACCGTCGTGTTCTCAGCGGCATAATATTTATCAATCGCAATGGGTTGCGCAGGTGTGATGCGCCCAAGGAATACGGCCCAGCCAAGACCCTCTACAACCGTTGGAAGCGTTGGAGCGACAACAGGGTCTTCGCTCGATCATGATCGGCCTTGCCGCCGAAAGTGCCGAACACAAGACGATCATGATCGATGCGACCTATCTCAAGGCACACCGTACGGCATCGAGCCTCCGGGTGAAAAAGGGGGGCGCGGACGCCAGATTGGGCGGACAAAAGGCGGCATGAACACCAAGCTGCACGCCGTTGCTGACGCCAAGGGGCGGCCGATCGGGTTCTACATGTCGGCCGGTCCGGTGAGTGACTACACCGGCGCTGCGGCACTGCTTTGCAGCCTGCCGAAGGCGGGTTGGTTGCTGGCAGATCGGGGTTATGACGCTGATTGGTTCAGAGAAGCGTTGAAAGACAAGGGCATAAAGGCCTGCATTCCAGGTCGGAAGTCCTGCAAGAACGCAGTCAAATACGACAAGCGGCGCTACAAACGGCGCAATCGCATCGTGATCATGTTCGGTCGCCTCAAGGACTGGAGGCGTGTTGCAACGCGATACGACCGGTGCCCGAAAACGTTCTTCTCAGCGATCATGCTCGCCGCTACCGTCCTGTTCTGGCTGTGAAACTCAATGAGTCTGGAGCCTAGACAAGAGATCGAATAGAACGCCGAACGGCTTCCTTCTGGACTAATCTTGGCATGAGTGTAGCTCGTTTCATTATTGCTTATTATTCGCTTTGCTTCCGTCTCACGATCATTTACGCGCAATGCACGGCACCTTTGTTGGGAAGGACGCTGGTGATCCTGTCTTGCTTAATGACGCGCCGCCCCGCTGCGCTGCATCGGCCCAAGGTCGGCCCTGGTTAGCGCCCCTGTGCCGGCCGTCATGGGTTGAGCAGGATCGGTTAGCCCACCCCAACCCCACAAAGCTTGAACCCCCTACGGTCGCCGCCGTAGCCTGATGCTAGCCGAACGGAGAGACTGATGTCGACCGATGCGCCCGAACTGATCGAAGACGAATCCACGCTGGACGACCGCGTAGCGCGAGCGGTCGAAGAGCGCGATGCCGACGCACTGCAGGCGCTGCTTGGCCCGGTTCCGCTAAGTGAAGAGCTTCGCCTCCTGCTGACCCTGACGACCGACAAACGGTCGGGGTTTCTGGAGCTGCTTCCCAGAGATTGGGCTGCCGAACTGATCGGCGATGCCCCGAACGAGACCGCGGTCGATCTGCTGGAGCATCTTGAGGCCGAGACCGCCGCCGGCATTCTGGAAGAGATGGACAGCGACATCCAGGCCGACCTGATCGGCGAAATGGATACCGCGGACGCCGAGGCGATCCTGGCCGAATTCAAAGATGCCGAAGATGCCGCCGACATCCGCCGCCTGGCCGACTACGAAGACGATACCGCCGGCGGTCTGATGATGGCCGAAGCCTTTTCTTTCCCGGCCGGAGATACCGTCGGCGCGGTTCTGCGGCGCCTGTCCTCGGAGGACGACGACTTTGAGCGTTACCGCGGCCAGCACCCTTACGTGGTCGATGCCGAGGCCAAGCCGATCGGCGTCGTGTCGCTGCGCACGCTTCTGACCTCGAAGCGGTCGACCCCGCTGGTCGAGGTGATGGCCAAGCCGATGACGGTCAGCGTCGATACCACGCTGGACCAGTTGCAGGATCTGTTTGACGAATACCCGTTCCTCGGCATGCCGGTTGTCGAGGCTGACGGCAGGCTGGCAGGGGTCGTGTCCCGTTCAGCGGTGGATGCAGCCGCCTTGGAACGGGCAGAGTCAGAAAGCATGAAACGGCAAGGGATCATCGGCGACGAGTTGCGCTCGATGCCCTTGTTCCTGCGCTCGCGCCGCCGCCTGGCCTGGCTCTCGGCGAACATCGTGCTGAACATCCTCGCTGCCAGCGTGATCTCGGCCTATGAGGAGACGCTGGCCGCCGTGATCGCGATTGCGGTCTTCCTGCCGATGGTGTCGGACATGTCCGGCTGTTCCGGCAACCAGGCGGTTGGGGTATCAATGCGCGAGCTGTCCCTGGGGCTGGTGCGCCCCGGCGACACCTTGCGGGTCTGGCTGAAAGAGGTCAGCGTCGGCGTGATCAACGGCATCGCGCTGGGGATTCTCATCGGCATCGTCGCCTGGGTCTGGAAGGGCAACCCCTATCTCGGCCTGGTGATCGGTGCGGCCCTGAGCATCAACACCGTCATTGCGGTGTCGATCGGCGGCACGGTGCCGCTCTTGCTGAAGCGGCTGGGGCAGGACCCGGCGGCGGCCAGCGGGCCGCTTCTGACCACGATCACCGACATGGCGGGATTCTTCCTTGTGCTCAGCCTGGCGACGGTGTTCCTGGACAAGCTTGTGTGAACGGAGCCGCGTGAATGGCAATCGAGGCGGCGGGCGCACTGGGCCCGGTGGCGGCAATCGCGCTCGTGGGTGCGCTCGGGGTCGGCTCGCAATGGCTGGCCTGGCGGCTGCATCTGCCGGCCATCGTGCTGATGCTGGTCGCGGGCATCCTGATCGGCCCGGTTGCAGGCATCCTGGACCCGCAGGTCGAACTCGGCAGCCTGGTGCAGCCCCTGGTCGCGCTGGCGGTCGCGGTGATCCTGTTCGAAGGCGGCATCACGCTTGATTTCCGCAAGCTCGGCGATGCCGGAACCGGGGTTTTGCGGCTGGTGCTGATCGGCGCGCCGCTGGGCTGGCTTCTGTCCACCCTGGCGCTGCGCTATGGCGCGGGCCTCAGCTGGGAGGCCGCCACCGTCTTTGGCGGCATCATGATCGTGACCGGCCCGACCGTGATCGCGCCGCTTCTGCGCCAGGCCCGCCTGCAACGCCGCCCCGCCGCGCTGTTGCAATGGGAGGCGATCGTGAACGACCCGATCGGCGCCATGGCGGCTGTCGTGGCCTTTCAGACCGTGCTGGCGATGCAGGGCGGGGTGCAGCCCGGCTATGCGATGACCGCGCTGGGGATCGGCTTTGCCACGGCGGTGGGCTTCGCCGCCGGCCAGGGCCTGGTCTATGCTTTCAAACGCAGCATGGTGCCGGAATACATGAAGGTTCCGGTTCTTTTCGCGTCCGTCCTGGGCGCCTTCGCGGTGTCTGACCGGGTTCTGCACGAAAGCGGGCTGCTTGCCGTCACAGTCATGGGCCTGGTCATCGCCAACGCGAACCTGCCGTCTTATGAGGAACTGCGCCGGTTCAAAGAACAGGCGACCGTGCTGCTGGTCTCGGGCATCTTCATCCTTCTGGCCGCATCCCTGGATTTCCAGGTTCTGGGTCAGCTGACCTGGCGCGCGGCCCTGTTCGTGGCGGCGGTGGTCCTTCTGGCGCGGCCGCTGACGGTGCTGATCTCGCTGGTTGGCACCGGCCTGCCCTGGAACGAACGGCTGCTTATCGCCTTTACCGGCCCGCGCGGCGTGGTGCTGATCGCGGTCGCGGGTCTGTTCGGCGAACGCCTGGCCGAAGCCGGGGTCGCCGATGGCGCGCTGGTGGCACCCCTGGCCTTTGCCCTGGTCGCGGCGACCGTGGTTCTGCACGGCTTTACCCTGGCGCCGATGGCGCGCTGGCTGGGCCTGTCGGGGGGTGAAGCGCCGGGCGTCCTGTTTGTCGGCGGCTCACGCTTTACCAACGCCTTCGCGACGCTTTTGCAAAAGGCCAATGTGCCGGTGATGATCACCGATCCGAACCACGGCTCATTGGCGCAGGCCCGGCAAGCCGGATTGCCGACCTTTTACGGCGACATCCTGGGCGAGGCAGCCGAACATTCGGTGGAACTTCTGGCCTTCAAGACCGTGGTCGCCGCGACCGAGAACGACGCTTACAACACCCTTGTCACCGCCGACCTTGCCCCGGAATTCGGCCGCGATCAGGTCTGGCGTCTGGCCCGGTCGCGGGAAAGCAAGGCCCGCCATGCGTTGCCGGTGCAGCTGGGCGGCAGGTCGATCGGCGAAGGCCGCGACCACGATTTCCTTGAGCAGCGCATCCGCGACGGTTGGAAGATTGGCCAGACCCGCCTGACCGCCGAGTTCGACCTGGCCGCCTGGCGCACAAAACGGCCCGAAGCGGTGCTGCTGGCAACGTTGGACACAAAGGACAACCTGTCCTTCGTGACGGACGATACCAAACTCAAGTCGTCCGAAGGCCTGCGCATCCTGTCGCTGATCCCACCTGATCCCACCTGATAGCATCTCTGACGCGCCGACGCCGCTGCCGACTGAGGCCGAAAGCCTGGCCCGATTTCAGGCAGATCGCGGACAATGATGTAAGGCCGGTCCCCTTCGGCACCGGCCTTTGTCTTGGAAGACGGGGTGCGGGCGCCAAGGCGCGGCGTTGGGCCCTGCACCAGCCTCCCTGTTCGACTTGGCGGCTCTGGACTGACGCCCGCAAACCCTTCTAGCCCGACTTTCGCCGGATGCAGAACGAATATATATTCTGGATGAAACGAGTATTCCTTATGGATCGCTGGCGATGGATATCACCCTGCTGAAGACCTTCCTCGAAGTGACCGCCACCGGGTCCTTCGTCTCGGCGTCGGACCGCCTGTTTGTTACCCAGTCGGCCGTTTCGCTGCGGATCCAGAGGCTTGAAGATGCCTTGGGCAAGCCCCTTTTCACGCGGTCGAAGGCCGGTGCCGAACTGACGCCAGCGGGATGCGAATTCGAACGCTATGCGCTGTCGCTGATCAAGGTCTGGGAGGAGTCCCGCCAGCAGATCGCCATTCCCAAAGGCTTCACCCGCAGCCTGACCATCGGCGCGCAATATTCGATCTGGCCGCGCCTGGGCTTCGATTGGATCGACGGCCTGCGTGCCGCCGCACCCGATCTCAGCCTGCGGACCGAGCTTGGCATGGCAGACCGGATAACCCGTTTCCTGATTGAAGGGGTGGTTCAGGCTGCGCTGCTATATACGCCGCAGTACCGCCCCGGCCTAAAGGTGGAAAAGGTGATGGACGAAGAGCTGGTCCTTGTCGCCTCATGGCCTGACCCAGAGCTCACACAGGAACGGGGCTATGTCTTCGTCGACTGGGGGCCCGAATTCACGCAGGCCCACGCGCTGGCATTGCCGCATCTGCTGAATACCGGGCTGACCATGGCGCTCGGGGCCCTGACGGGCGACTATCTGATTGGGCGAGATGCGTCAGCCTACCTGCCCGCGCGGCATGTGCAACGCTACCTTGAAGCGGGCTTTCTGCACTTAGTCCCCGCCGCTCCCAGGTTCGCCTATCCGATCTGGGCTGTCTGGCGCGAAGATATTGATCCGGCTGTTGCCGATTTGGCACGGCAGACCCTGCGGCAGGCGGCCGGGACGTTGGCCGCGGCACCCGCCCCCTAAATTGCCAAGCCATTGGAATTGCTGTCACTTTCTGTTGCATGCGATGTTTATTGCTTTTCAAGGGATTTCATATGAGTAATGCTCGTTTCAATAGCAATTATTTCGCATTTCACTCATCCGACGCCAGCATCTAGACCTTTCCGCAGCAAGACCGGCGGCGAGCCTGAAACCGGATCGTCGCCCTGCTGCTTCCGCAGAAGTGACTGCGGATCAACTGTTGGGAAAGGATGAAACCATGAAGACCACCATGACCTTCGGCGCTGTTTCGGCCATCGCTTTGCTTGCCGCCGCGCCGCTGTTCGCGCAGACCGATCTGACCGGCTCCGGCGAATTGAACGACCGGATCGACGATATCGAGGAAGCCGTCGCCGACGACTTTGCCCGGTCGGAGGACGAAAGCCGGTTTGGAAACCCCGAGTTCCGCCCGGGTTTCTCGGGCAGTGCATCGGTCAGCTACACAGGTCAGACCGGAAACAACGAGTCGCAGGAATTCTCGGTCGGAGCGCGCCTGCGTTACGCACAGGGCCAGGTCGTGCAGACCCTTGGACTGGCGCTCGACTTCACCGATGAAGACGGTGCGTCGACCAAGGAAGATCTGTTCGCTGTCTATGACCTGAACTACTACTTCGACGACCGTTTCTACGCCTTCGCGCTTGGAAGATTGAAAGTAGATGGCCTCGCGGCAGAGGCTGCAAACCCGGCCGAAACCTTCAAGCGCGATGCGTTCCTTGGCTTCGGTCCTGGCTATCGCGTGGTCAACACGCCAGACATGACCTGGCGTGTTCAGGCCGGTATCGGTGTGAGCTATCTCGAAACCGGGCTTGATGAAAGCGTGACCGAAACCGGCGGGCTGGTTGCGTCGCGTTTCTTCTACCGGGTCAACGAAAGCATGTTCCTGACCAACGACACCGACATTCTGACCTCTGACTCTGCGCTTCGCGCGAACAACGACTTCGGTGTCAACTTCAAGATGACCGACACGCTGTCGACGCGGGTCAGCTATCTGACAGAGTACAACGACAGCCGGGGTATCCGCACTGACAACAAGCTGGGCGTTTCTCTGGTCATCGGCTTCTAATCGGACGTCGTGAAGTGACGACAAACATGCAGGCGACATCCGTCGCCTGCATGTATACATCTTGGCCGCAAGTCGGTTTCAAGATTGGATCGACAGTCCCCTCCAGCCCCGCGGCAACAAACAGACTGGCCAGATCCGGGTTGATGCTGCACAAGAATTGCGAGCATCCTGGTGATGTGCCGTTTCGCCAAACAGGGCAGGTCGTCAAATGTCTCGACATCCAGTCGGACGAAGCGAAGGATCGTTATATGCCTGTTGCCAAAGCCTATACCCGCGCCGAGCTTGACGGGCTGGTTGCCTGCCCCGCCTGCGATGCGCTGCATCGAAGGGTGGATGTGCCTGTCGGCTCGCGCTCGCGCTGCCTGCGTTGCCACACGGTGCTGACCGCCCCGCGCAACAGCGCGATGACCCAAATCGTCATGCTGGCCGCGACCGGGGTCGTGCTGATGGTCGCCGCGATGGTCTTTCCCTTCCTGTCCATCGACGCGCGCGGGTTCAGCCAGAACAGTTCGGTCCTAGATGCGGTCATGGCCTTTTCCGACGGGATCATGCTGCCCCTGTCGATCGCGACCGTGGCCCTGATCGTCTTCCTGCCGCTTCTGCGGCTTGGCGCGGTCATCTATGCCTTGGCCCCCATGGCCATCGGCTATGCCCCTGCCAAAGGAGCGGCGCGGGCGTTCCGGCTGGCCCAGGCCCTGAAACCCTGGGCCATGGCCGAGATTTTCATCATCGGCGTCGCGGTTGCGCTGGTGAAGATCGCGGGATTGGCGACGCTGACTATTGGCCCGGCCTTCTGGGCCTTCGCCGCACTTGCGCTGGTGATGGCGCTGAAAGACACCCTCATGTGCAGGTTGACAGTATGGAAGACCCTGGAACAACGGCGACTATCCTGACCGCTCGGGAAGCGGGGCTCGTGGCCTGCACCGGCTGCGGGCGGCTTGACCATATCGGTGAGCCAACCTGCAGCCTGTGCGGGGCCTCGCTTGACAGCCGGGACGAGCAAAGCCTGCAAAAGGTCTGGGCCTGGATGATCGCGGGCCTGATCGCCTATATCCCGGCCAACCTCTATCCGATGCTGGAGACCGAAACCCTTGGCCGGGTCTCGGACAGCACGATCATTGGAGGTGTGATCGAGCTGATCCATCACGGCTCCTGGGGCGTCGCCGCGATTGTCTTTGTCGCCAGCGTTGTCATCCCGATCGGCAAGTTCCTGGCGATCATGTTTCTGGCCTACAGTATCAAGCACCCGGACAGGACCAGTTCGCTGACCCGCCAGCATTTGTATGAAGCGGTGGAATTCATCGGGCGTTGGTCGATGATCGACGTCTTTGTTGTTGCGATCCTGTCGTCACTTGTTCACCTGGGGTCTGTCGTGAACGTAAACCCGGGAATCGCCGCAGTGAGTTTTGCCCTGTCCGTAGCCTTTACCATGCTCTCGGCGCAAAGCTTCGACTCTCGGCAGATTTGGGACGCGGACCGGAGGGTCGCGGCATGAGCCTGCCCGATCTGCCCGAGGCCGAGGTCGTCACCAAACGTTCGATCTGGCGCAACCTTTCGCTCGTCTGGCTGGTCCCGGTCATCACCATCCTGATGTCGCTGGGCATCGCCTGGAACGTCTACAACAACCGTGGCGTTCTGGTGGAGATCACCTTCCTCGAAGCCGCCGGCATCATCCCCCAGGAAACCACGATCCGTGTGCGCGATGTGGTGGTCGGTGTGGTGGAAGACGTCCATTTCACGCCGGATATGGCCCGGGTCGTGATCTCGGCGCGTCTGGACAAAGAGGTAGCCGAAACCCTGGCAGAGGACAGCCAGTTCTGGGTCGTCAAACCCGAGGTTTCCACCAGGGGCATCAGCGGGCTGTCGACCGTCCTTTCAGGTGTCTACATCGAGGCGGCCTGGGCCCCGGCCTCCGGCGTTGACAAGCGGCGGTTCGAAGGCTTGGCGACGGCGCCGATCTACCGTCCGGGCCGCGCAGGCACCCGCGTCACGATCCGCACGCGCGACGGCAGCCTCCTGCCTGCGGGCGCGCCGGTCTTTTACCGCGGGGTCGAGGTCGGCAAGCTGGATACGCCGCGCTTGGGTCGCCGGGAAACGTGCTGGTCGATGCCTTCATTCTGGCACCGCATGACCGGTTCCTGACCACGGCGACCCGGTTCTGGGATCTGTCAGGGTTCTCGGTCAAGCTGGGTTCTGGCGGGGTTGATCTCAGCGTCGCCAGCCTGGGCGCGCTGATCAGCGGCGGGGTCGCCTTCGAGACGGTCTTTGCCGGCGGTGCGCCAGTGACAGAGAACACTCGGTTTGATCTGTTTCCCGACGAGGAATCTGCCCGGGCCAGCATCTTCAACCAGCTGAGCGAGAATGCCGCGCCGTTCTCGATCTATTTCGGCGGAACCGTCGATGGCCTTGTAGCCGGCGCTACCGTGCAGTTCCGCGGCCTGAAAGTCGGGGAAGTTACCGCGATCGGCGCTTTTGTCGAGGAAACCCCGCGCGGCCGGAATGTCCGGGTCAAGACGGTTGTCGCGATTGACCCACTGGCACTGGGCCTCGATCCAGAAACCAGCCCCGACGGCACCCGGGCCTTTCTTGAGGAAGCGGTCGCCGAAGGCTTGCGCGCACGGCTTACGACCACCAGCCTCTTCAGCACCGCCCTGCAGATCGAGCTTATTGAATTACCCGATGCAGCGCCTGACCGGATCGCCACGGAAGAAGACGGAACCCCCATTCTGCCCAGCATCGCCTCGGATATCCCGGATCTGAACGCCACCGCAGAAGGCATGTTGCAGCGGGTCAACGGCCTGCCGATCGAGGAACTGATCGAGCAGGCGATCTCACTGATGGCCTCGATAGAGGCGGTGGCAAGCTCGGAAGGCACCCGCGAGGCACCGGGGGCACTTCGCGATCTTCTGAACGATACCCGGGCGCTGATCAATCAGGACGACACGCAGGCTCTGCCCGGCGAGTTGCGCGAAACGGTGGCCGAACTGCGCGCCATCGTGACCGACCTCAAGGCCCGCGGTGCCATCGACAGCCTGGTGACCGCATTGGAAAGCGCCGACAAGGCCCTGGCAGGGATCGCCACCGCGTCCGAGGATTTCCCGGCGCTTGTGCAGGACCTGCGCGACCTGGCTGCCAAGGCCAAGGCGCTGGAGGCGGAAGAGCTGGTGCGGCCGCGACCAAGGTGCTGGACGGGGCAACCGCCCTGATCGACACAGATGAGGCGCGCGCCATTCCGCCGTCGCTAAAGTCGGCGCTGGACCAGATTGCCTCGTCGCTAAGAGAGCTGCGCGAAGGTGGCGCGGTCGAGAACCTGAACGGCACCCTCGCCTCGGCCCGCGAGGCTGCCGATGCGGTGGCCTTGGCCACCAAGGACCTGCCCGCACTGGCCGACCGGCTGAACTTGATCGCCAACCGGGCCGACGCGCTGATCGCATCCTATGGCGCTCGGTCCGATTTCAACGCCGAGACGCTGGACATGCTGCGCGAGGTGCAGGCCGCCGCACGGTCGATCTCGGACCTGGCCCGTGCCATCGAGCGGTCGCCCAATTCCCTTCTGTTCGGAAAGTAGCCATGACCCGTCTGCCCATTCTTGCCCTGATTGCCGCCCTGGCCGCGTGCGGCAGCAACGAAGCGCGCTTCGCCATCGCGACCGAACCGGCGGTGGAAAAGGTCCGCGTCGGCGTCAGCACGATTGAGGTGCGCGACGTGTCGCTGCCCAGCTACGCCGCAGCGTCCGAAATCGTGACGGAAGGCGAGGACGGGGCGCTGCGTCCACTGAAGGGCTCGGTCTGGGCGGATGACCCGATCCGCGCGGTGACCGGCGCACTGGCCCTTAGCCTTGATGCCCGGACCACGGCCACGGTCTCGGCCGAACCCTGGCCGCTTCTCGACCAGCCCGCGCTGCGGATCGAGACCCGGATCGACACCATGGTCGCCAAGGCCGATGGCACCTTCCAGATGACCGGCCAGGTCGCCCTGACCTCGCGCAACGGATCGTCGCGCGACCGGATCGAACGCTTCGCGATCAGCGTGCCGATGGCCGATCAAAGCCCAGCGGGTGTGGCGGCGGCTACCGGTCGGGCGATTGCGGAGCTCTCGGCACGAATTGCCGATCTGCTTTAGGAGCGTGGTCGGTCGTCGCTGTAGCACGTCAGGAATTTTCTAGAAGATGCTAGCTGGAAAGGCCAGCATCGTTCAGTTGCTCAATATCCTGCAGATCGCGCAGGGACCGCATCCCAAAGGCGGCACGAAAGGCTTCCGTCGTGATGAAGGTATAAGGCGCGCCGCGGCGGGGTTCGCGAGGGCCGGTGCCAATGAGGTCGCGTTCGGCCAGCCGCCCGATGAGGTCGCGGCTGATCTCCTTCCCGAAGATGTTCTTCAACCCATCGCGGCTCATCGGCTGATGAAACGCGATCGCCGCCAGCACGGCGAGGTCGAACTCTGACAGGTTCAGGGTTTGCCCCCCCACATCTGCCGCAGCGCGGATCGCGGGCGCATAGGCTGGCCTAGTCCGCAGCACCCACCCAGCACCTACCTGCGCCACCTCATAGGGACGTTCCGCCAGATCGACCGCCAGATCCTCTATCAACAGATCGACCGAGGCCCCCTGCCCCACCACCTTTGCCAGATCGTCCCGCGCCACCGAGCTTGCACTCGCAAACAAAACCGCTTCGATCCGCCGCAGCCACTCCCGCCAGAAAAGATTGGGCGGCAGGTCGGCCAGGTTCCGGTCAAGCCCTCCCTCTTCGCGCCGTGCCATCCTCAGACCCCGTAGAGGCGGAAGCTGTCGCGCCCGCTCAGTTCGCATAGCGCACTCAAGGCAACCAGCCGCTCGCAAAGCCGTCGCGCGGCGCGGTCCGACAGGCAGTCCGGCATCGCCCGGGCCAGCGCCACGGGGGTCAGAGCATCCTGCGACAGAAACATCGCCACCGCCTGTGCGGATCCCTTGGCCCGCAGCTTTGGCACCGCAGCGCGCAGCCGTACTGCCGCCCGCGCGAGTGTACTCGCCAGTAGCAGCGCATGGGCGACCCCCCGCACAGCGGCTCTGTGACAGCTGAGCCTCAGATCATCGCCTCGCAGGCGCAGGTCGCGCGCCGTCATCACCGTGCCCAGAAGCGGCAGGAGATGATCCCGCCCCAAGGCCAGCGACAGCACCGCATCCGCCAGAATCAGGGCCGCCATCTCGCCGCGCGGGGTGTCGTCCAGCCCGGCAGCGGCGCCAGCACCGGCAAGAGTTCAATCGGCTTGGCGCGCGATTTTTTCATGCTGGAAGCCTATATCGCGACGGCGCTTAAGGCCAGAGCGCCCCAATCCCAACGATTGGGACGAGAGCGTAGCGTCTAAGGAAAGGGCCTTCGCCCTGCCCTCCCATGTCGCTGGTTCAGGCACGCTCGATAGGCTGGTGGAAACTGCGCGCGACTACGCCAAGGCTGCGGCCTCCGAGAACACGCTGAAGGCCTATGCTAAGGACTGGGCCCATTTCGCCCGCTGGTGCCGAATGCGCGGCGCGGACCTTCTCCCCTCGTCGCCCCAGCTGATCGGGCTCTACATCGCCGATCTAGCAGCGCCGGGAGGCAAGGCCTTGTCGCAGTCGGCGTCCCGACCCCTCTCGGTCTCCTCAATAGAGCGGCGGCTGTCCGGCCTGACCTGGGGCTATGCTCAGCGCGGCGAGCGGTTGGACCGCAAGGACCGCCACATTGCCAGCGTTCTGGCCGGCATCCGGCGCAAGCACGCACGGCCACCGGTCCAGAAAGAGGCCATCCTGCCGGAGAACCTGCTCGACATGCTGGCAACCCTGCCCCACGACCTGCGGGGCCTGCGCGACCGGGCGCTGCTGCTCATCGGCTTCGCCGGTGGCCTGCGCCGCTCCGAAATTGTCAGCCTTGACCACGGCAAGGATGACACGCCTGGCTCCGGCGGCTGGGTCGAGATCCTGGAGGGCGGCGTGCTCATCACCCCACGCGGCAAGACCGGCTGGCGCGAGGTCGAGATCGCCTGCGGATCGTCCGACCAGACCTGCCCGGTTCATGCCCTGAACCAATGGTTACATTATGCCCGCATCGACTTCGGTCCACTCTTTGTAGCCGTCAGCCGTAACGGGCGGAAGGCCACCGGCGATCGGCTCTCCCACGAACACGTGGCCCGTCTGATCAAGCAGACCGTCGAAGAAGCCGGTCTGCGCCCGGAGCTGTCAAAAGCAGAGCGGCTGGCGCTGTATTCCGGCCATTCCTTGCGCGCGGGCCTTGCCAGCAGCGCGGAAGTTGATGAGCGCTATGTTCAAAAGCAGCTCGGTCATGCCAGCGCAGAGATGACCCGCCGCTACCAGCGACGCCGCGACAGGTTCCGCGTCAACCTGACCAAAGCTGCAGGCTTGTAAGCCCCTGCCCTTCCGACGAGCCTTTGCTGAAATGCCAAGCTCCAACCTGACCGCTGAGGTTTCAGCTAACCGCTTCAATTGAATCGGGAAACAAACGCGACAACGGACGAGGACATTGGTATCAAGCCCGGTCATAGGCACCGAAGTTTGGGACGTCATTGGCCAGAAGCGCCTTTGGCAATCGCCTCTTCGATCTCTTCAAGTGTCGCCCGCTTGTCGGTCCGGTCCTTCAGCAAGCCCGCCAATTGCATCACGGGCCTGCTGCGCACCAGTCGGACCTCCCCACCGTCGAGGATCATGTACCGAACCCGGTCACCCGGGTGCAGTTGGAGTGCCGTACGCACGTCCTTCGGCAGGGTGGTCTGGCCCTTGGTCGTGACGGTCGATTCCTGCATGGCAGTCTCCAAGGGGATTTATATGATCTCCTTACATTTAGCGGTTTCGCCTTACTTCTGCAAGGTGCAGGCATGAGTGTGCTCGCCTTGCCTGCCTATGCTCAACTCTCCGACGCGGATGAGGCGGCACTGACCGATCTCTACCGCCGCGGGACGCCTCCCAACACGCTCCGCGCATGGGAACAGGATCTGGCCTATATCGCAGCCTGGAAGATGGCTTCGTTCGGCAGGCCGCTCGACTGGCCCGAGGACGAAAAGGTAGCCCTGCGCTTCATCCTCGATCACGCACAGGATTTGACCGCCAAGAAGGGCCCTGCGCGGGAGGTGGCGATGGAGTTGATCGCCATCGGGTTGCGACGGGAGCTGACCTGCCCCGCCCCGGCGACTCTGGACCGCCGGATCGCCAGCTGGCAGGCGTTCCACCGGATGCGCAACCTCCCATCGCCGTTTTCGTCGCCTCTGGTGCAGCAGGCGCGTCAGAAAGCCCGGCGCGCCAATGCGCGCCCCAGGGTGCCGAAATCACCCAAACCGGTAACCCGCGATATTCTTGAATCGCTGCTGGCAACCTGCGATGCAACCCACCGCGGGATCCGGGACCGCGCCATGCTGATGCTGGCCTTTGCCAGCGGCGGTCGGCGGCGGTCGGAACTCACCGCGCTGAATTTCGAGGACATCGGCCTTGAGGACTTCAGGCCCAAGGGTCTGATCTGGATCCAGCTTCTGGAGACCAAAACCACCAAAAAGGATCAGGCCCCACGCCTGCCAATGAAAGGCCGTGCCGCCCGCGCCCTGGTGCATTGGCTGGAGGTGACCACGATTACAGATGGGCCGCTGTTTCGTCCCATCTCTCTCTCCGATCGCCCCCTGCCCCGCCGCCTCGCAACGGATGCGCTGCGCACAATCCTGCGGCATCGCCTGGTCCTTGCAGGGCTGCCGGTGGATTTTGCCACCCCACATGGCCTGCGCGCCGGGTTTCTCACACAAGCCGCCCTCGATGGCGCGCCCTTGGCCGCCGCCATGAAGCTGTCCCTGCACAGATCCGCCGTTCAGGCCCAAAAGTACTATGCCGATGTCGAGATCAGCGAGAACCCGGCAACCGATCTCTTGGGCGAGTGACAGTTCATCTCAGGCGAACATCAACCGTCCGAAAGGTAGGCGTACAGATTCTGATGGCCATGCAGGATACGGACAATCTCGATGCCCTGCCCTTCCCGCCGATAGATCACCAGATGCGCGCCACTGGGATGGATCCGCACAGGCGGCAAGAACTCGGTACGTTCGCGGGCGATTTCCGGGAACTCAACCAGAAGATCGAAGAGCGCAAACAGCCCATCCGCATAATGCTCGGCCTGTTCGACACCCCATCTGGAGGCTCCCTCGAGCCAAATTCCCGAAAGGTCAGCTTCAGCGGCGGGGCGAAGAACCCAGCCGTTACTTCCCGGCATATTGTGCGCGCATCCGCTCCTTGAACACCTGCCGGTCAAGCGGTTTGGCGGCACCACTTGCAAGGCCTGCGTCGACGGCAGCCTGAACCTCAGCGATAGCCTCACGGCGCGCCCTGTCGCGCCGGATCAGATCACGCACATAGTCGCTCGAGTTGGCGTAGCGACCTGACTTTGTCTGATCCTCGACCCAGGATTTCATCGGATCCGGCAGCGAGATGTTCATGCTTCCCATGGCAGTCTCCTTTGCATGGAGGATATGGCAAAGATTGCCATGCGGCAAGCTTGAGCTGTACGGCTACGGGCATTCGGTCGTTTATTGACGATATAGGAAACTGCAAACGGCCTGTTTTGATGCCCCTGATCGGCTACGCGCGCGTCTCGACCGAGGATCAGACATGGGGTAATCGCGGGCCCTTGGTCCCCTGACCGCTGGCAAGGCTGGGAGGGTGGCTGTTCCCCGATAAGATGAAGGTACGGGCTCTCGACTGGACGCCGGGCCCAAACATCTGATGGAGAACAGCCATGAAGGAATACATTGGTCTGGACGTTTCGATGAAAGAGACCGCTGTGTCGATCCGGCGCGGCGGGGAACGTATCTGGCGCGGAAAATGTGTCTCTGACCCTGCGGTGATTGCGCAACTGGTGCGCAAGCGGGCACCAGCGGTCGATCGGATCGTCTTCGAGACCGGGCCCCTGTCGGTCTGGTTCTATCATGCCCTCCGTGCCGAGGGCTTGCCTGCGATCTGCATCGATGCCCGTCACGCCAAGTCGGCCCTCGACATGGCGCCGAACAAGACCGACACGAACGATGCCGACGGTCTGGCACATCTGGCCGAGATCGGCTTCTTCCGGAAGTGCGGGTGAAGGGCTTTGACAGCATGCTGGCGCGGACCCTGGTCGCGGCCAGAAACCGGCTGGTCAGGATCACGGTGGATCTATCCAACCATATCAGAGGGTTCATGAAGACCTTCGGCCTGCTCATTCCTGCTGGGAAGGGAAGTACGTTCGAAGCACATGTGCGTCGACTTTTTGTCGATCAACCGAAGTTGTCAGAAATCCTGCTGCCGATGCTCGACGCCTGGTGCGCAACTCGGCTGCAGGCAGCCCGACTTGCCCGCCAGATTGCCGCAGAAGCCCGACAGAACGATGGCTGCCGGATCCTGATGTCGATCCCGGGAGTGGGTGCGATCACAGCGACCTCGTTTGTCACCGCGATCGAAAGCCCCGGCAACTTCCGGAAGTCCCGGTCTGTTGGCGCCTGGGTGGGGCTGACAACCCGCCGGTATCAATCCGGTGAGATCGACTACAAGGGCCACATTTCCCGCCGGGCGATCATCACCTCCGCGGGCTGCTCTATGAGGCAGCATCTGTCATTCTGACCCGCAGCTCGGCTGATAGTGACCTGCGGACCTGGGGGCTGAAACTCAGGGAGCGCATCGGCTTCAAGCGCGCAGCCGTCGCACTGGCACGGAAGCTGGCGGTCACGATGCATGCGATGCTCCGGGACGGCACGCTGTTCGACAGAGGCGTGAGGTCAACAGCTTGAGATTACTGGGTTAGCGCTCATGTATTGAGCGCGCCGACGCGTCCCTGCCGGGACGTAGGTAGGGCCTTTCGTGCAGGGGGATGCACCGCTGGCACCTCAGCTGAGTGCGTATCAGACATAGGAAGGCCCACCCGCGAACACCAATCATGCGGCGACCATCGTGTCGACCGCGAAGACGACCCTGCTCCGGCAAACGTATCACGGTGCGCCTCGACGATCATTTGCGCTGATCACTGATGATTTTCTGCCCCACACCGAAAGAAAGGGCTTGCAAGATGTGATGCGATTAGACGACCCCCCTGCCCCAGTCGCAGGCCCTGAAATCCGCGGGCTGCGCAGAGATCCATGAAGAGCAAGCCTCGGGCGGGAACCGCGCGCGGCCGGTGCTGGCGCGGGTGCTGGAGCGGATCGGCAAGGGCGATACGCTGGTCGTGGTGCGCATCGACCGTCTGGCGCGGTCGCTCTCGCATCTCCTCGAGGTGATCGAACGGCTGGAGGCCAAGGGCGCCTTTTTCCGTTCGCTCATGGACCCGATCGACACGTCCTCCCCGCAGGGCAAATTCACACTGCAGGTCCTGGGTGCCGCCGCAGAGTTCGAGCGCGCCCTGATCCGCGAACGCACCAAGGCGGGCCTGGCTAGCGCAAGAACCAAAGGCAGGGTGGGCGGCAATCCGGGCCTGCGCGCGCGGGATCCTGCGGCGCTGCGCAAGGTGCGGTTGGCACGGCAGGATGGCTACATGGAACGCCTGAACGAGACGGCACAGGACTGGGTTCCCCATGTTCGCCGCCTGCGCCCGGATTTGGCCTGGGAAGACGTAGTACGCATCGTCAACGGCCCCCTGCCCCGCGAGCGCCAATGGACGCAAAGCCGCCTTTTGCGCGCGGTCAACGCCTATGTCCGGGACGGCTTCCTACCTCCCACGGTACTGGACCGCGCCGGCCGCCGCGAAACCGACGACCGCCTGCCCGCCATCGTCGCCGCCATCAAGGGCGCGGACCCCGACATCACGCTTCAGGCGATCTGCACCAGACTGGAAGCGATGCGTGAGCGCACGCCCCGCGGGCGGACAAGCTGGCAACCCTCCTCAGTGAAGATGCTCCTGGAGCGGGCTGAGAGGCTGGGGTTGTTGACCTGACGATTCGAACGGGCGAGCTCCCAAAGGATCGAACACTCGGCGAGCATCACAACATCTAGGCGACGCCTGCCTTGCGAGCCTTAGTAAAACTTCATTATAAAACATGACACTAGCATGTGTTGGAAATGACTGAACTTCCTAACACCCCTTAGCTTTAGATACGATCTGTAGAAACTTCTTGCGCGGCTGCCCGACATGAAGCATTCATGTTTGTAGCGGAGATCGGCGAGAATTGCACATTTCCGCGCTACGACAAGCAAGTAGCTCGAATGAGCACAGTGAGTACGGACGAACCGCACCACTACAGAGGCGAGGGCAGTATGACCGAAGAGCGTGTTTTTGCAGAGCTCCAAAGCGACGCAGCCACACTGCACGAGTCGATCCGTATGCATCTGGAACGCAATTTTGCGCCGGACGCTAGTAAGCACTTGAGGGGTTTTTCGTCGACGGAGGCTGCGGAGTTTCTTGGGCTCGCGCCAGGTCATCTGCGCAAGCTCCATGCTGAAGACAAGATCCCTGACGTCCCGCTCGATGACCGCGGACGCAAAGTTTACTCAGCCGAAGACTTGGCACAGATCCGGTTGGCCCTCGCGCGAACTACTCGCGACCCTTCGCTTTATCTGAGGGGTCGCGTCGGGACAGAGCCGCTCCAGATCATCTCTTGTGTCTCGTTCAAGGGCGGCTCGGCAAAAACGACGACGGCGGCTTACCTCAGCCAGTGGTACGCCTTGCACGGCTACCGGGTGCTGGTGGTCGACATGGACCCTCAGGCGTCCTTGTCGTCGATGACGGGGCTGCGCCCGGAAATCGATTTCACGCACCAGGGCACGATCTATGACGCCATCCGGTATGAAGACCCGATTCCGATGAGTGAGGTCGTCCGGAAGACCTATTTCCACGGCCTCGACATTGCTGCCGGCGGTCTGATCCTGTCAGAATACGAGACCGAAACGCCATATGCCCTCCGGCGCGGCTCGGAACCGCCCTTCTATTTGCGCCTGCGCGAGGCAATCCTGTCCGTTGAGGCGAGTTACGATCTGGTCTTCATCGATTGTCCGCCGCAACTTGGTTTCTTGACCTTGTCTGCCTTGGTGGCATCGTCTTCCATCATCATTCCGGTGGTCCCGAACTTTATCGATGTGGCGTCGCTTGCCCAGTTCCTGACCATGACTTCGTCCTTGCTCGACACGATCCGGGACGCCGGGATGACCCTGGACTATGACTTTCTGCGTTACCTCGTGTCACGTTTTGAGCCGTCGGACGGGCCTCAAGCGCAAGTTGCCGGGTTGCTGCGCGCAAACTTTGGCAAGCGCGTAATGACGGAGACATTCCTGAAGTCCACAGCCGTTTCTGACGCCGGGCTGACACACCAAACCCTGTTCGAGGTTGGTCGCGGCAGCATGAACCGAAACACCTATGACCGCGCGATGGAATCCATCAATGCCGTTGCCCGCGAGCTGGAGCAGGACATCCACAGGGCCTGGGGGAGAAACTGACATGGCCAGAAAGAACATGTTCGAAGGCATCACCCCGGCGCGCGGCTCGACGAGGATGCCAAGGGACCCCTGCCCCGCTCAGCCGCCAAGATGCCCGAGGTCTTTCAAAGTGCCGGCCCCATTGCGGCCATCCGCAACGATCTTCGAAGCGTCAGCAGTCGTTCGGTGCAGGACATCGATCCTGACCTCATCGAAGACACCGGGCTGAAGGATCGCATAGGTGGGCTCGACGAAGATGTCGCCGACCTTCGCGACAGCATTTCCCGGCACGGGCAGCAAGTTCCCATCCTGCTTCGACCGCACCCCAAGCTGAGCGGGCGGTATCAGGTCGTCTACGGCAGGCGCAGGCTTGCAGCCATCCGGGGCCTCGGAACCCCCGTCAAGGCGCTGATCCGCACCTTGTCAGATGAAGAGGCGGTGCTAGCCCAAGGCCAAGAGAACAACCTGCGCAAGGATCCGTCCTTCATCGAGAAGGCGCTTTTCGCGGGCGATCTGGAAGAGGCAGGCTATGATGCCCGCGTCATTCAGGACGCCCTGAATGTGAACCGCAGCCATACATCCCATATGCGCAAGGTTCGCGACGCATTTCCGCGGGAAGTCCTGGAGCGCATCGGCGCGGCCCCGTCGATCGGCTGGAAACGCTGGTACGAACTCGCCGTGAGGGTTCTTGACAGGAAGATTGACGTCCTTTCCGTCCATCCCGGCCCTTTTCCCGAAGGATCCACCTCGGACGAAAGATTTGCCGCCTGGCAAAAGGCCCTTCCCCTATCCGAAACGGCGAAACCAGAGCGGGCGGAGACGGGGAAAGCGAGCCTCAGGATCGCTGCGCAAGACGGCTCCGCCTTGGGGGAGATCGATCTGACCAAAGGCACGTTGAGCTTTCGGCCATCGGCCCGGCAGCGTGACTTCGCGAAATGGCTCCACATGAACGCCGAACCCGCGTTTCGGCGGCTGCACGAAGAATTCCTCAGCCAGTCGACGAAGAAGGACTGACGGAATGCAACGACAACAACAGAGGAGCAGTGACGGAAAGGATAGGCCTCCCGAATGGAAACCACCCGGAAGGCCCGCGCATAGCACAGGGCGCCAACCCTGAGAATGCTCATCTTCTAGCAAGAGCAGACTAGCGCAGGCCCGAATCACACGCAACATCGCTTCGCGGTGATCCTATCTCTTTTGTCCTTTTTCTGGAGAGAGACGGACACAAACGGGCATGGCTGCACGGTCTTCACTCGGCTGACCAGAGCATTCCGCTGACAGAGCCATGGAACACATCATTTCATCGCCCGTGCCGCGGCACGTCCGGCGCACCAATACCTGCTACCAGAAAGACCCCCGTGCAGAGACACCAAAGAGGGCAGACGACGCACGCTGGTCGCTTCTGGACCTGGTTCGCTGCAGCCGCAAACACCTTGGCTTGCGAGATCGCGACATCGCCGTTCTGCGAGGTCTCCTTTCGCTTGTCCCGCCATTGGCTGCCCCTGATACACTTGTTGTCTTTGCCTCAAACCGAGTGTTGATCGAGCGTTGTGACGGGATTGATGAACGTACGCTCAGACGCCGACTCGAGCACCTGAAGACGTGCGGTTTCATCGCACGACGGTCGAGCCCGAACGGAAAGCGATACCAGGTACGCGACGACTCTGCAGACGTGAGGCTAACTTACGGGATCGACCTCTCGCCCTTGTTCGCCATCCGCAATCAGCTAACCGCACTTGCAGAGCAATGTCTGAGAAGCGAGATCCGGGCTAAGGCGTTGCGATCGGTAATCCGAGACATTCTCTACCACCACGCCGCATGCATTCAGCCCGAGTTGGTAGAACACGCAAGTCGGTCCATTCGCCGTTCCTTGTCCTGCGACCAACTAGAGGAAATCGTGAAGCAACTTCAGGCAGAACTACCGACGACAAGTGCTCCGGACACAGTTGTCACCGCCGTTTTGTCCGTCAGCGACAGCCAAATTGACCGGCACATTCAGAGTTCGAGAAAAGAAAACTATGAATCTGAACGTGCGCGGGAAAAACGGAGCCCAGAAAATCCGACCGCTACATTGAGTAACTCCGAAAACGAAGAGAGTAACGACCTAACTGTGGCCGAATGCATGGCACTAGCCAAGAATGCTGCTGCTTTTGCTATGGCGCCAGCTCAGGACTGGAATGATGTCGTACGACTGTCTGACACACTTGCTCCAGCGATCGGACTCGAAAAACATGACATCGAAACTGCGCGCAGAACAATGGGCAGCCTTGGATCGGCATTGGCGATCCTGGGCCTTGTAGAAGCATTCGAGAAAGTCCGCCGGCCGAGAGCGTATCTGCATGCGCTAACCAAACGTGCCTCCGAAGAAGGATTCGATTTTGTGCGCATGTTCCGCTCCCTCACAAAGTGCCGAGCTACCGGTCCATCGGTAGGGTACGCCGCTTGATGTATACCCCGGTAAACATAGACCTCTCTGCCTCATGTATACCCCGGTAAACATCAGGCATCTACAGAGAGGGAAAGGGCTGTGGGTTTGAGGGGTGACGGGAAGTGAGATCGGGAGAGTGGCTTCCGGCGCCCGTCGTGGAGAAGATCTGATGGCGAAAGCAGCCCAGAAAATCACCCTGTCCCCCTCGCGGGACATCCCCTTCGACAAGCTCGTGCTGAGCCAGTCCAACGTGCGGCGCATCAAGGCCGGCGTGTCAGTCGAGGAACTGGCAGAGGACATCGCGCGACGCGGCCTGCTGCAGGGCTTGAATGTCCGGCCCATGCTCGATGCCGATGGGGTCGAGACCGGCATGTTCGAAATCCCGGCCGGTGGTCGTCGCTTCCAGGCGCTGTCGCTGCTGGTGAAGCAGAAACGGCTAGCGAAGACCGCGCCGATCCCGTGCATCGTGCGGGACGCTGCATCGGAGATCCTGGCCGAGGACGACTCGCTCGCGGAAAACATGCAGCGCGTCGCCCTGCATCCGCTCGACCAGTTCCGTGCATTCCAGGCCTTGCGGGAAAAGGGCCAAGGCGAGGAAGCGATCGCGGCGGCCTTCTTCGTCACGCCGCAGATCGTCAAGCAGCGCCTGAAACTTGCCTCCGTGGCCCCTGCCCTGCTCGACGTCTATGCCGAGGATGGCATGACGCTCGAACAGCTGATGGCCTTCACGGTGAACCCGGATCATGCGCGTCAGGTCCAGGTCTGGGATGCGGTGAAGAACTCGTGGAACAAGGAGCCCTATGCAATCCGGCGCATGCTGGCGGAAACCTCGGTCCGCGCTTCGGATCGTCGCGCGGTCTTCGTGGGCGTCGATGCCTATGAGGCAGCGGGCGGCGCTGTGCTGCGCGATCTCTTCCAGGGCGACGATGGTGGCTGGCTCGAGGACCCTGCCCTGCTCGATCGATTGGTCACCGAGAGGCTTCAGGTGGAAGCCGAAGGGTTGGCCTCCGAAGGCTGGAAGTGGATCGAGGTGGCGACCGACTTGCCCTATGGCTACAGCCACGGTCTGCGGCGTCTCGCCGGTGATCCCGCCCCGATGACCGACGAGGAAAGCGCTTCCCATGCGGCGCTCCTCGCCGAGTACCGCGCGCTGGAGGAGGAATACTCCGGCCAGGACGAATACCCCGAGGAGATCGACGCTCGGCTCGGTCAGCTCGAGATGGCGATGGAGGCACTCGAGCGGCGGCCTCTGATCTATGCTCCGGCCGAGGTCGGGCGCGCAGGCGTCTTCGTCACGCTGGATCGGGATGGCACGCTCG
Organism: Tabrizicola sp.; assembly: GCA_012032275.1. Classification (GTDB taxonomy): domain Bacteria; phylum Pseudomonadota; class Alphaproteobacteria; order Rhodobacterales; family Rhodobacteraceae; genus JAAURK01. Next base: position 24,179 of record JAAURK010000011.1, read on the forward strand.
CGGTCTATCGCGGTTATGTCCGACCCGAGGATGAGCGGCGTGAGGAGACCGCGGTCCCGGATGCCGAAGGCGCGGGTGAAATGGGGCAGGGGGCCGACGTCGGGGGTTCAGCCTGGCAGAACCCGGTCGCCTCCGTTGGCGGCACCGTCATCACCTCGGGCGGTCAGCCGATCGGTGCAAACCTGTCCGAGGAGGAAGACGATGGTGCACTCAAGCCGCTGCCCGAGCGGCTGGTCATGGAACTGACTGCCCACCGGACCCTCGCGCTGCGCGAGGCCATCGGGCGCTCGCCGGACGTGGCGCTGACGCTCCTGCTTCTGAAGCTGGTGACGGATACCTTCCGCACCTCCTCTGCTTCCGGCAGCTGCCTCGAGGCCACGGTGCGCCACGTCTACATGTCCACGCAGGCGCCCGATCTGAAGGACAGCGTCGTGGCGAAGCTTGTCGATGAGCGTCACGCCGCCTGGGAGGCCGATCTGCCCCTCGGCGATGATACCGCGCTCTGGGATTATCTGACGGTGCTCGATCAGGGCAGCCGTCTGTCTCTCCTGGCGCATTGCCTCAGCTTCGGCATCAACGCACTCCATGAGAAGGTGAACCCCTATGGGGCTGGCATCTCGGCCAGCGGCCTGACCCGCCGCATGGCCCATGCCGATCTCGTGGCCCGCGCGGTCGATCTCGATATGGTCGAGGCAGGCTGGGAGCCGACGGTCGATGGCTATCTCAACCACGTGCCCAAGGCCCGGATCCTCGAGGCCGTGCGCGAGGCAAAGGGGAGGGCAACGCGCAGCTACTCGATCATCTGAAGAAGGGTGAGATGGCCACAGAAGCCGAGCGGCTCCTCAAAGGCAGCGGCTGGTTGCCCGAGGTCCTGCGCCGGGCCGATCTGGTCGCACGCGATGGTGAGGCGATCGCGGAAGGGCAGGGGGAGGACGCGGGCGAGCCCGAGGATGTCGATCTCCCGGCCTTCCTGACTGCCGATCTGCCGGTGAGCGCCGCGTCGATGATGGCCGCAGAGTGATCTGAGCCATCCGGGGGCGGGAGAACCCGCCCTCTTCTCCTACAAAAAACAGCAATATCAATATGATGAATGCGAATACTCGCATTCTGGATGAGGAATCATGTCTGCAACAACCATCATCGACACAGCCCCATTGGGGGCGCTGATCCGCTACACCGACGGCAGTTCAAAGCCGCCAGCTCGCTTCACGAAGAAGCTCGCGGCCTGGGAGCGCTCGAACGGCGTCGGCCGTCTCGTGAAGAAGGAACCGCCCCGGCCGTATCCGACCTGGACGGCACCGGCCTCCTTCACATTGCATGAGGGGAACTTCTCCTCGGACGGGGTCATCCTCGTCACCATCATGCGCAGCCATTCGGCGGACAGCCGGTTGGTCTTCGAGGTGGCTGAGGAACCGAAGCCCGGGCAGGTTCGCGTGCTTCTGGATTTCGGAGGCAACACCGAGCTGCTGCATCTGGCGGAATCCGTCACCGCGGCCGAGCTCTGGATCGCACGCGAAGGTTATCGCAACGCGCGGCTGGAAATCGTCGGTGCCGAGGACGGCGAGAGGGCAGGGGGCGCGGACCTGGCCGCCTGAGCCCTGAAAAGGCGTGAGGGGCTTGCCGAAGGGCGGGCTTCTCACCGACCACTCCCTTTGCCCGCGATATTGCGCGGGCGCCAAGGCTCCATCCTTCAGGACGGATGATCTTCAACCAAGAGCCTGGCCGGGAGGCTGGCGGCGTTAGAAGCATCAGCGGGACAATCGGCTCCTGACGTTGGGGCACCATCCCCCGCTCGCCATTCCCTTCCTTGCCCCGAATCCTGTCTTCGAGATCAACCCGCGAGGGGTCGGACTACGGGGCGAGCCCGTGCCGCCGGGTGGATTCGGGCGAGCCGAACGTACCCGGTGATGTCAGCCAGTCTTCGGGCCTGCGGGGTCCTGTCGCGCGGGGGATGGTCCCCCGCCTCCAAGACAGGAGCCAAACAGATGTCCCGCAAAGATGCTCACGCCTTCGCCGCCTCCCTCGCCGCCACGCTCATGGTCTTCTGTGGTTGCCGCCCGTTGAGCAAGAGATTTTCTGACCTTTTGGCCGTGTGATCGAATGCGGTCTTCTGTCAGGCCTTGATATGCGGCGCTTCCAGATGCCGCGGGCCAGGATGGTGATCAGCGGGCTGGGTCCAAATCTCAATCTCGAGCTTGATGCTCGGAGACCATGGGTGGTTTTCCTAGTCCGGATCTGTTCGATCATTGCGCCCATTCAGGTCTTCGCTCTCTCACTCCCCTCGACACCGGCGTTGGTTGCCTATGGCATGATGATCATGCCGCGGTCGCCAGCGCCGGATCCCTGAAATCTTCGTTCTTCGTCAGCATGGCCCAGATCTGCCGCGCCATCTTGTTGGCCAAAGCTATCGCGACCACGATCTTCGGCTTGCGGGACAACATCCTCGCGAGCCAGGAACCTTCCGGGATTGTGCGACGCCCGATCCAGTTCAACCGCGACATTGCCCCAATTATCAGCAAACGCCTGATATCGCTCTGGCCAGCTTTCGACACCCGCCCAAGGCGTTCCTTGCCACCGGAAGAATATTGCCTGGGAGCAAGTCCAAGCCAAGCGGCGAAATTCCGACCACATTTGAAATGTGCCATGTCGGGTGTGAAGGCCTCAACAGCCAGTGCTGTCATCGGCCCGACACCGGGCATGGTCTGAAGGCGCTGCGCCGTGTCCGTCTCGGCCGCTAGCAACTTCACCTTCTTGCTCTTGGCGACTATTCGGTTTGTCTTCTCTGAAATCTGCGCCAGTAGATCCAGGCACTCTTCGACGATCAATGCCGGCAGGTCGACCTCAGGATCTTGCAACAGGCCCTCGATCCGCTTCAGGTTGATGATCCCTGCCGGAAAAACATGACCACATTCGTAAAGGACGGCTCGCAGAGCATTCACCAGCTCGGTTCGCTGCCGCACGAGGCGCTGGCGGCTTCGGAACAAGACCGCCTTCGACTGTTGTTTGATCGATTTCGGCGCGACAAAGCGCATCTCGGGCTGGCGCGCGGCAATCACAATGGCTTCCGCATCGGCCACGTCATTCTTCTGGCGCTTGACGAACGGCCGGACATACTGCGGTGCGATCAGTCTGACCTCGTGCCCCATCGCCTGCACCTCTTGCGCCCAGTAGCTGGCGCTGCCACAGGCCTCAAATACTACATGGCAGGCCGGATGTTGGGCCATGAAAGCACGAAACTGCTCGCGCGACAGCTTCTTGCGGAACTTGACCTGCCCGCTCTTTGAAGCCCCGTGGAGCTGGAAAACACGTTTTGCCAGATCCACCCCAATAATCGTATCTTCCATCTCGCCGTCCTCTCCGCTTCGTGGTTCTCAGACCACCTTTTTGGCACACTGCGATGCCGTCTGGGGAGGGCGGCAACCATCCCATCTCGATCGTCGTCTTCCAGGCAAGGGATGGAACCTTCGGCGCCGTCCCCGCCGATGAAATCGACGGCGACGAGGTCGTGATCGTTTCGGAATACGATCCCTTCGGGTGAGGCTTCGGCCTCACTTTTCATGGGCTCGGGCACGGCGCGTGTGCGCTGCTAGGACGTTCGTGAAAAATCCGGTCCAAGAAAAGTCTCCAAAGCCAATCGGTCTATGACTACGTTCTAATTGTGTTGCGTCCGCAGTGGACGTGAAGGGGACGCTCATCGCCGAAATTGGAGACTCTTTTTGACCTGGAAGGACTAGGCTTATGCTGAAGTTGGCACGGAGTTCCGCTGGGATTGATTATTAGTTTGAAACTGCCCATCGATCTTGGTGCTCTCCTCCATGATGAGCCTCGGATGGGCTGATGCCGTGTCGCGCCCGAAATGCTCGCCGGAAAGCTTCGACACTGTGGAAGCCGACCGATGAGGCGACATCGGCCACTTGCATGTTCGTGCTTTCGAGGATGTTGCGCGCTTCATCGGTCCGCATCTGCGTTAGCCACACCAGAGGAGTTCGTCCGGTTGCATCTTTGAACCTGCGTGCAAAGGTGCGGCGGCTAAGACCCGAGACCTCTGCCATCCGAATGACGGACCAGCTTTCGTCGGGACGGGCGCGCATATGGTCCAGCAAGGGCGCGATACGCCCGCCCTTCTCGTGTGGAACGGGCATCGCCAGAATTTGCGGCTGCGCTCCGTCGCGATGTGCTGGCAAGACGAGGCGACGGGCCACGGCATTGGCGACTGCGACGCCAAAGTCCTGCCGTACGATGTGAAGGCACAAGTCGATCCCCGCTGCCGAGCCAGCCGAAGTCATTACGCCCCGGTCATCCGTATAAAGAATGGAGGGATCAATTCTCGCCTGGGGACAGGCCTTCGAGAGAGCGTTTGCATAGCGCCAGTGTGTCGTCGCTCGTCGTCCATCGAGCAGTCCCGCCGCCGCCAAAACGAATGCTCCGGAGCAAATCGATGCAACCCTCGCGCCCCGGGCATGCACCGCACATAGCGCTTCTGTCAGGTCACGTGGAACTGGTGAATCGACACCACGCCATCCGGGAACAAGAACCACGTCGGCATCCATCAACCGATCCAAACCATCTTCGGCAGACACAGACAGCCCCCCGATAGAGCGAAGCGGACCTGGCTCTCCCGCGATGATGGCGAGGTCATACCAGTGCGCGAACTCGGGTCGGGGTAACCCGAACACCTCAAGGCAGATACCATATTCAAAGGCACACAAGCCGTCGTAGGCAATAAGGCAGACAAGGGGTCGGGGGGCGTTATGAGCGGACATGAAAAGACTTGGTCTTTGAACTCGGATACGGTTGATGTCGCTTTGGCACGTTCCGACCGATTATTGGCGGTTTCAGTATGGTCGGCTATGGCCGACCCGGATGCAAGGCCATGTCGCAACCCCTATAGTGGTCTGTGACCGAAATTTGCAGCAAGGACCAGAAACGATGGCTGACCAAGCTACCTACCCACCCGATAGATCTTCTGGGAACAGCCGCTCGCCGGACAACGAGTCCTTCGCACGCTGCCTTGCTGAAATTCTTGGCGCCGACTTTGCAGAGATCCCATCTGCAACGGTTGGACTTGGTCTCGATGGCATCGGCTATTGGCTTGCGGCACGGAATTTGGGCCTCATCCCTGTGCAAAATCCGTCGGATTTTCAGTGGGCTGGATGGTGGATCGCCCGGCTTGCGGACAGGGCCGGTTACGTCGTTATGGCTGGAACGCCCTCGGACGTTGCGTGGGTGCCCTTTGGGACCCTTCCGAGTAAGGGTGTCGTCGAAGAGGGTTGGGTTGTGGCAGCGCCCGCGCTCCAAATTCCCCGCCGCGATGCCGCGCGTGGTCGGATCGACGCCATCTTTCGCTTCCCCGCATCCGACGCGCCCGAGGAAGAATTGCTCGAAGCCAGTCTGATTGCAGGTGTCGGGATCGAGGGCGATCGTTACGCTCTTGGTACAGGACACTTTTCCGAGACCGACCGATGGGGACAAGCGCTGACATTGATAGAGGCTGAGGCGATTGAGCATCTTTCAAGGAGTCATGGTGTCATGATGCGTCCGGCCGATGCAAGGCGCAACTTTGTTACCCGCGACATGGACCTCAATGCCTTGATGGGTCGCCGCTTCCGGATCGGGGGGTTACTGTGCCAAGGGTCACGTTTGGCCGAGCCCTGTGCCTGGCTCCAGCGCACCACTCCACCTGGTATGCTGCGTGGCCTTGTTCATCGCGGCGGACTGCGTGCCGACATCCTAGGGTCAGGACCCATTGATCTTGCCCTTGCAGCGTGATTCAGCCTCCGCAAGGAGACTGAACGATGAGCAACCTTTTCTGGCTGACCGAGGCGCAGATGGCGCGGCTGCAGCCCTTCTTTCCCAAGAGCCACGGCAAGCCGCGCGTCGATGACCGGCGGGTGTT
>JAAURK010000207.1 GCA_012032275.1 Tabrizicola sp.
GCCAGCGGGCTGCGCGGCTGCGGCGGAGCTGGGTTCACGACGGGCCGGAAATGGGCGCTTTGCGGCGGCGACGGCGGCAGAGCGACGCTTCGTCTTTTGCAATGCCGACGAGGGCGAACCGGGCACGTTCAAGGACCGGGTGCTGCTGACCGAGCGTCCGCATCTTCTGGTGGAGGGGATGACCATCGCGGCCCGCGCCGTCGGCGGGCGCGAAGGGCTCATCTATCTGCGCGGCGAGTATGTCTATCTGAGGGAACATCTGGAAGCCGTTCTTGCCGACCGGCGCGCGCGGGGGGTTCTGGGCCGCGATATCCTGGGCGTTGCGGGCTTTGATTTCGACATCCGCATCCAGATGGGGGCAGGGGCTTATATCTGCGGCGAGGAGGGCGCGCTGATCAGTTCCTGCGAGGGCCTGCCCGGAGAGCCGAAGACCCGTCCGCCCTTTCCCGTCACCCGCGGCTATCTGGGCTTTCCCACCGTCGTCAACAATGTCGAGACGTTTTGCCATGTGGCGCGGATCATGGATCGCGGCGCGGAGTGGTTCTTTGCCCTTGGTGCCGAAGGCAGCCATGGCACGAAGCTGTTCAGCGTTTCGGGCGATTGCCTCAACCCCGGGATTTACGAGCTGCCCTACGGGCTTACGCTGCACGATCTGCTGCAGCTTGTCGGTGGCGAGGATGCGGGCGCGGTGCAGGTCGGCGGGCCAAGCGGCACGATGGTCGACCGGGCGAATTTCCACCGCCGGCTGACGTTCGACGATCTGGCCACAGGCGGCGCGATCATCGTCTTCTCGGCCCGCCGCAACATCATGGAGATCGTCGACTATTACATGTCGTTCTTCGTGCATGAAAGCTGCGGCTACTGCACGCCCTGCAGGGTTGGCAACGTGCTCTTGCAAAAGGCGATCGCCAAGTTCCGCAACGGCCTCGCCAATCCAGAAGACATCGACTATCTGCGCGATCTTTCGCAGACGATCATCGAAACCAGCCGCTGCGGCCTTGGCATGACCGCACCGAACCCGATCCTGACGACGCTCGAAAATTTCCCGCTGGTCTATTCCGCGCTGGCCAAACAGACGCCGGACGGCATCCGGGCAACCTTCGACATTCAGTCCGCCATCGACGGCGCGCGCAGGCTGGCCAAGCGCCGCTCGTACATCTTTGACCAGGATTTCAGCAAATGACCTCACCGGACTTCACCTTCGTGATCGATGGCCGGGCAATCCCTGGCAAGCCGGGCCAGACCATCATGGAGGCCGCCGATGCGGCGGGCATCTACATCCCGCGGCTGTGCGATCATGAGGGGCTGCGCCATCAGGGCGGCTGCCGGGTCTGCACGGTGAAGGCGGCCGGGCGCAGCGTTTCTGCCTGCACCCAGCCCGCGGCCCCCGATCTGGTCGTTGAAAGCGAAACCCCGCATATCAACAAGCTGCGCCGCGATCTGGTCGAGATGCTGTTTCACGAGGGCAACCACCTCTGCCCGATCTGCGAAGCAAGCGGCAATTGCGAGCTTCAGGCAATGGCTTACCGGCTTGACATGACGGCGCCGACGAAGATGCCCTATCTCGAACCCTGCCGCGAGCTTGACGTCTCTCACCCCGACATCGCGCTTGACACCAACCGCTGCATCAGTTGCGGGCGCTGCATCCGTGCCTCGCAGGATGTCGATCACAAGGGGGTCTTCGGCTATGTCGGGCGGGGGATCCACCGGCGGGTCGCGGTCAATGGCAGTGACCTTGCCCATACCGATGCGGCGGTGACCGACCATGCGATCTCTGCCGAGGTCTGCCCCGTCGGCTGCATCCTGCGCAAACGCGTGGGCTTTGCAACACCGATCGGCGAGCGGGAGTTCGATCACGGCCCGATCGGCCATGAAATCGAGGGGGGGAGCAGTGACTGAGCCCAGAAAAGCGCGCGTCGCGACGGTTTCGCTGGCAGGGTGTTTCGGGTGCCACATGGCAATCCTCGACATCGACGAGCGGCTGATCGAGCTGATGAAACTGGTGGAGTTCGACCGCTCTCCGCTCACCGACATGAAGACCTTCACCCGGCGCTGCGATATCGGCATCATCGAGGGCGGCTGCTGCAACGAAGAAAATGTGCATGTCCTGCGCGACTTCCGGCGCAATTGCGACGTTCTGATCGCCATCGGCCAATGCGCGATCATGGGCGGCCTGCCCGCGATGCGCAACGCCATCATGCATTCCGACGCACCGCTGCGCGAATGTCTGGAAGAGGCCTATATCACCGGCAGATACATCCGCAACACCACGCATAACATCCCCAACGATCCGGCACTGCCGCTTTTGCTGGACCAGGTCTATCCCTGCTCCGACGTGGTGCAGATCGACTATCAGATCCCCGGCTGCGCCCCGAGCGGCGACGTCATCTTCAACATGCTGAGCCAGCTGCTCGCAGGAAGGTTTCACGGCTTTGGCCATGAAAACATCCGTTTCGATTAGGAAAGACGCATGGCAGAACCCCGACTGATCGAGATCTCTCCCGTCACCCGTGTCGAAGGGCATGGCAAGGTCACCATCCACCTCGATGCCAACAATCAGGTCGACGAGGCGCGGCTACACATCGTTGAGTTCCGCGGGTTCGAGCGGTTCATCCGCGGGCGGCTCCTGTGGGAGGTGCCGGTGATCGTGCAGCGGCTGTGCGGCATCTGCCCGGTCAGCCATCATCTTGCCGCCGCGAAAGCGATGGATGTGATCTGCGGGGTCGATGATTTGCCGCCGACTGCCGAAAAGATGCGCCGCCTGATGCATTACGGGCAGGTGATGCAAAGCCATGTGCTGCACTTCTTTCACCTCGCCGCGCCGGATCTGCTGTTCGGGTTCGGTGCGCCCGCCGAAAAGCGCAACATCTTCGAGGTGATCAAGGAAAACCCCGAGCTTGGCCGCCGCGCCATCGCCATGCGCAAGTTCGGTCAGGACATCATCGAGGCGACGGCGGGCAAGAAGATCCACGGCACCGGCGCCATTCCGGGCGGGATCAACCGCAACCTGCCCGTGCCGGCCCGCGACGCATTTCTGGCCGTGATCGACGAGATGTGCCTCTGGGCGCAGGATGCGCTGGCCCTGGCGCGCCGCTACACGCAGGAGCATGACCATCTGGTCGCCGAATTCGCCTCGTTTCCGTCCAACCACATGTCGCTGGTGCGTGACAGCGATGGGGCGCTTGACCTTTATCACGGCAAACTGCGTGCCCTGAACGCCGTCGGCGGAACCATTTTCGAAAAGCTTGACTATGCGCGCTATCACGAGGTTCTGGTCGAGGATGTGCGGCCCTGGTCCTATATGAAATTCCCCTTCATCAAGGAGCTTGGGCCCGAGAAGGGCTGGTATCGCGTCGGTCCGCTGGCCCGGATGAACACGGTCAGCTTCATCGACACGCCGCTTGCCAACGCCGCGTTGGCCGAGCTGAAACAGGAAACATCCGGGGCGCCCAACAACTCGACGCTGGTCAACCACTGGGCGCGGATGATCGAGGTTCTGCACTGCGTGGAGAAGATCCGCGAGCTGCTTCACGACCCCGATCTTCAGGGCACCGACCTGCGCGCAACCGGCCAGCGCCGCGAAGAGGGGACCGGTGTCATCGAAGCCCCGCGCGGCAATCTCATCCATCATTACAAGGTGGATGAGAATGACACGGTCACCTACTGCAACCTGATTGTCTCGACGACGCATAACAACGAGGGCATGAACCGGGCCGTCAAGGATGTGGCGGTCAAGCATCTGAGCGGACAGGAGCGGATCACCGAGGGCATGCTCAACCATGTCGAGGTTGCGATCCGGGCCTATGATCCCTGTCTCTCCTGCGCCACGCATGCGCTGGGCCAGATGCCCTTACAGATAGAGCTTTTCGACGCGGACGGCGGCTTGCTTGACAGCCGCCAACGGTCGGCCTGAGGGGATGGCGATGCTGGTGATCGGCTACGGGAATGCGGGACGCGGCGATGACGGGCTTGGCCCCGCCTTCGCCGAGCGCATTCTCGCGGCCGGTGTGCAGGACTGCGCGGTCGACATCGATTATCAGCTGACCGTGGACCATGCCCTGCAGGTGGCCGGAGCCTCGACAGTCGTCTTTGTCGATGCGATGATCGGGGTGGAAGGGCCCTTCCGGTTTTCACCGGTCAGGGCAGACAAGGCGGCCGATCTGACCAGCCACAGCCTGCAGCCGGAGGCGGTGCTGACGCTGGCAGAGATGCTTTACGACGCCGCGCCGGAGGCCTTCGTTCTGGGCATCGCCGGGGCGAGCTTCGGCGAGGTTGCCGAAGGGCTGAGCGGACCGGCCCGCCGCAATCTCGGTCAGGCAGAGGCGTTCTTTCTGGACTGGGTCCGGGCAAGACCAGCCACCACCGGGGCGGTGATGACCGATGCATGAAATGTCGCTTTGTGAGAGCATCCTCGACATCATCAGGGACCGTGCGGGGCAGGACCGTTTCAGCCGCGTGACCCGGGTTTGCCTGGAAGTCGGCCCTCTCTCTTCGGTCGAGCCCGAGGCGCTGCGGTTCGGCTTTGACGTGGTGATGCGCGGCAGCCTTGCCGAAGGTGCTGCGCTGGAGATCGAAACTCCGGAGGCGACCGCCTTCTGTGTTGCCTGCCTGTCCTCGGTGCCGGTCAGGAACCGTCTGGACCCTTGCCCGGCCTGCGGTTCGGCGGACCTTCAGATCACGGGCGGTGACGATCTTCGCATTCGGCAACTGGAGGTGATCTGATGTGCGGCACATGCGGATGCGGCAGCGAAGCGCGGTTCGAGGACCTGCAGGCACATGAGCACGGCCATGACCATCACCACGACCACGCCCATGGCCCGGGCGAGGCGCGGGTGATCCAGCTGGAACAGGACATCCTTGCCAAGAACAATGCCTATGCCGCCATTAATCGGGCCAATCTCGCCCGGCAGGGCATTCTGGCGCTGAACCTGATGTCGGGTCCGGGGTCGGGAAAGACGGCACTTCTTGTCAGAACCATCGAAGAGCTGCGAGGAAAGGCAGAGGTCCAAGTGATCGAGGGCGATCAGCAAACCTCGAACGATGCCGACCGCATCCGTGCGGCCGGGGCTCCGGCGGTGCAGATCAACACCGGGAAAGGCTGCCATCTCGATGCCCATATGGTGGGCCACGCGATCGAGCGTCTGGCCCGCCGGAAGGCGCGCTGCTTATGATCGAGAATGTCGGCAATCTGGTCTGTCCGGCCGCCTTCGACCTTGGCGAGGCGCATCGGGTCGTTGTCTTCTCGGTCACCGAGGGCGATGACAAGCCGTTGAAATACAATGACATGTTCTCGAAGGCTGATCTCGTCTTGCTGAACAAGATCGATCTTCTGCCCCATGTCGATTTCGATCTGGAAAGCGCGGTTGCCCATCTGCGCAAGATCAATCCGCGCTGCATGGTGCTGCCGGTTTCGGCCAGAACCGGCGCGGGGCTTGACGCCTGGCTGCAATGGCTGACGGGTGCGCAGGCCATGGTAATGGCCGGCCGCGCCGCTGCCCTTGCCGCGCAATAGGAGGGGGGGGACGATGTGCCTTGCCATTCCCGCAAGGGTGATCGCGCTTGAGCCGGACGACATGGCCGTCGTGGCCTTCGAGGGCGTGCGCAAGCGGATCTCGGTGACGCTGCTCGATGAGGTCGCGGAAGGGGATTACGTGCTGGTGCATGTGGGATATGCGCTGCGCCGGCTGAGCGAGGACGAGGCCGCACGTACGCTGGCCCTGATGAACGAGGCCGGTATCCTTGGCGACGAGCTGGCCGAGATGACGGGGGGTGCCGCGTGAAGTATGTCGATGAGTTTCGCGCCCGCGATCTTGCGGAAAAGCTGGCCGTCCAGATCGCGCGGGAGGCGGATCCCGCCCGCAGCTATCACCTGATGGAATTCTGTGGCGGGCATACGCATGCGATCTTTCGCTATGGTGTGCAGGCCCTCATGCCCGCGACCGTGCAGTTCGTGCATGGCCCGGGTTGCCCCGTCTGCGTGCTGCCGGTGCGCCGTCTCGATGACGCGGTCGAGATGGCCGAACGGCATGGCGTGATCCTGTGTTCCTACGGCGACATGATGCGCGTGCCGGGCTCGCGGGGGCGGTCGCTGATCCGGGCGAAAGCGGACGGGGCCGATATCCGCATGGTCTATTCCACGCTGGATGCGCTGGCGATCGCGCGCGCCAATCCCGGCCGCGAGGTCGTGTTCTTCGCGATCGGGTTCGAGACGACGACCCCGCCTTCGGCCGCTGCGATCCTGGCCGCGCGGGCCGAGGGGCTGCGCAACTTCTCGGTATTCTGCAACCATGTCCTGACCCCTGCCGCAATCGGCCACATCCTGTCGTCGCCCGATTTCGCCCCCGGCGGACCGGCGCGGATCGACGGCTTTCTCGGTCCCTCGCATGTCAGCGCGGTGATCGGCTCCAGGCCCTATGAGGCGGCGGCGAGGGCCTACCGCAAACCCGTGGTGATCGCCGGGTTCGAGCCGCTGGACGTGATGCAATCCGTGCTGATGCTGATCCGCCAGATCAACGAGGGCCGCGCCGAGGTCGAGAATGAATATACCCGCGTGGTGACGCCGGACGGCAACCGCAAGGCCCAGGCCCTCGTCGCCGAAGTGTTCGAGATGCGGCCGAGTTTCGAATGGCGGGGACTGGGGATGGTGCCGCAGAGCGCGCTTTGCATACGCGCCGGGCTGGCCGGGTTCGACGCAGAGAAACGCTTTGCCCTGACGGAAAAGCAAAGCCGCGAGGTCAAGTCCTGCGAATGCCCCTCGATCCTGCGCGGCGTGAAAAAGCCGACCGACTGCCGGCTTTTCGGCACGGTCTGTACGCCGGACAATCCGGTCGGATCCTGCATGGTGTCGTCCGAAGGTGCCTGTGCCGCCTATTGGACCTACGGGCGGTTTCGGGATCGCGCCCAACCGGCAGAGGCCGCATCGGCATGACCGGAGCCGCGCGGCCCGGCAAAGTGGACATGACCCATGGCGGCGGCGGGCGCGCGATGGCCGAGCTGATCCGCGATGTCTTTTGCCGCCACCTTGACAATCCGGTTCTGGCCCAGGGGCATGATGCGGCGTTGCTTGGGGCCATTGGCGGGCGTCTGGTGCTGTCGACCGACGGGCATGTCATTTCGCCGCTGTTCTTCCCCGGCGGCGATATCGGATCGCTGTCGGTGCATGGCACGGTCAACGACCTTGCCATGGCGGGGGCGCGGCCGCTTTGCCTGTCGGCGGGGTTCATCCTGGAGGAGGGATTTCCGCTGGCCGATCTGGAACGCATCGTGATCTCGATGGCAAAGGCGGCGCGGGAGGCTGGCGTGCCCGTGGTGACCGGCGACACCAAAGTGGTCGAAAAGGGCAAGGGGGATGGCGTGTTCATCACCACGACGGGCCTTGGCGTGGTGCCGGACGGCGTGAACATCGCGGCCGACAGGGCGCTGCCGGGGCAGGCGATCCTGCTCTCGGGCAGCATTGGTGATCATGGCGTTGCAATCCTGTCGCGGCGCGAGAACCTGGATTTCGAGACCGAGATCCAGTCGGTATCCGCCGCGCTGCAGCGGCTCGTCGCGTCATGGTCGCGG
>JAAURK010000208.1 GCA_012032275.1 Tabrizicola sp.
GGTCGGGATCGGGTTCGGGAGCCGGGTCGGGGGAAGCGGGGCAGATCGGCCAGACGACGGACGAGGACGCCACCCGAGGCCCGCAGCCGGGCAAGCGGCCGCGTCTTGCCGCCACCAAGCGTCATCAGCACCTGCACCTCGCCCGCCGCGGCATCCGCAACGCGAAATCCACGCGCTGTCCGGGGGCGACACGCGCTTCGGTGGTTTCCTGCGGGGCGGCAAGGGGATGGCCGTCCACCGCGATCAGCTGCGTCTCGGCAGCGCCGATCACCGACAGCGCATAGATGCGGGTCACATCGGTCACGGCAAGGCGCAGCCGGACAAGCCCGCCCGCAGGCGCTTCGCTGGCGCCGTCGATCTGCCAGTTCGCGGTCGAGACGGTGCCAAGCGTGCCGCCCCGCGCCGCATTGCGCGGCACCGAAAGTTCCTGAAACGCACCGTCCATGTCCAGCCGGAAATCCCGGATCATCAGCGCGATATCGGCGTCAAAGCCGGGATCCTTCGCCTCTTCCACGACCACAATCCCCGCCATCCCGCGCGAGATCTGCGCGAAGGTGTTGCAATGGGGGTGATACCAGTATGTCCCCGCATCCTTTGGCGTGAACCGGTAGGTATGGCTCTCGCCCACCCCGATCGGAAACTGGGTCAGGTAGGGCACGCCATCCTGATCGTTGGGCAACCGCAGACCGTGCCAATGCACCGTGGTCACCTCGTCCAGCGCATTTTCCACGGTGATTTCCGCAGGCTGGCCCTGTTTCAGCCGCAGGATCGGCGGCGGGCCGTCCTTGGCGAAGCTCATCATCCCGCGGGTGATCTGGCCGGGGCGGACCCTGTGATCAAGCCGTGTCGCGCGCAGATGCAGCGGCAGCGCCCGCGCCGGGCCAAGGCCCAGCCCCAGCGCACCCCCGGCTGCAACACCGGTCAGCATCGCCTGGCGCCGGGTCAGCATGGCTCAGCCCTCATCCGCGCGGGTGGCGCCTGGAGGCATGAAGCGATCAGCCGGTCGGGAGGGATCATCTCACCAGCGCCTGCGGCGCGGTTTTTCTCCGCCCTATGGGTCTGTACCCGGTCATCCCGCGGCCAGTACCGGTTTGCGGCGGCAGGCGCCGCCCGGTTCGGATCGTTGGTGACTGTCACCTCACCTTTCATGGGTTTTCCCTGTGTCTGGTGCGGCGGCACTACCCGGCCTCCGCAGGTTCATGGGTCACCCAACCCTATCGCAAAAGCGCAAGCTGTCGAGCGGGCGTGGCCGGTTTGCAGACCGCGTGAAAGATCCTGGCCGGCGCGGATGTCGCGGCCGGTGATCCTCTGGCCATGACGGACGACCATCGCGGCCGTCCTATTGAAAGACGGCGTTCGGATTGTCGAGGCTGTCAGACCCTTCGAAGCTGACCTTCGACAGGCCAAGCGCCGTGACCGCCCGGTCGATCGACGCCGTCTGCGCCACCAGCGCTTCGACCCCGCCCATGATCAGCGCCTCGCCCTCCGCATTGCCGGGCGCGAGCATCTGGTCATAGGCGAGCCCCGCTTCCGCCGCCGCTTTCATCGCGCCGAGTGCTGCGACCGATGTCTCAAGTTCCGACTTCAGTTGCCCGTCCAACGCCGGGTCCGCCGCTGCGACCAGATCAGAGATCGAGGCGCCCGAGACCACGCTGCCATCCACCCGGGTATAGCTGCCAAGATAGACGTTCCGGATGCCCAACCCGTCATGATAGTGGCTGTTGTGGGTATTGTCGGAAAAGCAGTCATGTTCTTCTTCCGGGTCGTTCAGCAGCAGGCCAAGCCGCATCCGCTCGCCCGCCAGCTCGCCATAAGAAAGGCTTCCCATCCCGGTCAGAAGCGCCAGAAGACCGGCGCCTGGATCGGCGGTCACCGCGGCGCGGGCCGGTCCACCCTCCGCCCAGTTGGCCGTCATCTCCTCCAGATCCGCGACGAGAAGGGCGGTGGCGGCGTGCAGATAGGCGGCGCGCCGGTCGCAATTGCCACCGGTACAGCCCTCACCCACGACAAAGTCGGTGAAGGGCCGCGCGCCTGCCCCCGGGCCGGTGCCATTCAGATCCTGCCCCCAGAGCAGGAATTCGATGGCATGATAGCCAGAGGCAACATTTGCCTCGATCCCCTCCGCCTCGTGCAGCGACGTGGCGATCAGATCGGGCGTGATTGTGGATGCATCGATGACCGCGCCGGAAAGGGTGAATTCCGGCGTGGCGACGACATTCAGGATGGACAGCGGATTTTCCTCGGATTCGCCGTAGCTTTCATCGACATAGTCGATCAGCCCCTCATCCAGCGGCCAACTGTTCACACGGCCCTCCCACGCGTCGACGACCGGATTGCCAAAGCGGAACACCTCGGACTGCTGATAGGGCACTCGGGCGGCGATCCAGGCCGCGCGGGCCATACCCAGCGTTTCGTCCGACGGCTTGGCGATCAGGGCGGCGACGGCATCCTCCAGGGCCCTGGCGGTTGTCAGGCTGTCGGCGAAGGTGGCTTCGGCGATGTCGGCATAGGTCTTCACCACTGCGTCAGGTGTGGTCGCCATAAGCGGCGTGGCCAGAAGCAGGGAGGGGAGGAGGGCAGCCAGTGGCAGGCGCATGTGTCGGATCCTTGTCGAGAGCAGTCGACCGGAAATCTGACAAAAACACTCTGGCTTGTAAAGGCTGATTCTTTCAGTCGGTTATTCGGCCGCGCCGATCCGCCTGCAGCGGCCATCCGGCCCGGCGCTGGATCACGAGACGATCCTGGTCACCACCCATTTGTTTTTCCCGATCAGCCGCGTCCGCCCGAACCCCTGCCGCTCGAACATCGACAGCGCGCCGTTGAAGAGAAACGACCCCGAGACCTTGCGGCCTTCGGTATCTTCGGGATAGCCCTCGACCCGCCCGCCGCCCTGGCCTCGGATCAGATCCAGCGCACCGGCGAGTGCCACGGCGGCAACCCCCTCGCCGCGATGGCCTTTCCCCGAGAAAAAGCAGGTGATGCGCCAGTCGGGCAGCACCGGATCGCTGGCCATATAGGCGCTCCGGTTCTTGATGCGCGGCAGCTCGTCAGTGGATCCATACTGGCACCAGCCGACACATTCGCCGCCCGCGAAAACCAGCGCGGCATGCGCCCTTCCCTGACGAACCAGCGCCTCCTTGTCCCGGCGGTTCAATGCGGCGGATTTGCCCCAACCCTCGCCTTTGGCGTGAAACCCCATGCACCAGCAGCCTCCCCATACGCCGTGATGCGCCTCCACCAGTCCGGCGAAGGCCTGCCAGGTCGAGGGGTCAAGCGGTTTGACGTCGAATGCAGACATGTCTCCATCCTCTCCGGAATGTCCCGAACGGACAACCCGCCGAAAGCTCACCTCTCGTCGGGCCGCCGCATTTCCATCACGTCCCGCACGACCGCGTAATCCTGATAGCCAAGCCGCGCCGCCGGGCGATAGCGTGTGACGTCGAACCGGCCATCGACCAGGCAATCGTCGCGCAGATGCACGCCCGTGACCTCGCCGATCACCATGTGATTGCCGCCAAGAAGCGCGACGATCTGCACCACCCGGCATTCAAGCGTGGCGGGCGCCGTGGCGACGCGGGGGCAGTCGATCGTGGAGCATTCGGCCTTCTGCACGCCGGCGACGGTGAATTCATCGGTGCCGCGGGGCAGGCGGGCGGAAGTGGCGTTCATCCTGGCCAGGGCTGCCTCCTCGACCACGTTCACCGCAAAGACGCCACTGTCGCGGGCGTTTGAGACGGAATCCTTCTCATCGCCCGCGAACATCACCTGGGGCGGGTTGTAGCCGACGGCATTGAAAAAGGAATAGGGCGCGAGGTTGTCGCCCAGCGGACCCCGGGTGGAGATCCAGCCGATGGGGCGGGGCGAGACGATGGCATGAAACGGGCTATGGGGCAGGCCGTGGCCGGTTTCCGGGCGGTAGAACATGAGGGTGCCTTCCAGCTGTTTGCCCCTGACACAAACGCATGTTACGGCGCGATGCCAGCGGATTCGGAGGGCGCGTGTACCGGCTTGAGGAAGAGACGGAAGCCGATTGGTGGGAGGCGGAGGCGCTTTATGACCTGTGCTTTGCGCCCGGGCGGACGGCATTGTCTTCCTACCGGCTGCGGGACGGCGTGCCGACGGTTGCCCCGCTCTGCCTGACGCTTCGCGATGACGATGGGACGCTGGCCGCGGTGATCCGCTACTGGCCAGCCCTGATCGGCGAGGAGGATGTGCTGCTTCTTGGCCCGATCGCCGTGCATCCGACGCGGCAGGGCGAGGGTCTCGGCGGCCTCCTGATCAACGAAAGCCTGGCCGAGGCACGAAAGCTTGGCTGGGAGAGGGTGCTTCTGGTCGGCGACATGCCCTATTATTCCCGCTTTGGGTTCAAGCGGCTGGAGGCGGTCGAGATGCCGCCGCCGACCAACCCCGAGCGGATCCTGGGGCTGGAACTGAAGGCCGGTGCATGGACGGGCATCCGCGGTCTTGTCACAAAGGCGACCTGAGGGGGATTGCGCGGGCACGCGGGTGATCCATATTGAGGGCATGGATGCCTTGCCCATTGTCCCGCCCGCCGACCTCGCGCCAGACATCCGGGCGCTTGCCTTGCGGTATCGCCGTGCGAACGGCCCGGTGATGAGCCTTGTGAACCGGCTGGGTGGAACGCTGGAAAGCCAGATGGCGGTGATCCCCGCGCGCTACCGCGAGCAGATCGAACGGCTGACCGAACGGGCGCTCGACACCGCCTATGGCGTGGCTGGCCAGGGCGCGCGAATCCCCGATATGGGGCCGCGGGCGCCGGTCCTTGCAGCGATGGCAACCGGTGCTGCCGGTGGGGCGGGCGGGCTTGCCACCTCGATCGCCGAACTGCCGCTGACGATCACGGTGATCCTGCATGCGATCCGGCAGGCCGCGCGGGAGGCGGGGTTTGACCCGGAAGAGGCATGGATCAAGGCCGAATGCCTCAAGGTCTTCGGCAGCGGCACGCCGCTTCATGGCGACGACGGGGTCAATACCTCGTTTCTTTCCGCGCGGTTGACGATCACGGGGCCGGCGATCCAGAAGATCATCACGACCGTCGCACCGAAGCTTGCGGTGGCGCTGGGCCAGAAAGTGGCGGCGCAGGCGGTGCCGGTGATGGGGGCGATCAGCGGGGCCGCGCTGAATGCGGCCTATCTGAACTATTACCGCGAGATGGCGCGCATCCGTTTTGCGCTGCTGCGGCTGGCCGAGGTTCACGGGGCGGAACCGGTGCTGGAGGCGTTCCGCGCCGCGGCCGAACCGCCACGGATCACCCGCGCCTGAAGCCCGGGGGCCTTCCCTCGGCCCTTCCCCGCCCGGAACTGTCGCAGGGGGCGGGCCGCCTTTCCGCCAAGAACCCCGGTTCCGTTGCGCGCGTTCCTGTGCTCTAAGGGCGGAAACAACCCTTGGGATGAACCATGCCCGAACGGACCGAAAGCGACAGTCGCAAGCTTTTGCGCCGCTTGCGCGACACGCTGGCCGTGCCGGGACGCGGGCAGGACCGGCTTGACCAGATCACCCATCTGATCGCCGACAGCATGGGGACCGAAGTCTGCTCGATCTATCTTTTCCGCGATCCTGAAACGCTGGAACTCTGCGCCACCGAAGGGCTGAAGGCCGATGCCGTCCACAAGACCCGGATGAAGCTTGGCGAAGGGCTTGTCGGCCGCGTTGCCCGGTCGGGGCAGCCCGTCAACACGCCGAACGCGCCGATGGAAAAGGGCTTTCGGTTCATGCCGGAAACCGGGGAGGAGATCTATTCCTCTTTCCTTGGCGTGCCGATTCAACGGGTTGGCGAAAAGCTGGGCGTCCTTGTTGTGCAATCGAAAACCGCGCGGCAATTCTCGGAAGACGATATCTATGCGCTTGACGTCGTCGCCATGGTGCTGGCCGAGATGACGGAGCTTGGCGCATTTACCGGCGATGATGGGGCGATGCGGGCCCTGCACAAGCAGCCGGTGATGATCCGCGGCAGCTCGGGCCAGGAGGGCGCCGCCGAGGGTCAGGTCTGGCTGCACGAGCCGCGTGTCGTCATCACCAACCCCGTGGCCGATGACCCGCTCACCGAAATTGACCGTATCCGTGCGGCGGTGGGTCAGTTGCGCGTGTCGGTGGATGACCTTCTGTCGGCCGAAAGCCTCGACAAGGACCAGAAGGCGGTGCTGGAGGCGTACCGGATGTTCGCCCATTCGCGCGGCTGGCTGCGCCGGATGGAAGAAGATATCCAGCGCGGTCTTTCCGCCGAGGCGGCGGTGGAAAAGGAACAATCGGCCGCGCGCAACCGACTGGAACAGGTGCCGGATGCCTATCTGCGCGAAAGGCTGCAGGATCTGGACGACCTTTCGAACCGGCTGCTCCGCATTCTCACCGGTCAGGGGCAGGACACCGGGGCCGAGATGCCGGAAAACCCGGTTCTCGTCGCCCGCAACATCGGCCCGGCGGAACTGCTCGATTACGGGCGCAAGCTGAAGGGCGTGGTGCTGGAGGAGGGCTCTGTCGGCAGCCACGCCGCCATCGTGGCCCGGGCGCTTGCGATCCCCCTCGTCATCAACGCCGACCGCATCCTGACCGAGGCGCTGAACGGTGATGCGATCCTCGTCGACGGCGACCAGGGCATCGCGCATCTGCGGCCCGAGGAAACCGTGGCCCGCGCCTTCCGCGACAAGATCGCCATGCAGGCCGAGGCGCTGAAACGCTATGCCAGCCTGCGCGAGCTGCCCGCCAAGGCGAAATGCGGCTCTGTCGTGGCGCTGCACATGAATGCGGGCCTGATGGCCGACCTTCCGTCACTGGAGGGATCGGGCGCCGACGGGGTGGGTCTTTTCCGCACCGAGTTGCAGTTCCTGATCCGCTCCCGGATGCCGCGCAGGGCCGAACTCGCCGCACTTTACGCCCGGGTGATGGATGCCGCCAATGGCCGCCGCGTCGCGTTCCGGACCCTCGACATCGGGTCCGACAAGGTGCTGCCCTACATGAAACCGCAGGACGAGCCGAACCCGGCGATGGGCTGGCGTGCGATCCGGGTCGGGCTTGACAAGCCGGGCGTGCTGCGGATGCAGGCGCAGGCGCTGATCCGGGCAGCGGCGGGCCGGCCGCTGACGGTGATGTTTCCGTTGATCGCCGAACATGGCGAATTCACCGAAGCCCGCGCCCATGTTTTGCGCGAACTGCACCGCGAGAAATCGCTTGGCCATCCGGCGCCCGCCAGCATCGAAATCGGTGCGATGCTGGAAACGCCGTCGCTTGCCTTCGCCCCGCAGTCCTTCTTCGAGCTGACGGATTTCGTCTCGGTCGGCGGGAATGACCTGAAGCAGTTCTTCTTCGCCGCCGACCGCGAGAACGAGCTTGTCCGCCGCCGCTACGATACGCTGAACCTTTCATTCCTCGGGTTTCTTGAAACCATCCTCGACCGTTGCCGCCAGTCCGGCACGCCGGTTTCATTCTGTGGCGAGGATGCGGGCCGCCCGATCGAGCGCTGGCGCTGGGCGGCGGTGGGGTTCCGCGCGC
>JAAURK010000209.1 GCA_012032275.1 Tabrizicola sp.
CGGCGGCCCGGCGCGCATCGCACGCGGCGCTGGCAGTCGCCTTCGCCTTTTCGGCGGCGGTCAATCTGCTGATGCTGACGGCGCCGCTTTACATGCTGCAGGTCTATGACCGCGTCCTCGTCTCCCGCTCGGAAGAGACGTTGGTCGCGCTGTCGCTGTTGATGGTGTTTCTGTTCCTGCTGATGGGTGTCCTTGATCACCTCCGCGCCCGGATCACGGCCCGCATCGGCCTTCGCTTGATCAGCCGGCTTGAGGACCGCGTCCTCGGTGCAGCACTTCTCGATCCGCC
This sequence comes from Tabrizicola sp., assembly GCA_012032275.1. GTDB lineage: Bacteria > Pseudomonadota > Alphaproteobacteria > Rhodobacterales > Rhodobacteraceae > JAAURK01. The sequence goes on from JAAURK010000209.1 coordinate 290, forward strand.
AGCCACCCTGCAGGGCGGAACGCCCCCTCCGGCGGATCAGGATCTCGACACGATCGCGCGATTCTGGGCTTCGCCGCTCCTCCTCGCGATCTTCGATGTGCCGTGGAGCCTGCTTTTTCTTGCCGCGCTTTTCCTCTTTCACCCGATGCTCGGCCTGATGGCCGTGGTCGGCGGATCCGCCCTGATTGCGGCCAGCCTGCTGAATTCCCTCGCCGTGCGGAGGCTCTCCGGGCAGGCGGGCGAGGCTGCCGTTCAGGCGGCACGGCTGATGCAGGCATTCGCGCGGATCGTGAGACCATCCAGGCGCTTGGCATGTGGCCCGCGGCACTTGCCCGGCTGCAGACCGCCCGATACCGGATGATGGCCGACGGGCTTGGCGCTGCCGACATTTCCGGGGCATTCGGCACCGGGGCAAAGACCTTCCGCCTCTTTCTGCAATCGGCACTTCTCGGCCTTGGTGCCTGGCTTGTGCTGCGGTCGGAACTTTCGGCGGGCGCGATGATCGCCGCGTCGATCCTGATGGGGCGGGCGCTGCTTCCGGTCGAAATGGCCGCGGGCCAATGGCCGATGATGATGCAGGCGCGGCAGGCGCGCGACAGGCTTTGCGCTCATCTGGATCGGTCTGGCCCGGTGCCAAGGTCGCTCACCCTGCCCCGGCCCGAGGGGGCACTTGCCGCTGAAGGGTTGGCGGTCCGGCTTGCCGAAGGGATGCCGCCGGTGCTGCGCGGGATCAGCTTCACCCTGTCGCCCGGTCAAGCCCTGGGCGTGATCGGCCCCTCTGGTGCGGGAAAGACCATGCTCGCCCGCGCCATCGTCGGGCTCTTGCCGGTAACCGCGGGCACACTCCGCCTTGGCGGTGCGGCGCTTCATCAATATGATCACGATCTGCTCGGGGCCGCGATCGGCTATCTGCCCCAGCGGCTTGCCCTCTTCGACGGGACCATTGCCGAAAACATCGCGCGTCTTCAGTCGCGGCCAGACGCCGCTCAGGTCATCGCGGCCGCGCGAAACGCGGGTGCGCATGATCTGATCCTGGGCCTGCCGCAAGGCTATGAGACGCCGGTGTCGAGGCTTGATACGGCGTTGTCGGGCGGTCAGATCCAGCGGATCGGCCTTGCCCGGGCGCTGTTTGGCGATCCGGCCCTGCTGGTTCTGGATGAGCCGAACGCGAATCTCGACAATGACGGATCGCTGGCCCTGAACCAGGCAATCCGTGCGGCCAAGGCCCGCGGTGCGGCAGTCGTCATCATGGCGCATCGCCCGGCAGCGATCCAGGAATGCGACCTGCTTCTGTCACTCCAGCACGGCGCGATGACAGCCGTCGGGCCGCGAGAGATGGTCCTGCGCGACATGGTGAAAAACGCCAACACGATCGCCAGATCCTTCGCTCAGGCCGCCTCATGACCAATGCCGCCTGGCCCATCCGCCGCCATGCCCTGACCGGGGTGATGGCGCTTGTCCTCCTGCTTCTCGGCTTTGGCGGTTGGAGCACGAACACCCGCCTTTCCGGCGCGATCATCACTCCGGGAAGGATCGACGTCGACCTGCGGCGCCAGATCGTCCAGCACCCGGATGGCGGCGTGGTGCGCGAAATCCTCGTCACCGAAGGGGCCAGCGTAGCCGCAGGCGATATCGTGATCCGCCTCGACAGCAGCGAGCTTGGATCCGAACTGGCGATCCTTGAGGGCCAGCTTTCGGAACTGGCCGCCCGTCAGGCCCGGCTTCGGGCCGAACGCGACGGTGCAGCGAAACTCGACCTCCCTTCCACCCTTTCAGCGGACGGGCGCGAGACCGGTGAACAGATCGAAGGTCAGCAAAGCCTCTTTCTTGCCCGCCTGCAGGCCCTGTCCGAAGAGAAGGCGCTGCTGACCCACCGGATCGACCAGATCGCCGCCCAGATCACCGGGATCGAGGCTCAGCGCGCCGCGATGGCAGAGCAGCTTTCCCTCGTGGTGGCAGAGCACGCGAACCAGGCGCTGCTCGTCAGCCGTGGCCTTGCCCCTCACACCGCGCTTCTGGCCCTCGCACGGGAAGAGGCGCGGCTGACGGGGCGAGCTTGGCGCCCTGACGGCGGCAGAGGCAGAGGCCCGGGGTCGCATCACCGAAACCCGGATCGACATCGCCCGGCTGACCAGCCGACGCCAGGAAAACGCGCTGGCCGAACTGCGCGAGATCGCGCCTGTCGAGCTTCAACTGCTCGAACGCCGGCGCGCCCTTGCCGCCCGGATCGGCCGGCTTGACATCCGCGCTCCAGCCAGCGGCACCGTCCTTGACCTGCGGGTGACGACGCCTGGCGCAGTGATCAGCCCCCGCCGATCCGCTGCTCCATATCGTCCCGCAGGACCGGTCGCTGATCATCACCGCCGATGTGGCGCCGATCCACATCGACGAGGTCCATCCCGGTCAACCGGTGGAGATCGTGCTCTCCGCGCTCCCGGCCCGCACCACGCCGCATCTGCTTGGCCATGTCGCTGTCGTCTCGGCCGATGCGCTGCCGCATCCCGATCTCCGCACTCCGCTTTACCGGGTCGAAATCACGCTGGAGCCTGCCGAGGCCGCACGTCTTGCCCCCGAGACCCTGCGCCCCGGCATGCCGGTAGAGCTTTTCCTGCAGACCGGGTCCCGCACCCCGCTCGCCTATCTGGTCCAGCCGTTCACCGCCTATTTCGCGCGCGCCTTCCGCGAAAGCTGAGATCGCCGCCACACCCCCTTGTCGCGGCCCGATCGCCCGGGCTAGGCTCCGGCCTGAAAACCGGAGAGCCAGCTATGCCCAGCATCGACGACCGCCTCGCCGAACTCGGCGTCACCCTGCCCGACGCGCCCGCCCCCGCCGCAAACTACGTGCCCTTCGTGACAGTCGGATCGCTGGTGCATATCTCCGGTCAGATCAGCCAGAACGAACACGGCCTGATCAAGGGCCGCCTTGGCGAGGATCTTGCGGTGGAACAGGGCGCCGAAGCAGCGAAACGCTGCGCGATCTCGCTGCTTGCCCAACTGAAAAAGGCCTGTGGCGGCGATTTCTCCCGCCTCGTCCGGGCGGTAAAGCTGACCGGCTTCGTCAATTCCACCCCCGATTTCACCGATCAGCCGAAGGTCATCAACGGCGCCTCCGACTTTCTTGTCGCAGCCCTCGGCGAGGCTGGCCGCCATGCCCGCTCGGCGGTTTCGGCCGCCTCCCTGCCCCTTGGGGTCGCGGTCGAGATCGAGGCGATCTTCGAAATCCGCTGATGTCCTGCGCACCGCCCCGCATCCCGCTGCCGCCGGGCTTTCTGCGCCAGCCGATCGCCCATCGGGCGCTGCATGACCGCAAGGCCCGCCGCCCGGAAAACTCCCCCGCCGCAATCCGCGCCGCAGTCGTGGCCGGCTATGCAATCGAGATCGATCTTCAGCTTTCGGCCGATGGCAGGGCCATGGTCTTCCATGACGAGACGCTGGATCGTCTGACCGCCGCGAAAGGCCCGGTCGCTGCCCACAGCGCTGACGCCTTGGGCCGCATCCGGCTGCACGACTCCGATGATGGCATCCCGACCCTCGACGCGGTGCTGCGCATCGTCGAGGGCAAGGTGCCCCTGCTGATCGAGATCAAGGACCAGTCCCTCACCATGTCAGAGACCGACGGCAGACTGGAGGAGGCAACCGCCCGCGCCCTTGGCGCCTATGCCGGGCCGGTCGCGGTGATGTCCTTCAATCCGTCCGCCGTCTTCCATATGGCGCGCCTCGCCCCCGGCATCCCGCGCGGTCTGACCACATCGGCCTATGATCCCGCTGCCTGGGCACCCCTGCCCGATGCCGCCTGCGACCATTTCCGCCAGATCCCGGATTATGACGCCACCGGCTCAAGCTTCATCTCGCATGAGGCCGCCGATCTCGCGCGGCCCCGGGTGGCGGAGCTCCGGTCACGCGGCGCGGCGATCCTGTGCTGGACCATCCGCTCCCCGGCCGCCGAGACGGCCGCACGCCGCTTCGCCCATAACATCACCTTCGAACGCTACCTCGCCCCCCTGCCGGCAATGCCTTGACGGCGCCCGCCTCAAGATCACCTTTCACATTGGCCGAAATATCCTCCGGGGGTCCGGGGGGTGGAAAACCCCCGGCAGCCCGCGCCGCATGAGAACCCACTGGAATGTCTGACCTGAAGCTCCACGACGGCATGGCGGCGATCGCCGCCGCAGACTGGGATGCCATCGCGAGCCCCGGCCCCGGTCGGCCCGTCGACCCGTTCACCACCTACCGCTTCCTTGCCGCGCTCGAAACCTCCGGATCCGTCGGGCCCGGCACCGGCTGGCAGCCCCGTCCACTCACCCTGACAGAGGGTGACCGGCTGATTGCCGCCACACCGCTTTACGTGAAGTCCCACAGCCAGGGTGAATACATCTTCGATCATGGCTGGGCACAGGGCTATGAGCGCGCGGGCGGGCGCTACTACCCGAAGCTGCAGATCGCGGTGCCCTTCACCCCCGCCACCGGCCGGCGGTTCCTCGGCCCCGCCGAAAGCTGCGAGACGCTTGCCCACGCGGCCATCGCTCTTGCCCGGCAGAACCGGCTCTCCTCGCTTCACATCACCTTCTGCACCGGCGAGGAGGCCGCAGCGCTCGCCGACAGGCACGGCCTGCTTCATCGCGTCACCCAGCAGTTCCATTGGGAAAACCAGGGCTATGAGAGCTTCGACCACTTCCTCGCCGCCCTCTCCAGCCGCAAGCGCAAGATGATCCGCAAGGAACGTGCCATCGCCGCAAGCCACGGTCTGACCATCCGCACTCTCACCGGCGACGAGATCGAACCGGCGCATTGGGATGCGTTCTGGGCGTTCTACCAGGATACCGGCGCGCGAAAATGGGGCTCGCCCTATCTCACCCGGTCTGCCTTCACCCGGTTCCACGAAACCATGCGCAACGACATCCTGCTGGCGCTCGCCTTCGAGGGCAGCCGCGCGGTTGCGGGCGCGCTGAACTTCATCGGCCGCCACACGCTTTACGGCCGTTACTGGGGCTGCGTTGCCGACTACCCCTGCCTGCATTTCGAGCTTTGCTATTACCAGGCCATCGACTGGGCGATCGCCAATGGCCTGTCGCGGGTCGAGGCGGGCGCGCAGGGCGAACACAAGCTCGCCCGCGGCTATCTGCCAAGCGAAGTCCACTCGCTCCACTGGATTGCCGATCCCGGCTTCCGCGAGGCCGTCGCCCGCTATCTCGACGCCGAGCGCCGCGCCGTGGACGAAGAAATCGAAGTCCTTACCGCCTACGGCCCGTTTCGCAGAGCGAGCTCCGAAGACTGACCGCCTGCGACCGCAGCCTTCCCGAAAACCCCCGGTGCGCTCGCGCAGACTGCCCTCCCCGTGCCCATCTCCCCGTTCACCGGCGCGGGTCCGCGCTCAGCCCTTCGCCGCCAGATACCGCCGCTTTGCCTCTTCCGTCCGGCCGAAATCGCGCACCATCCCTTCGATCGCCACCTCGTCCGACTTGTCGGCATAGCGGAACTCGCTGTCGGCGTAACGGTTGATCTCCTGGATCACCATCTCCACCGAGATCGGGGTCATCAGCCCGCGGATCATGCCGAGCTTCTCGTCATAGGGCCTGAACAGAAAGCGGTCGGGCTCCTCCATCCACTCATCGGGCAATTCGAAATCCATCGACCGCACCTTCACCGCATCGGTGATGTTCTTGATCGCCCGGCCGGTGAAGCGTTCGTCCGCCTGCTGGATCGCCTTCAGATAGGCGCCGATCTTCGCGATCGTATCCAGCGGGCCGATGTCCTTCGCCACCCGGTCCCAGACGTTCAGAAGCCCGGTCTCATGCGGTCTGGAATGGCCTTCGAAACTCGCCGCCACGGCCTTCTTGATCTCTTGCGCGGCGAAAAGCTCGTGATCGCCGACCGGGATGGAATGGTTCTTGCCAAGCAGCAGCGAGAGGATGTCGATGTAATCCTCCTTCGTCTGCGGCCCGTCCACAAGGAACCGCGCGCCCGCTCGCTGACGCAAGGCGTCGTCCACGTTCTCCGGGTAGTTGGAGAACATCCCGAAGGTGCAATTGCCGCGCACCACGGTATTGGCCCCCGCAAAGGCCCCCATGAAAACCGCCGTCACCTCCTGCTGGCCGGCGCTCGACTGCCGGTCCCCGCGTTTTCCGGCCACCTGATCGATGTCGTCGATGGTGCCAAAGGCGATCACGGTCGGGTCGATCACCGTATCGATGAAGGCCTTGGCGTTCTGGCCCGATTTGCCCTGATAGCTGTCGATCTGGTCGATGGAGAAGTTCTGGTAGCGGAAGGGATAGCCCGCGACCTTGCAATAGTCGCTCAGCAGCCCGGCCATCATCTGGATCAGCGTGGTCTTCCCGGTTCCGGGCTTGCCGTCGCCCATGAAGGTGAAGATGAAGCCTCCAAGCTCTGCAAACGGGTTCAGGCGGCGTTCGAAATCATAGGCCATCAGCATCTTCGACAGGCGGAGGGACTGATACTTGGCGATATGGTTGCCCACCACCTCATGCGGCTTCTTGAACTGCATGGTCAGCTGGCCGCCCTTGGCCGCCCGCGCCGGCTTGAACCCCGCGATGGTCAGCTGATCGGCCTCCACCTTCCAGCTTGCACCGGCGAAGCCGCCCGTCCGCGGCGCCTGTTCGGCACGCAGCGCCACCTTTTTCATCAGCGCCTCGGCAAAGGCCGCGACCGTGGCCACCAGACGCGGCTCGTCCGTGCCGAAGGCTGCGATGTCCTGATCCAGCTCCCAAAGCGCACCCTGCAATGCAAGCGGCGCATTATCGGTCAGCACCTCCTCGACCTCGCCGATCTCGACCGTCGTCGATCCCAGATGCGGGGCCAGCAGAAACGCCGTCGCATTGGCAAAAGTGTAAAGCACTGCAAGCGCTTCGGCGGCCAGAAGCTCGCTGAATTCCGCGCGCCTCGGTTCGGGCAGCCTGCCCTCCAGATTGGCCTTCTTCAGCTCCGCCAGCCCCGATTGCGCCGCCAGCGTCTCGCCCAGCGCCAGGTACAACCAGCCATCGTGGCCGGCGACCACGCCGTTGGCGTTATGCAGGCGGATTGGGTCCTTCTCTGGTGGCAGGCCCAGCCCTGTCAGCAAGTCGCGCCTCAGGTCGGCCTTCCCGGTGCCTTTGCTGTCGCGCAGCGCCGTCAGATACGGAGCGTGCATGACGTTAGAGCGTGCCGTCGTGGTAGGTCAATCCCCTGAATC
>JAAURK010000210.1 GCA_012032275.1 Tabrizicola sp.
CCTCCAAGCTCTCGGTCTCACGGAGAACAAAAGTCTCACATTAAAGTTTCCAGAAAACCCCATTTGAGTTAGTCAGGCATTTTATCCGAGGCTGCTGGGATGGTGATGGCTCGGTCTATTGGGAGGGAGATGACAGGCGTAAGCCTTGCGCCAGTTATGTAAGTGGTTCAAAGGAGTTCATTGAGTTGCTTACGCGACAGCTGGTCGACCTTGGCCGACAGGGTGTGAACGTCGTCGGACAGCCGCGCCAGCGCGTCCTGCGCCACCTTGCGAAGACGGGTGTAGGAGACGGCGCGGGGGCGGTTGCCCAGAAGTGTTTCGAACGCGATGTTCTCTGCCACCGTCATCTCGGCAAACAGCGCCAGATCCTGCCAGATCACGGCGATCCCGGCCTTTCGGGCCAAGGTCGGGGAGATGTGGCCGTAGGTCTGCCCGAAGATCTGCATCCCGGCCCCCGGCTCGGGCTGATAAACGCCGGTGATGATCTTGATCAGCGTCGATTTCCCGCTGCCATTCTCGCCCGCGAGGCAATGGACCTCGCCCGCACCGACGGCGAAGTCGACATCATCAAGCGCCTTCACGCCGCCAAAGACCTTGCGGATACCGGAAAATCGCAGGGCCTCCTGCAATGCCATGACCGGGGCGGTTTCGGCGGCCATGGTCATTCCAGATTGGTATGGCTGGCGCGCATGTCCTCGGCCGAAACGGACAGAAGCGCCTTCAGTTTCAGGACCATGACCTCGAACAGAACGAAAAGCGCGCCTTCGAACAGGCTGCCCATCGGCAGGACCGACCTCCCGCCCTCGCCCTGATCATCCGCCATGGTCTGCGCCGGCAGATGCAGGACAAGGTCGGCCAGCGGCGCGCAGCGTCCATCCGGCCGGGCGGTGATGAACAGCACTTCGGCCCCGGCCTCCCTCGCCACGCCCATCAGCGCCAGAGCGGTGGAAATATAGCCCGGCCCGCAGGTGACGAGGAAGACATCGCCGGGCGACGGCGGGGGTGGTCATGTCGCCTTCCACCGCGGCATCGAGCCCCATGTGGAAAAGCCGCATGGCAAAGCCCATGATCTGCAGCCTTTCGCGCCCGCCGCCGAAGACGACGATCCGCCGGGCCTTTGCAAGCCGGTCGACCAGCGCATCCACGGCCGCATCATCCAGCCGCCCGAAGACGCCGCCGAGTTCATCCAGCGCGGTTTCATAAAGGCTCATCCCGGTCCCCATCGCAAAGGTCCGGGGCCGCGGGAGCGGCGGCCCCGGACAGGTGGCGGTCCGGATCAGAGACCGAGGTCTGCCAGACCGTCCACCGTCTCGGCGTTGATCGCGATCAGGTTGTCGGTGATGATGTCCTTGCCTGCCGCATCGGGCGACACCTTGCCAAGTCCGGGGATCTCGGTCCCCTCGGTGATCTCGGTGCCATCGATCAGCATCTTGCCCATGGTCACGAACACACGGCCCGCTTCGGCCGGGTTCCACATGAAGCCGCCGGAAATCGCGCCCGACTTCACCAGATCACGCCCCTGCCCCGGCGAGAACGGCCCGATGACATGGACGGTGCCCACCGCGCGGCGTTCCTCGATGGCGCGGCCCGCACCGATCGGCCCCTGGCTGCCAAAGGCCAGAAAGCCCGTGAGGTTCGGGTTCGCGGCCATCAGGTCCAACGCGGTCTTGCGGCTGTCATCGACATTTTCGGCCACGCCGTACCGCTCGCCGATCAGTTTCATGTCGGGGTATTTCTCACCCAGATAGGCGATGGCGAAATCGGCCCAGGCGTTGTGCAGCGGCACGGTGAGCGAGCCGACATAGACGGCATATTCGCCTTTGCCGCCCATCTTCTGTGCCAGAAGCTCGGCATGGGTTTCGCCAAAGCCCTGCGCCGAGGCCAGCTCGAAATCCCAGTCGACATTGTTCAGCCCCGGCCCCTCATGCGCCACCACCTTGATGCCCGCGGCACGGGCCTTCTCCAGAACCGGCTCCAGCGCGGCTTCGTCATTCGGCACCACGCCGATCACGTCGACGCCCTTGGCGATCAGATCCTCGATCGCGCGGACCTGAAGTGCGGGGTCGGCGCTGGTCGGGCCGATCATCGTGGCGTCGATGCCAAGTTCGGCGCCCTTTTCCATGATCCCCGTCTCCATGGCATTGAACCAGGGAATGCCGCCGATCTTCACCACGACCCCCATCGTGGGCTTGTCCTGCGCCAGCGCAGCCCCTGCAAAAGCGGCCGCAACAGCCACGCCTGCCATCAGCGTGCCAAAGGTTCTTCTGTGCATCTTCTTCCTCCCATTAGGGCCCGAAAAGGCCGAATTCTTCATGCCGCATCGATTGTGCAGATCCGCTTCGCGGCAACAATGCCGATGCCGCAGTTTTCGTGAGCTGGTCTCTCCTCCCCGGATCGATCATCTGCACAATCGATATTGCGCATTGAGCAGCCAAGCGCCTAGACTCGTCAAGAAGATTCTTGTCTGCCGGTTCAATATGCCCCGCACCACCCGCAAGGCCACCATCTACGATATCGCCCGGCTGTCGGGCGCCTCGCCGTCGACGGTTTCCGCGGCCCTCGGCGAAAGCTGGCGGACGCGGAGGATCGCCGAAAGCACGGTGGAAACCATCCGCCGCATCGCAGTGGAGCAGGGCTATTCCGCCAACATGCAGGCACGCGGATTGCGCAAGGCGCGGTCGGGGCTTGTGGGCATGGTGATCCCGCTCCACGACAACCGCTTCTTCTCGTCGATGTCGCAAAGCTTCGAGGCTTTCGCGCGCGAACGCGGTCTGGTGCCGGTGATCGCATCCTCCCTGCGAGAGCCGGAGGAAGAGCGCCGCATCGTTGAAACGCTGATCTCCTACGCGGTGGATTACCTCTTCATCGCGGGAGCCACCGACCCGGACGCGGTAAGCCGCATGTGCAAGGCTGCCACTTGCGGCATATCTTCGTGGATCTGCCGGGGCGGGGTGCGCCTTCGGTGGTATCCGACAATTACAAGGGCGCGGCCGATCTGACGCGCCGTCTGCTGGCGGATCGCCCGATCACCGATGCCACCCCGCGCGACCGGATCTATCTGATCGGCGGAGACGCCGGCGACTATGCCTCGGCCCGCCGGATCGAGGCGTTCCGCGATGTGCTGACCGAAGCCGGGCGCCCGCCGCCGCCCGGGCAGATCATCGCCTGCGGCTATGCACCGCGCAGTGCCATGCGCGAAATCGCCGCCCTGTGCGGCAGGCTGGGCGGCCTGCCTGCGGGCATCTTCGTCAACTCCCTGACCGTCTTCGAGGGGGTGCTTGGCCATCTCTCTGCCCTGCCCCTGGAAGATCTGCGCGCGTCGGTGATCGGCTGCTACGATTACGATCCCTTCGCCGCCTACCTGCAGTTTCCCGTCCACATGGTTCGCCAGGATGCCCATGGCCTGATCCGTGAGGCCTACCGGATGATCGATGACGACCCGCACGACCTCGTGCTGAAGATGGTGGAGCCCGAACAGATCGCGCCCCGCACCTTCTATGACAACCCCTTCGCGGATCGCGGCTGACGGCAGGAATCGCACGCATCGGGCACCTCCCCGCCGGATCAGGGCGACATTCCGGGCGGCCTTTGCCGGGCCAGAAGCGTCGTCGCGACCCGGCGGCGCACGTCTTCCGGTTCGGCCGACAATGCCTCGGCCAGGGCGGCCATGTCGCCATGGGCCGCATGCAGCTCGTCGATCAGCGACAGAACGATGGCCAGCGCGTCGCCTTCAAGGTCGAAGTGCAGGGTCAGGTCCATCAGCAGCGCCAGCCGCGCCAGGGCGATCGGGTCAAAGCCCAGGCCTTCCGCCCGCCGGTGCGGATCGACGAGTTCGGCCGTCACGAAAGCGGCAAGCCTGCCAGCCGTCAATCCGGGGACACGCGAGATCACCTCGGTTTCGGTGTAAAGGACGGTCATGGCTCCTCCTTCTGGTAAAGGCCCTTGCGGGGATCGTGCCGATGCGTCTTGCGCCAGCGTTCCATGAAGGCGGCAAGGTCGTCATCGATGACAGGCGGGGCGACGATGCGCAGCTCCACCAGCTGATCGCCAGGATGCGCGCCGCCCGCAGCAACCCCCCGTCCGCGCAGCCGCAAGATCTGGCCGCTGCTGGCGCCTTTCGGGATCGTCAGATTGACCGGCCCCTTGATCGTCGGCGTTGCGACCTTGCCACCGAGAACCGCCTCATCCAGTGTGATCGGCAGGCTCATCAGGATGTCGTTGCCGCTGCGCTGAAACACGGGGTGCAGTGCCACGGCCAGCGTGACGAACGTGTCGCCGGGGGCGGCCCCGCCCGTGCCTGGCGGATCTTTGCCGCGCAGATGGAGCGTCTGGCCATCCTCGGCACCGGGCGGGACGGTGACGTCAAGCCTGCGGCCGTCCGGCAGGTTGACCGGCAGTCTTGCGCCGCGCATGGCATCAAGAAACCCGACCCGAAGGGTGAAATGGAGGCCCGCGTTTCCCTGGGCAAAGCCGCGCTCGAACCCGCTGCCGAACCCGCCGCCCTGCCTGCCCTGACGCCGCAGAAGCTCGGCAAAAGATCGGCCGGGTCGATCTCTGCATCGCCGCCCCCGCCGCCAAACCCGCGGCCCGGTCGATAGGGATTGTCCGGCGCATCGGCAAAGTCGCGGTAATACTGCCGCCGTGGTTTTTCGGACCCGTCCGCGGCGATCTCTCCCGCATCAAAGCGGCGGCGCTTTTCGGGGTCTCCCAGCAGATCATAGGCGACGGAGACGGTCTTGAACGCCTCTTCGGCCTTGGCATCGCCGGGATGCAGATCGGGATGCAGCTTTCGCGTCAGCTTGCGAAACGCGGCCTTGATCTCGGCATCCGAAGCGCTGGGGGTGAGGCCAAGGGCTTGATAGGGATCAGTCATCTCGTCGGTCCTTCATCCTGTGGCCACACCGTCGCGAATGCTGATCTGACGCTGGCAGCGCTCGGCTATGCGGCTGTCATGGGTCGAGATCAGAAACGTGGTCCCGGCGTCGCGGTTGATCTCGGCGATCAACTCCATGACCTGGGCGGCCGCGGCGCTGTCGAGGTTGCCCGTCGGCTCGTCCGCCAGCACGAGTTCCGGCTGGTTCATCAGCGCGCGCGCCACCGCCACGCGCTGTTTCTGGCCCCCGGACAGGTTCGGCACCCGAAAATCGATCCGGTCGGCCAACCCGACACGGGCCAGCAGATCGCGCCCGCGTTGGCGCATCCCGTCGGTTTCGCGCCCGGTCTGCACCGCCGTTGGAAAGATCACGTTCTCCAGCGCCGTGAAATCCGGCAGCAGGTTGTGGAACTGGAAGACAAAGCCGATGTGGCGGTTGCGAAACGCGGTCAGTGCCGCGTCATCGGCGACTGTCATGTCAACGTCCAGCATCAGATGCTCGCCCGCAGTCGGCCGCATCAACGTGCCGAGAATGCTGAGCAATGTGCTTTTCCCCGATCCAGACGCCCCAAGCAGCGCGGCCATCTCTCCGACCCGCAGCGTCACCGTCAGCCCCTTCAGCACCCGGGTCACCGTCTCTCCCTCGCCGAAGGTCTTGACCAGCCCCCGCACCTCGACAAGCGCGGTCATTGGCCGATCGCCTGAACGGGGTCGACAGCCGCGGCGGCGCGCGCGGGCAGGATCGAGGCGAGAACCGCGCCAAGCGTGGTCAGCAGCACGGCGAGCGCGTAGGAGCCTTGCCGGATGTCGATCGGCAACGTGCCGGGGGTGTAGTTGTCGACCGCGGGATAGGGCAGCACCAGCAGAAATCCCAGCGCCGCGCCAAGCACGCCGCCAAGGAGGCCGATCAGCATCCCCTGCGACAGGAACACCGCCACCACAAAGCGCTGGCTGGCCCCCATGGCGCGCATGATGCCGATCTCGGGGCGGCGGCGATAGGTGGAGAGCATCATCGCCGATGCGACGCCGATCACCACGATGATCAGCGCGAAGGCGCGGACGATGTAGCCGGTCTGCGCCTGGGCATCGAGAGCGTCCTGGATGTTCGCGTTGCTTTCGGTCCAGGGCGTGACCTTGAGGCCGGTCCGGGCGCGGATGATGTCGGCAACGGCATCCGCGATGTTGACGTCGGCAATCTGCGTCTCGATCCGCGACACGCCTTGCGACATGCCGAGAAGCGAGCGCGCGTTCGCAAGGCTGAGCCAGACCGCCGATCCGCCGCCCGGCCCCATGCCCAGATCGAAGATTCCGGCCACCGTCATGACCCGCTCTGCCCCGGTGGAGGAGCGCAGCGGCACCGCCTTGCCCACCGACAGGCGCAGATCGTCGGCAAGGCGGGAGCCGACGAGGATGTTGGAACCGCTGATGTCGGTGCTGCCGGCAATCAGGTCCGCGGCGATGTCGGTGATCTCCGATACTTTCGCGGCGGAAACGCCGGTGATCGAGACCGGCGCGGTCGATCCGCCCTGGATCAGAAAGCCGGATCCCGAGATGACTTGCGATGTCACCACGACACCGGGCACGGCGGCGATCACCGGTTCGAATGCGTCGGCGGTGCGCAGGATACTGCCTTCGGTCAGTTCCTGCTGCGACAGCAGGTGAACGGCAGGCCCGCCGGGCAAAAGCGCGCGAACGCGGTCTTCGGGTGCCTCGATGGTGATATGGGAGGAATTGCCAAGCATGTTTTCGGTGATCATCGTGTTCAGCCCGCCGATCAGGGCGGACATGAAGATGAACGCCAGAACGCCAAGTGCGACGCCGAAAATCAGCAGGGCACTTTGCCCGGGATTGGCGGTCAGATAGCGAAACCCGATCTTCAGGACGTAGGGCATCGCCTAATCCTCCTGCACCGCGATCTGCTGGCTGTCGCTCAGGCCGGTGGGATCGGCGATCACCGTCTCGCCCTCTGCCAGACCCGCAGTGACCACGATGCGCTCTGCCGGCCAGTCGATCACCTCGACCACCCTGCGCCGGGCGCGGCCGTCCTCGGCAACAAAGACGACGGTATCGGCACCGTCCGTCACCACAGCGCCACGAGGAACGGAGAGGGCGGCGGAAAGCTCCTCGACGATGATGTTCGTCATCACCGTCAGGCCGACCGGCAGGGTCCGCGCGGCGTCAAAGCGAATGCGGATGGCGCGCGCCCCGGTCGCTGGATCGATCGACGGGGCGGCAAAGCTGACGCGGCCGGACAAGGTTCCGCTGACCCCGGCGGGCTTCAGCACCGCGGGAAGCCCGGGCACGATCTCGGCGGCATAAAGCTCGTCGATATCGGTCTCGACCACCAGATCGCCAAGATCGGCCACCGTGAAAAGCGCGCTTTGCGTATCGACCACCTGGCCGGGTTCGACAGACCGGGTCAGCACGGTGCCGGTCAGCGGCGCGGTGATCTGGTAAAGCGCAAGCTCGCTCTGCACCTGTTCGAGCAGGGCCCGAAGGCGGTCCGCCTCGTTCCGGGCGGTGGTGGCCGCGCGTTCGGCGCTCTCCAGCGTGGTTCTGGCCACACTTCGCGCCAAGCGCCCGGGCG
>JAAURK010000211.1 GCA_012032275.1 Tabrizicola sp.
CGGCATTGCCCGGGGGCGCGCCTATTTCGCCGTCAGCCCGGAACTTGCGCAGCCCCGTGACCCGCATGGGCGGCATCCCCGTCGGGCTTCAGTCCGACCTCGCCTATTTCGGCCGGAGATGGCGGCGCGTCTTGGCCCGCTGCTGATCTGGCATCCGGCGCTTTGCGTCACCGAAGAGGCGGAATGGGCCCGCCGGACCGCGCTCCATCTGGTGGCGGCAGAGGATCTGAGCCTGATGTCGGTCTGGAGCCCCACCTTTCTGTCCCTTCTGCTGGATCAGGTCGCGACGGACGAGGATCTGCCGCGCCTGCTGCATGATGGCGCCCATGGGCTGGAGCCTTGTCCAGAGAGGGCACGCACCCTGAACAAGGCGCGGCAGCATGGCCTTCACATCGCCGACCTCTGGCCCGCCCTCAGCCTTGTCTCGGCCTGGGCAGACGGAGCCTCCGCCCGCCCGGCAGAAGAGCTGCGGGCGCGGCTTGGACCGGTGGCGTTTCAGCCAAAGGGGCTTTTGGCGACCGAAGGGTTCTTCACGCTGCCGCTCTGCGGGCCGCCTTTCGCGCTGCCTGCGCTGACGGGCTGCGTTCTGGAGTTCCAGGATGCGGCGGGAGAGCTTCATCTGGCGCATGAACTGACAACCGGCAGAACCTACGATCTGATCGTCTCGACCAGCGGCGGCTTTCAGCGCTACAGGATCGGCGACCGGGTCATGGCGATGGGCCTGCCGGACAGCGCGGCGGGATGGCCGGGGCTGCAGATGCTGCGCTTTGAAGGGCGCACGGCGGGGTCGGACCTTGTGGGCGAGAAACTGGACGAAGCCTTCGTTCTGGGCTGTCTGGCAGACTTTGCCGCCAGCGCGTTTCTGGCACCGGGCGACGGGCGCTATGAACTTTGGCTCGACCCCGGCGATCCGGGCGGGATGCCGGAGGAATTCCTGACTTTACTTGACAGGCGGCTGCGCAATAATCCGCAGTATGACTATGCCCGACGCCTTGGCCAGCTTGGCCCGCCGCGCCTGCGGCTTCGTGCGGAACTTGCGGCGCGTTACCGTGCGCACAGGATGGCGCTGGGCCACAGGCTGTCGGATATCAAGCCCGTCGCCCTTTTGCCCCTTGGCCCGCTGCACCCGCAGGTCTGGGCAAGGTGACATTGCAGGAGCATGACCCATGCACGTGGCGCTGATCTCGCCGAAGGGCCCGCTTTACCGCCACCGCGGCGGCATCTTCCGCAAATCCCTGCGCTATCAGCCGCTAACGCTGACCACGCTGGCGGCCCTTGCGCCGGGGGAGCTTGGCATCCGCTTCACGCTGATCGACGAAGGGATCGAGGAGATACCGGCGGATCTGCAGGCGGATCTGATCGGGATGACCGTGATCACCGGCACCGCCCCGCGAAGCTATCACCTGGCGCAGCAGTTTCGGGCCCGGGGCATCAAGGTGGTGCTTGGCGGGCCGCATGTCACGCTGATGCCGGACGAGGCGGCGGCCCATGCCGATGCGATCTGCGTCGGCTATGCCGAAAAGACCTGGCCAGAGCTTTTGCGCGACCATGCCCGCGGCGCGCTGAAGCCGCGCTACACGCAGGCCGCCGATTTCGCGCTGGATGAACTGGTGATCCCGCAGCGCCATCTGCTGGACAGGCGGCGCTTCATCACCCAGGCCGTCTTCGAGGCGACGCGCAGTTGTGCCCATCCGTGCGAATTCTGCACCGCCCCCGCCGCCTGGGGCCGCAAGCAGTTCCAGAAACCCGTCGAACATGTCGTGGCCGATATCAGAAGCGTGGGCGCCCGGCGCAACATCTTCATCGACCTCAACCTGATTTCGGACCGGGACTATGCCCGCCGCCTCTTCACCGCGCTGATCCCGCTGCGCATCCGCTGGTTCGGCCTTGTCACGGCGCTGATCGGCACTGACCCGGGCCTGATGGCGCTGATGGCCGAAAGCGGCTGTTCGGGCGTGCTGATCGGATTTGAAAGCGTCTCGGGCAAGTCTCTCGGCGGCATCCGGAAAGGGTTCAACCGCCCCGACCACTTCGCCAGGCTGATCGCCGATCTGCACCGCCACAAGATCTCGATCTTCGGCTGCTTCGTCTTCGGGCTGGACGAGGACACGCCCGATGTCTTCGAAGCCACCGCGCGCTTTGTCATCGACCACGGCATCGATCTGCCGCGCTTTGCCATCTCGACCCCCTTCCCCGGCACTCCGCTTTATCACCGGCTGGAAGCCGCTGGCCGCATCCTGACCCGTGACTGGGAGCTTTACGATGGCCAGCACGTGGTCTTCCAACCGCAGAACATGTCAGCCGAGACCTTGCTGAGGGGCCATGAATGGGCCTGGAAAGAGGTCTACTCCCGCTGGAACATCGCGCGGCGGCTGATGACCTCGCGCGTGCAGCTGCCGGTCAGCCTGATGGCCAATGCCGGGTATCGCTACTACGCCAACCACTTGCACACGCACTACAATTGCGACTGGATCATCGGCCAGCGTGAACGTCCCGAAGCCGCATGAAGATCACCTTCGTCCACCCCTCGATCGGGCGCCGGAAGGGCGAGGATTACATGCGCACCTGGCAGATGGAATCGCTGCCCGTCGCGGCACTGAAGGCCCTGACCCCGCCCGCGGTGCAGACCGCCTTCTACGACGACCGGATGGAACCCGTCGCCTTTGACGCGCCCACCGACCTCGTCGCCATCCCGGTCGAGACCTATACCGCCAAACGCGCCTACCAGATTGCCACCGAATACCGCCGCCGCCGCGTTCCCGTGGTGATGGGCGGGTTTCACGCGACCCTGATGCCCGACGAGGTTGCGGAATATGCCGATGCCGTGGTGATCGGTGAGGCCGAGGCAATCTGGCCCGAGGTGGTCGATGACGCCCGCCATGGCAGGTTGAAGCAGCGCTACAAGGGCCATGACCGCACCCACCTGGACGGCGTGCGCTTTGACCGGTCGGTCTTTCGGGGAAAACGCTACCTGCCGCTGGGGTTGGTGGAAACCGGGCGAGGCTGCCGCTTTCCCTGCGAATTCTGCGCGATCCAGACGTTCTTCGGCCAGACCCACCGCCGCCGCCCGGTGGACGAGATCATCGCCGAACTGCACGAGATCCGGGCCGACAAGCAGCTCTTCTTCTTCATCGACGACAATTTTGCCGGCTCGATCCCCCTCGCACGCGAACTTGCCGAGGCGCTTGCCCCCGTCGGTATCCGCTGGGTCACGCAGATGAGCATCGACGCCGCCCATGACGAAGATTTCGTCGCCACCTTGGCGCGGGGCGGCTGCCGGGGCGTGCTGATCGGCTTCGAAAGCCTGGAACGCGAAACGCTGCGGCTGATGCAGAAGAAGTTCAACACCATGGGCGGCGGCTATGGCCCGGCGCTGGCCAACCTGCGGCGTCATGGCATCCGGGTCTATGGAACCTTCATCTTCGGCTATGGCACAGAAACCACGGAAACCTTTGAAAACGCCTATGACTTTGCCGCTGACAACAATTTCTTCCTGGCCGCCTTCAACCACCTGACACCCTTCCCCGGCACAGCGCTTTACAACCGGCTGGCCGAGGAGAACCGGCTGCATCACAAGGCCTGGTGGCTGGAGGACAGCTATGCCTACAACACGCTTCCCTTCGACACCGGCGGGATGGGCGGCGAGGCGATCACCCGCGCCTGCGTGGTGCTGCGAAAGCGCTTCTATTCGATCCCGAACATGATCAAGCGCGGGTTCTCCGCCGTCAACCGCAGCGATTTCACCATGCTGCGGGCCTTCTTCCTGATCAATGCACTGCACCGGGCAGAGGTCAACAAGCGCCACCTGCTGCCCTTCGGTGACCCGGACTTCTCGGGCCCGCTGCTGAAACGCGCCTGATGACTGGCTTCACCCTTGAAATGGCGGGGGCCGGGGATGATGCCGCGATCGGGGAGCTTCTGGCGCAATCCGATCTGCCGGGCTGGATCTCTCTGTCCTACCGCGCCATTCCCGGTGCGCATGGCGTGCCGAACCCCGGGGCCGCCAGCCAGACGCTGGTCGCCCGGGGGCCCGGGGGGCTTGCGGGCATGGTCACGCGGTCAAGCTTTCCAGGCTTCATGGGCGGGCGGGCGGAGCGATTGTCCTACCTTGGCCAGTTCCGCGTTGCCCCTTCCGTCGCGACGCCGGGTCAAGCTCTTGCAGCAGGCCTTCGCGCTTTGCCGCGACCGGTTCGGCGCGGATCCGCCATGGTCCTTCGCAAGCCTGCTGGATGGCAATACCCCGGCACGGCGCCTGTTGACCTCGGGCCTGCCCGGCTTTCCCCGGCTCACGGCGGTCGGCCGGTTCCGGACGGTGGTCATGCGCAGCCTGCGACCGGGGGTCATGCCGGATATCCGGCCCGCAGCGCCGCAGGACATGCCGCAGGTGGTGACGTTTCAGGCGTCGCCGCAGCGACCGCTGGCGCCCGTGCTGGATGCGGATGACATTGCCCTCGGGCGATGGCCGGGACTGGCTCCGCAGGACTTTCTTCTGGCCGAACGCGCGGGGCGGCTGGTCGGCCTTGTTGCCCTCTGGGATCAGCGTCAGTTTCGCCAGCTCCGGGTAACGGACTACAGACGCCCGATCCGCGCCGTTTCGACCGCTGCTGAACGCACTGGGGCCAGTGACGGGCTTCCCGCATCTGCCGCGCCTGGGCGATGACCTTGCGCTTGCCTACCTCTCGTTCCTGACCGTCGAGCCGGGAGACCAGGGCACCTTGCTCCGGCTGATAGAGGCCGCGCGGAGGCTTGCCGGCAGCCGCGGCCTTGAAAGCGTCGCTATTGGTCTGGCCACGGACGACCCGTTCCTGTCACAGCTTCGCAAGACCAGCCGCGCCGCCAGCTACGGAAGTTGCATTTACACGCTGACTTGGCAGAATGGCGCCGCACCTTCGCCGGATGAATTCGCCGGCATGCAACCCGACATCGGCCTTTTGTAACCCAGACCTTCCCCGGACCCGGATCATGATGATGCACTCTGCCCCCTTCCGTTTGCTGATGTCGCTCGTTTTTCTCACCGTCGGGACCGCACTGATGGCGCAGGACGAGGCCATACACGACGAGATCCGCACCATGCGCGACCGGGCGATTGCCGCATTCGAGGCGCGCGATGCGGAGGCCCTGCTGGCAGAGCTTGACGAGCGCATCATCTTCACCGCGATGAACAACGAGACCGTGACCGGCAAGGATGCCTTGCGGGACTACTACGCCCGGATGATGGACGGTGCGGCCGGTCTGGTCATCGACCTGCAGGTCGCGTTTGAAACCGATGCGCTGGCGACCCTCATGGCGGGCGGCAAGCCGCGGTTGCCAGCGGATCGGTGATGGCCGCCTTCAAGATGCGCGCAGGCCAGGAGTTTTCCGTCCCGCTGCGCTGGACGGCGACGCTGAGCCGGGACAGCGGGGCGTGGAAGATCGTGGCGCTGCATTTCTCGGCCAATATCTTCGACAATCCGGTCGACTCACTGCTGCGGAAATATCTGTGGCTGATGCTGGCGGCGGCCCTTCTGGCCGGGCTGCTGGCGGGTTTCCTGCTGCGGCGTCGGCGCGGATGAGCGTCATCGACACGGTCGCGGCCGCGATCCCGGGCGGCCAGTGGAAAAGGCCTCCGCCCGTCCCCGAGAACTGGTACCTTCTTGCCGCCAGCCACGCCCTCCGGCCGGGCAAGGTTCTGGCCGCTTCGGTGGGAGAGACGGAGTTCGTTCTGATGCGCTCGCCCTTGGGCAGGCTGACCGCCTTTGCGGCGCATTGTGCCCATATGGGTTGCCATCTGCGCCACGCGACGGTCGAGCCGCTGGGCCTGCGCTGCGCATTGCATCAGCGGCTCATTCACGCCGACGGGACGTTCGGGCACCCCGAAGACGGCGGTGGACGACCGTTGACCCAACGCACCTATCCGCTGGTCGAACATTACGGCGCGATCTTTGTCTGGACCGGCCAGGGCGCTGCACCCGACCTGCCGCTTCCGCGTCTTGGCCCGGGCGACCGCTACATCGCACGGCCCGTCGGGATTTTCGAGACGAGGACGGACTGGGTCTCGCTTCTGTCCAACGCGTTCGACATGGAACATCTGGCCACGGTCCACCGTCGGCGGCTGATCGAGGCGGCCGAGATCACCCGGCCGACGGTTGACAGCTTCCGCCTGAGCTACCGGTCGCGCGTGATCGGCACGCGGATCTCCGACCGCGTCGTCAAGCGCCTTTCGGGCAACCAGATCCACGCCAGCATGACCAGTTGGCGCGGGTCGATGATGTTCGTCGAAAGCACACTCGGCCAGCGGCGCAGTTTCTTCATCCTGTCGATGTGCCCCCGCACGGATGGCGGCACCGAGGTGCGCAGCCTTGTGGGCGCCGTGCTGTCGCGGCCCGGCTGGCTTGACGCGCTGCGGTTGCGGCTGACGGCGACGATGTTCATCTCGTTCCTTTCCGACGATTTTCAGGTGCTTGACGGGCTGCGCTGGCACCCGCCCGCTGCGGCAGGGTCGGCGGCGGACCGGAACCTGCAGCAGCTGGCGCTGTTCCTGTCGGGATTGCGGGGGCAGGCATGACGATCCCCGGTCGGCTGAACCTTGCCATCCTTGCAGCGAGCCTGCTTGGGATCGGCGGCTGCCTCTGGCTCGCCTCGCATGCGCCGGTTCCGGTCGGCCTGCTGGCGGCGGTGGTCTTCGCGCTGCTCAACAACACCAACTACGCCCTGATGCACGAGGCGGTGCATCGGCATCTGCATCCCACACCATGGATCAACGAGGCGGCGGGACGGATCCTGGCCGGCACATTTCCCACCGCTTTCGCGCTGCAGCGGGTATTCCACCTGACCCACCACGCCAACAACCGCTGCCCGGCCGAGCGGTTCGACTATTATGCGACCGACGAGAACCGGCTGATCAAGGTTCTGCAATGGTACTCGATCCTGACAGGGCTTTACTGGCTGGCCCTTCCGGCCTTCGCGATCCTCTATTTCCTGACGGCAGACCTGATCGGCTGGCGCCACCTTCTTTCCCGGCGCGGCGCCTGGTTCGCCCGGCAGACCAGCGCCCGCGAATTCCTTGACGCCCTGGAACAGGTTCCGGTCTGGCGCGCGCGGGCCGACATCGCGATTGCCATTGGCATCCAGCTTGGCCTGATCCTGGCGCTGGACCTGACGCTCTTTGGCTGGCTGCTGTGCTACGCGGCATTCGCCTTCGCCTGGTCTTCGCTGCAATACACCGATCACGCCTTCTCGCCGCTTGATGCAAAGGAGGGGGCGTGGAACCTGAAGGTCAGCCCGATCGTGCGGCTGGTCTTTCTGAACTACCATTCCACCTGGCGCATCACCGCGATCCATCCCTGCCATGGACCGATCTGCCGGCCGCGGTGCGGGCCAATGACCCGAACCCGAGTTTCTGGGCGATATACCTTCAGATGTGGCGCGGCCACGGCCATTGCCCGATACCGATGGACCGCAGTGAGCTGATCTTT
>JAAURK010000212.1 GCA_012032275.1 Tabrizicola sp.
GGCCGAGCCCGGCTCCGATGCGCCCGAGGTACCGCTGAAAGGCCGCCAGATTCAGCGTGTCGTCGATATCACCGGCGGTCACCACGCCGCGCCGCGCCACCCCCTGATAGCGCCCGGCCGCGCAGTCTCGCCCGAAATTGCGGGTGGCGTGGGCGAGGGCTCGGCCACGACGGCCACCTCCGCCTCGAAGGTAGCTGTCGGCGGGCTTGCCATGCAGGCGGAAAGTGCAAGGGCGATGGCGGTCAGCGGAAGGGCGGGTGAGCGGAACATGGTTGTCTCCAAAAATGTGTAATTTGCACATATTTTATCTCTCTGGACCCGTCAAGCAAAATGTGCATATTGCACATTATGGATCTCTTCGACGCCCTCTTCGCGCCGCTGGCACGGCTTCTGGTCGCGCGCGGCGTTCTGTTTCCAGCACTGGTGGAGCGGATGAAGGCGCATTATGTGCAGGCTGCGTTGCATCTGTCCGGCGGGAGCGGCACCGACAGCCGCATCACGGTGATGACAGGGCTGCAGCGCCGGGACGTGGCGCGGCTGCGCGGAGCCGAGATCAGGGACCAAAGACCCAATCACCTGGCGCGCCTCGTGGCGCTCTGGCTGACCGAACCGGAATATCAGGCCAACGGCAGGCCGCGGGATCTGCCGCGCAATGGCCCCGCTCCAAGCTTCGAGGCGCTGGCAACGGCCCTGCGCCGCGACGTGCATCCCCGCACCATGCTCGACGCGCTTCTCGCCACGGGCACCGTCGGGCCGGGCGCCGACGGGCAGACCGTCCGGCTGCTGCAATCCTCGTATCAACCGCTGGCCGGGTCGGAAGATCAGATCACCTATCTTGCCCGAAACCTTGGCGATCACATGTCGGCGGCCTCGGAAAACGTGCAGGGCCATCAGCCGCCGCATTTCGAACGCGCCGTCCATTACTCCGGCCTGACCGAAAATCAGGTCACCGCGCTTGACGCCCGCTTTCGTGAGGGTCAGATGGCCCTGTTGCGACAGATAGGGCAAGAGGCCGCCACGATGAAACGGGAAAACTCCGCCCCCGGGGCTATGCGCCTTCGTGCGGGCGGCTATTTCTACCAGACACGGGACGAAACGTGATGCGGCGCGGTTTCCTTTTGTGGTTCGCGCTTCTGGTTGCCTGCGCGCCGCTGCGCGAAGCGGAGGTCTTGGCCCCCGAACCGGTCGCCACCTCAGCGATCGCCGTCGAGCCCGATCTCGCCGAGGATTGCACCCAGGGCGACGACGGGATCGGCGGCACCGGCTGCCCGGTCGATTGACCGCGCGCCCCGCCCCGGACGACTGCCACCGCGGCAGGCCACCGGGCTTTCGCCACCCGGCAGCTTGACCCTTTGGTCCGCATTGGCTAGGCCAGCCGCGACCCATCTGCAGGAGCGTTCGCCGTGGCCACCCCTTCCCTTCTCATCCTTGCCGGTGACGGCATCGGCCCCGAAGTCATGGCCGAGGTGAAAAAGATCATCGGCTGGTTCGGCAGCAGACGCGGCATCGCCTTTGATGTCAGCGAAGATCTTGTCGGCGGCTGCGCCTATGATGCGCATGGCACGCCGCTTGCCGATGCCACGATGGCAAAAGCGCAGTCCGTCGATGCCGTGCTTCTGGGTGCTGTCGGCGGGCCGAAATACGACAAGCTGGATTTCAGCGTGAAACCGGAGCGTGGCCTTCTGCGTCTGCGCAAGGAGATGGATCTGTTCTCCAACCTCCGTCCCGCGCAGTGTTTCGACGCGCTGGCCGATTTTTCCAGCCTGAAGAAGGATGTTGTCGCGGGCCTCGATATCGTCATCGTCCGCGAACTGACCTCGGGCGTCTATTTCGGCGAGCCGCGCGGCATTTTCACCGAAGGCAACGAACGTGTCGGCATCAACACCCAGCGCTATACCGAAAGCGAGATCGCCCGCGTGGCGCGGTCGGCGTTCGAGCTGGCGCGGAAACGCCGGAACAAGGTCTGCTCGATGGAAAAGGCCAATGTGATGGAAAGCGGCATCCTCTGGCGCGAAGTGGTGCAGGAGGTGCATGACAAGGAATATCCGGATGTCGAACTGACCCATATGTATGCCGATGCCGGCGCCATGCAGCTTTGCCGCTGGCCAAAGCAGTTCGACGTGATCGTCACCGACAACCTCTTTGGCGATCTTCTGTCCGACATGGCCGCGATGCTGACCGGGTCGCTTGGCATGCTGCCCTCGGCGAGCCTTGGCCTGCCGATGGCCAATGGCCGCCCGAAGGCGCTTTACGAACCCGTCCATGGCTCGGCCCCCGATATTGCGGGCACCGGCAAGGCGAACCCCATCGCCTGCATCCTCAGCTTCGCCATGGCGCTGCGCTATTCCTTCGACATGGGAGACGAGGCGACGCGGGTCGAAAATGCCATCGAGAAGGTGCTGGCCGACGGCCTCCGCACTGCCGATCTGATGGGGCCGGAGGGCGGCCAACCGGTCACCACATCAGAGATGGGCGACGCGGTGATCGCGGCTCTGGAGGCAAGCCTTTAGGTTGCAAAAGCCGTTGCCATGCGGCTAGGTTGCGGCATTCGGCAAAAAGGATTCTCGCGATGTTGCTTTTCCCCCGCCTTTGCGCGCTGGCCATTCTTGCGGCGCTGCCGCCTTCGGCCAGCCTGGCAGAACCGTTCAAGACCGTCTTTCCCGAGATCCATGCCCAGCTTCCGACCGAACTTCTGCCAGGGGTCGACGGGCTGGACCTGAAATCCGGCACCTTCACGCTGGACGGCGGCATGGCGCAGGTGACGGTACCGGACGACTATTACTTCCTCGATGCCGCGGATGCCCGTTATGTGCTGGAAGCACTTTGGGAGAACCCCGAGGCACCGACCATGCTCGGCATGATCTTTCCGCGGAAATATACCCCTTTCGATCAGGCCAGCTGGGCCATCACCCTGGAATTCGATCCGATCGGCTATGTCTCGGATGAAGATGCGGCGGGCTATGACTACGACGAGCTGCTGCAGACCATGAAGGACGATACAATCTCGGAAAACGAGTGGCGGGTGCAGAACGGCTTCGAGAAGATCGAGCTTCTGGGCTGGGCGGCGGAACCGCATTACGACCAGGCCGAGCGCAAGCTTTACTGGGCCAAGAAGCTGCATTTCGACGGCGCGCCCGAGGATACGCTCAACTACAACATTCGCGCGCTGGGCCGCAAAGGGGTGCTGGTGATGAACTTCATCGCCAATGCCGATCAGCTGGCCGAGGTAGAGGCGGCAGTTCCCGGGGCGCTCCGGATGATCAGCTTCACCGAAGGCAATCGATACGCCGACTACGTGCCGGGGGTCGATACGCTGGCCGCAGTCGGCATCGGCGGGCTGATCGCGGGCAAGGTACTGGCGAGCAAGGCCGGGTTTCTGGTGCTGCTTCTGGCCTTTGCCAAGAAGGGTTTCGTGCTGATCCTGCTGCCGCTGATCTGGCTGAAGAACAAGCTTTTCGCGCGCAAGCCCACGGTCTGACGGCGCGAACCCGGCGCCAGCACGCGATAGCCACTTGAAATTTCCCGCCCGGCGGGCGAGGGAGAGACATCCTCTCGCCCCGCCGGATGCACCGGCCATCGGAACCGACCACCATGCAGTCCAATCTTCGCGGGGCGCTGCTTTCGCTTGGCGCTTTCGGCTTTTACGCAACCCATGATGTTGTGGTGAAACTGCTGGGAGAGGATTACAGCTCGTTCCAGATCATGTTCTTTTCCGGCCTGATGGGATTCCCGCTCGTCACCATGATGTTGATGAGCGACCGCAGCGAAGGTACGCTCATTCCCCGCCATCCCTGGTGGACGGCACTGCGTTCGGTTTCGGCAGTGGCGACCGGGGTGATGGGATTTTTCGCCTTTTCGCAGCTGACCCTGGCGCAATGCTACGCGATCTTCTTCGCGATGCCGCTCCTCATCACGCTGATGGCCATACCGCTCCTCGGCGAAAGGGTCGGGCTGCGCCGCGGGCTTGCCGTCGTTGTCGGCCTGATCGGGGTGCTGATCGTGCTGCGTCCGGGGAATGAGCCGCTCAGCATCGGGCATCTCGCCGCGCTTGGCGCCGCAGTGACCGGTGCGCTGACCTCGGTCATCGTGCGCAAGATCGGGGCAGAGGAACGCTCGGCCGTGCTGATGCTTTACCCGATGGTGCTCAGCTTTGTCGCGATGGGCGCCATGATGCCCTTCGTCTATCACCCGATGCCGGTCACCCATCTTGGGCTGACGGCGGTGATGGCACTGCAGGGCCTTGTCGGCGCGCTTCTCATCATCGCCGCCTACCGCACGGCTCACGCCGTGATCGTGGCACCGATGCAGTATTCCCAGATCATCTGGGCCGCCCTTTACGGCTGGCTGTTCTTTGACGAGGGGATCGACGTCTTCACCGCCGTCGGCACCGCAGTGATCATCGCCTCGGGCATCTATATCGTGATGCGGGAAGGAACGCCTTCCGTCTCGCAGAACCGGCCGGTACTGGAAAGCCGGTCGCGGATGGATATCGGCACCACCCCGCGGATCAGCCACTGGCTGAAGCGGTTCGACCGCGGCCCCGACAGGCCGTGATGCGGGCCTCTGCCCTCTTGCCAACCGCGGGCATTGGGTTTAACCCACCCGGCACGGTCGGAGCGTAGCGCAGTCTGGTAGCGCACCTGCTTCGGGGAGCAGGGGGTCGGAGGTTCGAATCCTCTCGCTCCGACCAATTCATCCCTAGATGGAGTAAATTTCCCGATCCGCCTTTGGTGATCCGACGGCCGGGAAGGCCCGGTCGCGGGGCAGGACTGGCACGGCAATGCCCCCACGACTGCCGCATGATCAGGGTGGCGGGTGAGTCGCAGCAGATGGCGGCAGCCTGGTCCGGGAAGGGCCGGGCCGCGGTTCGACTGTGACGCGAACGTGAAGACAGGGCTGTTGACGGCATTGATCTGCCGACTCTTTTTCAGCCCAAAGCGAAAAGTCGCACAGTTTTTCGGCCTGTCTGGGATACCAGTAGACGCAGCGGCTTTTCCCTGCAACCTTCTCCCCACGATCAATATCACGTTGCGCCTCAGGCGGCTCAGGACAACTTTGCTGAACAGAGTGGTGGTGAAAATGACCGACGTACCGAAACTGATCATCGTTGACGAACATGAAATCGTGAGGGATGGGATAGCTTCCCTGATTGCGGAATCGGAATGCGCCCGGGTCGTCGGGACGGCAAGCGATGGGTACACCGCAATCAAGCACTGCCGGTCACTTGAGCCTGATATGGTGTTGATGGATCTGGGGATCATCCGGCCAAGTGGAATGGAAACGTTTCGAAAGATCAGATCGGTCCGGCCGGAAACAAAGATCGTCATATATTCTTCTGATTCCGAGAAAACCGACATCTTTTCGTTATTGGCCGCCAGCGCGGCCGGGTTCATTCCCAAGCAGGCGAAGGGATCGGATTTCGTCAATGCGATCAGATGCGCAAGTCTGGGCTATGTCTGCATTCCCAGCGAGTTCATGGAAGAGTTTTCCGCATTGAGGAAGAATGCGACGAAGACCGGCAATGTCTACGGCCTGTCGCTGCGTGAAATGGAAATTCTCGAGGCTTGCGTCTCGGGCGCCCGCACCAAGGAAATCGCCGACCGGCTGGACATCAGCGTGCGAACGGTCGAGACCCACCGGAATTCGATTTACCGGAAGACATCATGCCACAGCATCAGTGACCTCATCGAAGTCGCGGCACGGCTTCAGATCGTGGAAGAACAGGTACTTAACTGACCGCGTAGCTACGTAGACATCCGCGTAGCGATTTTTGTTGCGCAAAAAGCCACAACCCCCGATCATTCAAGGCCAGAACATCAAAGGTCCGCCAGGACTTGTGCTTGCCGATATGATCGATCCCGTTTTCCGATCCCGTTGGAAAGCCTTTGGAGGGCCCCGCGAGACAGGTGAAATGAACTTTCATGGAAGATTGGGGCAATGTATCACTCAAGATCCGACTGGGCTGGCCAGATAGCCAGCCACAGACGGATGTTGAATACGCAGAGCATCCCGATGCTTCGGTCCAGGAAATCCTGTCGGCGCCGCATGTCATTGACGCCTGCATCGACGATCTGTTCAGCTCGGATCTGCTGCTGATCGAGAAGACGGTGGCCGGTCACTTTCAGAAGATTATTGCGCGAACGGCTCCCCAGGCTGAGGAAAAGCCGCCAGGCAGCGCAAATGACATGCGCAATTCGGAGTATGATCCGAACTCGCTGGTCGATTTCGCCTTTGCCTCGCCCTTTCTGGTTCCGCGCTATCTCAAGGTTGGGGCCCAACCGGTTGGCGGATTGCCGGAAAACCTGTGCTTTCTTCCGTTCTCTACCGTTGGCTTCATTGCCCCCGACACGACGGCTTATATCATCGTGTCAAATCGGATAAGCTTTCGCGCCGCCATCATCAGCGCTTTCAATTCGGTATTGGACCTGATGAATATCGTGAACGAGACCCGGGCAAAGACGGCACGGCATATCGGCCGGCAGATATTCGGCGGTCTGAATTCGCAGAAGGTTTTCATCGAGTTCGACGGCGCCATCTGCCCTGGCTATCTGCGCAAGGATTCGGCCAGATACGTACTCTGATACGCGGCCCCTAGAGCGCTACGTAGACGCCCTTAATGATCCGGCACGCGATCCGATCCACCCTGTTGGTGCAAGAACCACAAGCAGGAGATTGGTCGTGCCATCCGCTCAACACAGAATCCGGAAACTGGCCCTTGTCACCGTCTGCTGCCTGACCCTTGCGGGCTGCAAGGAGGTGCTCTTCTCCAGCCTTGAGGAAACCGAAGCGAACGAGATGGTGGCGATCCTGGCCAGCGCCGGGGTCACGGCGCATCGCGAACGCGACAAGGACAATATCTATTCGGTGCTTGTCGAGGAGGAAGATATCCCGACGGCCACCACGCTGCTTCGGGCGCAGGGGTTTCCGCGGCCGAAGTTCCAGTCACTTGGCGATGTGTTTACCTCCGAAGGTATCGTCGGCACGCCGTTCGAGCAGCAGGTCCGCTACATCCACGCGATGAACGAGGAGCTGTCGCGCACGATCAGCTCGATCAGCGGCATCAAATCGGCCCGCGTCTTCATCACCGCTCCACCGAAGGACCGCTATGAACGCGAGGCTCCTCCGGCCAGCGCGTCGGTCACCATCAATTATGAGCCCGGTTTCGACGCCGAGTCGGAAATATCGAAGATCAAGACCATCGTGGCGCATTCGGTGCCCAATCTCGACTATGACAATGTTGCCGTGGCCCTGTTCGAAGCGTCGGGCCCCGCGGTTCAGGCGAAGGAACCGGCGGCGGTGGATCAGAAGGTCTATGAGGCGCGGCTGGTGCCCGAGGGGTGGTTTCTCCTTCGATGCGGGCTGGACCTTGCCCCTGATCGGATCGCTCTGCCTGCTGGTGGCGGGGGCGCTGTTCCTGCTGCGC
>JAAURK010000213.1 GCA_012032275.1 Tabrizicola sp.
GAAGCGCGCGCCGGCGCGGCCTTGGCATCCGGCGTGAAGGGGCCGGGTTCGGCAAGGCTGCGGTAAAGCGCGGGCAACCCCGCTCTCAGACGACCGGCCAGTGCGTCACCCATCGCCCGGCGCGCGGCATGGATACGGTCAGGATCCGCGACATGGCCCGCCGCATGGATCGTCTGCGCCATGTCATCTTCGGAGGGAAGGCGCAGCGCCAATGCCCGGAATGCAGGGTCGAGCAGTTCGTCAAAGACCACCCGCGCCACCGCTTCCAGCCATTCGCCCGAGGGCGCATCCCCGGCCAGGGCCATGCCTGCAAGCACATCCTTTGCCAGCGCCCTGCCCGCTTCCCACCGATTGAACGGATCGGTGTCATGGGCCAGAAGAAAGGCGCGTTCCGCCGCCCCAACCTCGCGGTCAAGGACCACGGGGGCGGAAAAATCGCGCAGGATCGAGGGGATGGGCCGCGCGCCAAGCCCGGTGAAGCGGAAGCTCTGCTCGGCCTGAGTCATCTCCAGCACCATCGTCGGCACCACTTCGTCGCCATTGGGGTTCAAAAGCCCGACGGCGATCGGCAGCATCTTCGGCCGCTTTTCCGGCTGTCCCGGTGTGGGCGTATTTTCTTGCGTGAAATGAAGCGTGTAGGTGCCGTCCTCCCATGTGTCGCGGACCTTCAGCCGGGGCGTTCCGGCCTCGGTGTACCAGCGTTTGAACTGGGCAAGATCGCGGCCCGTCGCATCCTCAAAAACCGTCAGCCAGTCCTCGATCGTGGCGGCATCGCCATCATGCCGGTCAAAATACAGATCCAGCGCCCGGGCATAGCCTTCGTCGCCGACCAGCCGCTTCAGCATTCCAATGACTTCGGCACCTTTCTCATAGACGGTCGCGGTATAGAAATTGTTGATCTCGACAAAGCTCTCCGGCCGCACCGGATGCGCCAGCGGCCCGCCGTCCTCGCGGAACTGACGGGCGCGGAGTGCCAGCACATCCTCGATCCGCTTCACCGCAGCGCTGCGCATGTCGGCCGAGAACTGCTGGTCGCGGAAGACCGTCAGCCCCTCTTTCAGGCAAAGCTGGAACCAGTCGCGGCAGGTGATCCGGTTGCCGGTCCAGTTGTGAAAATACTCATGGGCGATGATCGCCTCGATCCGGCCGAATCATCATCCGTCGCGGTTTCGGGGCTGGCCAGGACATAGCGGGAGTTGAAGATGTTCAGCCCCTTGTTCTCCATCGCGCCCATGTTGAAATCGTCGACGGCGACGATGTTGAAGATATCCAGATCATATTCCCTGCCATAGACCTCTTCGTCCCAGCGCATCGACCGGATCAGGCTGTCCATCGCATAGGCGCAGCGGTCCTCGTCGCCCGGGCGCACCCAGATGTTGAGCGCCACATGTCGGCCAGAGGCCGTGGTGAAATCCCCCGGATGGGCGACCAGATCGCCCGCAACCAGCGCGAAAAGATAGGCGGGCTTCGGCCAGGGATCGATCCATTCGGCCCAGCCGTCGCCCTGACCCGCGGGATTGCCGTTCGACAGAAGCACCGGCAGATCGGCCTCGACCCGGACCCGAAACCTTGCCATCACATCGGGACGGTCGGGATAGAAGGTGATCTTGCGAAAGCCCTCGGCCTCGCATTGCGTGCAATACATGCCGCGCGACATGTAAAGCCCTTCGAGGGCGGTATTGTCCTCCGGCGCGATCTCCACTTCGGTTTCCAGATCGAACGCGCCGTCGGGCAGCAGCCTGGCCGGAAGTGTGAGCCCGGTTTCATCGGGGACAACCTTCACCGCTTTGCCGCCGACCTTGCAGCTGATCAGCCGCAGCCCCTCGCCATCCAGCCGAAGATCGTGCCGCCCCGGCCGGTCGGGATTCGGGGCCAGTTGCAGCCGCGCCAGAACCCGCGTCGTCTTCGGTGCCAGACGAAAGGCAAGATCGACGGCCTCCACCCGATGGGTATAGGGTTGATAATCCGCCAGATGGATGGTCTGCGGACCCGGTGGCGTCGCGTCTTTCATCTCGTCTCCTTGATGCGGGGAACCCGCTGCGGCACCCGACGTTAATCTGCCGGGCGCGGAGCTTCAACCGCGCAGATTGACCTGAACGACAGGAGCTTGCCATGTCCGCGCCGCGCACCAATATCGAACGGCAGAAACGCCGTCATTTTGGCCCTCTGCTGGGGCTGATTGTTTCCATCGGCGTGGTGGCAGTGCTGTTCATGGGATATCTGTTCTACATCGCCGAAAGCGCCCCCACGCCGGAAACTCCGGCAGCCGGGCCATCCTCGGGCGTTGGCACACCCGGTGGCTGAGGCGTGACGCGCGGGGTCAGGAAGTGCGACCTGCCGACAAAGACCTGCGCGGTCTGCGGCAGGCCTTTCGTCTGGCGCAAGAAATGGGCGAAGGTCTGGCACGAGGTCAAACATTGTTCGCAACGATGCCGAAAGCTGCGGCCCGGCCCCGCCACCGGCCGCTTTTCTGACCCCTGAAGCTTGTCCCCCCGTCACCGGCCGCTTATTGTATGCGGTGGTATACGTGAAATGGGGCGCGCGATGACGACGGGAATGACACCGAGGCACGGGTTGAAGGTCGATGCCAGCTTGGCGGAGTTCATCGAGGGCCGCGCCCTGCCGGGCAGCGGCATTTCGGCGGAGCGGTTCTGGTCGGGCCTTGCCGCAGCTGCGGCCGAGCTTGGGCCGCGCATCCGCTTGGCGCTGGACCGGCGCGAGACGATGCAGGCGGCCATCGACCGCTGGCATATCGACCGCAAGGGCCAACCGCATAACCCAGCGGCCTATCGGGCGTTTCTGGAAGAGATCGGCTATCTGGTTCCGGAGGGGCCGGATTTCACGATCGAGACTGACGGCGTCGATCCCGAGATCGCCCTGATCCCCGGCCCGCAGCTTGTGGTGCCGGTGATGAACGCGCGTTACGCGCTGAACGCCGCCAATGCCCGCTGGGGCAGCCTTTACGACGCGCTTTATGGCACCGACGCGCTGGGTAAGCCGCCGGTCGCGGGGGGCTACGACCCGGCCCGCGGCGCGGTGGTGATCGCCTGGGCGAAGGCATTTCTGGACACCGCCGTGCCGCTGGCCGATGGATCGTGGTCAGAGGCGGCGAAACCTGGCGTGACGGACGGCGCGCTGGTCCCCGCGCTCAAGCGGCCAGAGCAGTTCAGGGGCCATGCCGTCGACGGACAGGTATTGAAAATCCTTCTTGAAAACAATGGACTGAAGATCGAAATTTGCATCGATCCCGCCACCCGGATCGGGGCCAGCGATCCCGCAGGCATCGCCGATGTCCGGCTGGAAGCCGCCATGTCGAGCATCATGGATTGCGAGGATTCGATCGCTGCCGTCGATGCCGAGGACAAGGTGCTCGTCTATGCCAACTGGCTGGGGCTGATGAAAGGCGATCTGACCGAAACGCTGACGAAGGGCGGCAGAACCCTGACCCGCCGCCTGAACCCCGACGTCACCTATACCGCGCCCGATGGCGGGCCGCTGACCGTCAAGGGCCGCGCGCTGATGCTGGTGCGCAACGTCGGCCATCTGATGACCAATCCGGCGATCCGCGATGCCGCCGGGCACGAGATTTCCGAAGGCCTTCTGGACGCGTTCGTCACCACGCTGTGCGCCATGCACGATCTGAAGAAAACCGATGGTCCGCGCAATTCTGCCTATGGTTCGGTCTATGTGGTCAAGCCGAAGATGCACGGGCCGGAGGAAGTGGCGCTTGCCTGCACGATCTTTGACCGGGTCGAGGAAACGCTCGGCCTGCCCCGCCACAGCGTGAAGCTTGGCATCATGGACGAAGAACGCCGCACCTCCGTCAACCTCAAGGAGTGCATCCGCGCCGCCCGCCATCGCGTGGCCTTCATCAACACCGGCTTTCTTGACCGGACGGGGGACGAGATCCACACCTCGATGGAGGCAGGCCCGATGATCCGGAAGGGCGAGATGAAGAATTCCGCCTGGATCAAGGCCTATGAGGATCGCAACGTCGACATCGGCCTTGCCTGCGGCCTTGCGGGCGCGCCCAGATCGGCAAGGGAATGTGGGCCGCGCCGGATCTGATGGCGGCGATGCTTGACCAGAAGATCGCCCATCCCATGGCGGGGGCAAACTGCGCCTGGGTGCCGTCGCCCACCGCTGCCACGCTTCACGCCACACATTACCACCGCGTCGACGTCTTCACCCGCCAGGCCGACATCGCGCGCGGCGGCCCGCGCGCCACTCTCGACGCGCTGCTGACCATTCCCGTTTCGGCCGGGCAAACCTGGTCCCGGCAGGACATCGCCGAAGAGATCGAGAACAACGCCCAGGGCATCCTCGGCTATGTCGTGCGCTGGGTGGATCAAGGCATCGGCTGCTCCAAAGTGCCCAATATCCATGACGTCGGCCTGATGGAAGACCGCGCCACCTGCCGCATCTCCAGCCAGGCGCTGGCC
This sequence comes from Tabrizicola sp., assembly GCA_012032275.1. Classification (GTDB taxonomy): domain Bacteria; phylum Pseudomonadota; class Alphaproteobacteria; order Rhodobacterales; family Rhodobacteraceae; genus JAAURK01. The sequence continues at coordinate 4,443 of JAAURK010000213.1, forward strand.
AACTGGCTGCACCATGGCGTGGTCCGCGGGGACGAGGTCATGGCCGCGATGAAGAAGATGGCCTCAGTGGTCGACCGGCAGAATGCAGCCGACCCGGCCTATCGTCCGATGGCCCCCGGCTTTGACGGCCCCGCATTCGACGCTGCCTGCGATCTGGTCTTCAAGGGGCGGGAACAGCCGTCCGGCTATACCGAGCCAGTCCTGCATGCCCGGCGCCTGGACCTGAAATCCACCCTGCGAAACGGGGCCGCTGCATGACCCTGACCCTGAAGAAAGCCCGCGTGATCATCAAGGCGGCCTTGGCCCGGGGCCGCGAGGCTGGAATGAAGCCGCTGTCGGTCGTGGTGCTGGACGCGGGCGGCCATCCGATCGCATTCGAACGCGAGGACGGCGCCTCGCCCGGCCGCTACGGGATCGCCCATGGCAAGGCGCATGGCTGCCTGATGCTCGGGCTTCCCGGCAGCGCGCTTCAGGCGCGGGCCGACAGTCAGGCTTATTTCGTCCAGGCGATGAACGGGCTTTACGGCGGCGCCTTCGTCCCCGTGAAGGGCGGCATTCTGGTGCGCGATGGCCGCGGCGCGATCATCGGCGCGGTCGGCGTGACCGGCGACAGTTCCGACAATGACGCGATTGCCGGAACAGCCGGGGTCGAGGCGGCGGGCCTTACTGCCGAGGCGTGATCACGAGGTCGGAACCGCGACCGCCATCTTGCGCGGCGGCACATAGTGCAGCGACGGCGCCCAGTCATCAAGCCGCGCCTGACTGGCCGGGCCAAGCGCGGGCACGGTCTCGGCCATCATCAAAAGGGCGCGTTGCCATGGAAAGGCGTTTGCAAGGCTCACCTGCATTCCGCCGCCCATCACATTCCTCATGTCTTCATCGGTGACACCATAGCAGGGATCAGCTCCGGTATCGGTGCCAGCCGCGCAATGAGGCTTGCCGAAATCAACGTGATTCAGCCCAAGAAGATGGCCAATCTCATGGGCAGCCACCGCATGGGGAATAGGATGCCCCCGGGAATCCAACTTCGAATTATACTGTATGACGGAACGGTCGGAAAGATTGAGCGAGTTCGCCCTGAAGGGCTCTGAACCGGAATGAAGCCGCACGACGTTCACGACCTGATGATGATTCCGGGTGCCCGCGTCATCGGCGATGAGCTTCAGCTTGCAATAGATGTTCGGGGCATAGGTGTCGGTGTCGTCCTTGAACAAAAGCCGGTCTTTCCTGTTCAACAACCAGAGCTTGCCGTTCCAGACCGATTCGACCTGGCGGATCAGCCGCCGCTTGAAAGTGCTCCATTCCTCTGGCGTCCACGCCACGATATGCCGGATCGGCTGCCCCCGTACGTTACCATCGAAAACGACATCGTACTCCTGATCGGCCCATCGCGGGTTTTGCTGATGGAGCCCAAGCCGGAGTGTCAGCGTCAGATCCGCGTTTGTTCGCTTTCGGCACACATCGGTATCGAGTTCCGCGTCAAATGCGCGAAAAGCCTTGCTGATCTTCAACGTCGCTCTCCCTTTCCTGAATGGCCAAGTGTTCCCGCGGGCGGCCAGGGCGGGCAAGTATGATATTCCCTACGGTTGCGGCGAGGGGCTCCCCGTCGCAGCCCGACCCGACCACGCTGCCGGGTTAACCGATGTCCAAGGCAATCGCATGAACACGGGCCGTCAGATCGCCAAGCGCCTGATGCACCGCCCGGTGGCGCGCGACGCGGGTCATCGGCGCGAAGACGCCCGCCCGGATCAGGATGCGGAAGTGGCTTTCGCCAGACCCGTCATCGCCCGCATGACCTGCGTGCCGATGGCTTTCATTCTCGACCACAAGCCGGTCGGGCGCAAAAGCCGCGCGCAAACGCTGCTCGATTTCATCCTTCACAGGCATTTTCCCGCAATCCCCCTTCTCACCGGCCCGGAAACACCTAAACTCGTGGCCCCGAGTCGGAAACCCCGGATTGCCCGCCACGCTGGAAAGGCCCGCTGATGACCAACCGCCCGCCCTTCGAATTCGACATCCGCGTTTCGACGGACAAGAAGAAGAAGAAAGTCACCCGTCGCGGCATGTCTGGGGCGTTCGAGACCTCGAACCGGTCCTGTGATTATCCCGATTGTCAGGAAGGCGGCGCATTCCGCGCGCCGAAATCTCCCGATCTGCTGGATGAGTTCTACTGGTTCTGCAAAGAGCATATCCGCGAATACAATCTGAAATGGAATTTCTTCCAGGGCTCGTCGGACGAAGAATTCCAGAAGTTCATCGACAAGGACAGGGTCTGGGGCCGCGAGACCAAGCCCTTCAGCCGCAAGGACGACGGCCGCGCCTGGGCCAGGCTTGGCGTTGACGATCCGATGTCGCTTCTGGGAGAGAAGGCCACCCAGAACCCCGGCAGGCCATCGTCCCAGGCCACCCGCAAACTGCCCCCGACAGAGCGCAAGGCGATCGAGATCCTCGATGCGCGGGATACCTGGACAAAACAGGAAATCCGCAAACAATACAAGATCCTGGTGAAGGATCTTCATCCTGACATGAATGGCGGGGACCGGTCCGCGGAGGAACGGTTGCAAGAGGTTGTCTGGGCCTGGGATCAGGTCAAGGACAGCCGCTTTTTCAGAGAGTGACCTCTGGTTCCAGCCAACCGCGATAGCGGATGATCGGGCCGGTCAGGGGATGCGAGAGGGCCACGTCAAAGCTGGCCCGGCCCGATGCATCCACCGCCTCGACCGTCTGGCTGACAGGCAGCGCCCAGCGCGGCAGGGGCACCCCGAGGCATCTGCCCCCGACCACCGGGTAGTGCAGCCGCCCCGCCTCTGCCCGCAGTGCGATCCGGAACGACAAGGGGCCGAATCGCTCGATCAGCCGTTCAGCCTGATCCAGGCATTGCGGGGACTCGGTTACCTCTACGACATCGAGGGGCCGATCGACATCGAGCTGGTCTGCCGGCTGTTGCGCGATCCGGAGAT
>JAAURK010000214.1 GCA_012032275.1 Tabrizicola sp.
GCGCCCGCGCCGCCGGCGACAGCGCGGAAACCGCCGCCCAGCCGCCACGGAACTTGAAGCTGCCGGTCAGTTGCAGCGATTCGGCCTTGATGAAAAGCCGCCGCCCCGCGACCTTGTCGAGAAGCGGCGCGTTCAGGAGCGGGGTGACCCGCGCCTGGCCTTTCAGCCGCGCCGCTGCGGCCTCGATCATCGCGATATCGGTCATGACAGAACCTTCAGGAAGGACCGCACGGCGGCGATGGAGGGCGGTTCGTCAAGGAAGGGGATATGCGCCCGGCCCGGCACTTCGGCAAAGATCATGTCCGGCCGCCGCCGCCGCATCTCTGCCGCTGCCGGGGCGGTCAGAAGATCGGAATTGGCGCCCCGGATCAGGGCCAGCGGCAGACCGGCCAGCGCATCGAAAAGCGGCCAGAGATCAGCCGGCGGTGCCGCATAGGCCGCCAGAACCGCGTCGCGCAGGGCGGGGTCATAGGGGATCCGAAGACCCTCCGGTGTTTCGATCGCCAGCTTTCGCGCCTCTGCCAGCCAGCGGGTTTCCGGCACGCCGTCGAAGCCGGGGCTTTGCGCCAGAAGGGCGGCGAAACCGGCATGGGTGGTGCCTGCGGGATTGCGGCCGACGTAATCGACGATGCGGTCAAGGCCCGCGCGGTTGATCTCGGGGCCGACGTCATTGAGGCAAAGGCCCAGCAACCGGTCGCGCGCCGTCGCCCCAAGCACCATGCCGATCAACCCCCGCGCGAGGTGCCAAGCAGCGCCGCCTGGCCGACGCCAAGATGGTCAAGCAGGGCCAGCGCATCCCTTGCCTCCTGTTCGACCGTGTAGGTCACGGCACCGGTCCAGTCGCTTTCGCCCCGCCCGCGATAATCCATCCGGATCAGGCGAAGCGGCGGCAGATGCGGGACCAGATAGTCGAAATCGGCCATCGTCCGGGTCAGCCCCGGCAGGCAGAGCAGCGCCAGCCCCTCGCCCTCGTCGCGGTAGGCAAGCGCGCAGCCATCGGCGGCCCGGAAGCGCCGCGGCATCATGCGATCACCAGCAGATGGCTGAGATCGGGCATGATGTGGTTCGGGCCGTGGGGCAGCCGCTCCATCGGCTGGCCCGTCCGGTTCACCCAGACTGTGGCAAAGCCGAAGCGGGCCGCCCCGGCCACGTCCCAGCCGTTCGACGAGACGAAGAGAACCTTTTCCTTCGCCACCCCCATCTTCGTGCCGACGAGTTCATAGGCGCGGGGAGAAGGTTTGTAGATGCCCACATCCTCGACCGACAGCAGCGTCTCGATCAGATCGCCAACGCCCGCCGAAGAGATGGCGGCCCGAAGCATTCCGGGCGTTCCGTTCGACAGCACCGCCAGCCGCATCCCCTTTGCCCGGAGCGCGGCAAGCGCCTGCGGCACCTCGGGATAGGCAGGCAGCGCATCGTAAAGCGCCAGGAGCCGGGCGCGCAGGCCGTGATGGGCCAGCCCCTGGACATCCAGCGCCCAGTCCAGCGCATCTGCCGTCACCTCGGCGAAATCGGCATGCGCGCCCATGATCGCACGAAGCCAGGTGTATTCCAGCTGCTTTCGCCGCCAGTTCTCGGCCAGCGTCGGCCAGACATCGGCCAGCACAGCGCCGTCCGGTTCGGCAGCGGCCAGCCGCGCGGCCCCGGCCACGTCGAAGAGCGTGCCATAGGCATCGAAGATCACGGTCTTGCGGTGCGGCATGGGCAACGGCTCTCCCATTCTATGCGCGCACCGTGGCACGGCATCGCGGCCGGGGAAAGAGGGGTGACCGGCCCGATCATGCAGTTTCTCGCCGCTGGATTGCCCGGGAAGGCGGAGGCCCGTCCACACCGCGGGCGGCAGCCACCTTTCCCCGTGGCGCACGTCGACAAGCGTTTCAGCGCTCCATCGCGGTGATCATCTCGACCCGCTGGGCGTGGCGACCGCCCTCGAAGGTCGCGGAGAGGAAGGCATCAACGATATCAAGCGCCAGGCCTTCGCCCACCACGCGCGCGCCCATGGCAAGCATGTTCGCATCGTTGTGCTGCCGGATCATCCGCGCCGAGAATGCGTCGGCGCAGACCCCGCAGCGAATGCCCCTGACCTTGTTCGCAGCCATCATGATGCCTTGACCCGTCCCGCAAAGAATGATGCCAAGCGCGCAATCCCCGGACGCGACCAGTCGCGCGGCGGCCGCTCCATGTGCCGGATAATGTGTGCTTTCTGGCGTTTCCGGCCCGATGTCGACAGCCTCCCATCCCTGCTTTGCAAGATGGCGCGCGATGGCCAGGCGCAGGTCTATGGCGGCGTGGTCACTGGACAGGGCGATGCGTCGGGAAGCGGTCATGGGCAAGATTAATCATCCCCGCATCGAACGGGCAACCGAAAGCTGTCGTTCCGCGCTTCGTCCGCTGCGGCGGTCCGGCCCCGGAACCCCGGAACGGAGCATAGCGCTTGTGGCTGGCGGCATGAGCGCATAAATCGGGGCGCGAGGCCACAGGGACGGGCAGATGACAGATACGACCGGGTCCGGCGACGACCGCCCGAAATCGAAGCGGGTTGGCGCGCTGCGCGGGCTGGCGCCGTTCGTGGCCCCCTATCGCGTGATGGCGCTGATGGCCCTGATGGCGCTGATCCTGACGGCGGGGGTGAGCCTGGTGCTGCCGCTTGCCGTGCGCCGGGTGGTCGACGGGTTCAACGCCGACAATGCCGCGCTCCTCGACGAATATTTTGGCGCCGCCCTCGCTATCGCGGCCCTGCTCGCGCTGGGAACGGGGCTGCGGTATTACCTCGTGACCCGGCTTGGCGAGCGGGTGGTGGCCGATATCCGCAAGGCGCTGTTCGACCGCGTTCTGGGGATGAGCCCGGCGTTTTTCGAACGCATCATGACCGGCGAAGTGCTGAGCAGGATCACGACGGATACGACACTGATCCTGTCGGTGATCGGGTCGTCCGTCTCGGTTGCGCTGCGCAATCTGCTGATGCTGCTGGGCGGGCTCGTGCTGTTGTTTCTGACCTCGGCAAAACTCACCGGCCTTGTATTGCTGATCGTGCCCGCGATCGTGGTGCCGATCATCGTGCTTGGCAGACGTCTGCGGCGACTGTCGAAAGAGAACCAGGACTGGATCGCCTCGTCATCGGGTTCGGCGGCAGAGGCGCTTTCGGCGGTGCAGACGGTGCAGGCCTTCACCCATGAACGCCCGACGCGGGCGAGTTTCGCCGAAGTGACCGAGAAAGCCTTCGTTTCGGCCAAGACCCGGATCGGCACCCGGTCGGTGATGACGGTGATCGTGATCTTTCTGACCTTCACCGGGATCGTGGGCGTTCTGTGGATCGGTGCGCGGGATGTTCGTGCAGAGTCCATGACGGTGGGCGAGCTGATCCAGTTCGTGATCTACGCGGTCATCGTCGCCGGGGCGGTGGGCGCGCTGTCCGAGATCTGGGGTGAACTGCAGCGGGCGGCGGGCGCGACCGAGCGGCTGGTGGAACTTCTGAACAGCGAAGATCCGGTGCAGGATCCGGCCGCTGCCACCGCCCTGCCCCGCCCGGTGCGGGGCCGGATCGCGTTCGAGGATGTGACCTTCCGCTATCCCGCACGGCCCGAGACATCGGCGCTGAACGGTGTCAGCCTGAGGGTGGAGCCGGGCGAGACGGTGGCGCTCGTCGGGCCATCGGGCGCAGGCAAGACCACGATCCTCCAGCTGCTGATGCGGTTCTATGATCCGCAATCGGGGCGGATTACGCTGGACGGCATCGACATCTCCACGCTGAAGCGCAGCGATTTCCGCAGCGCCATCGCGCTGGTGCCGCAAGACCCGGTGATCTTTGCCACCTCGGCGCGGGAAAACATCCGGTTCGGGCGGCCCGATGCCAGCGATGCCGAAGTGGAAGAGGCCGCGCGCGCGGCGGCGGCACATGATTTCCTGACCGCGCTGCCGCAGGGCTACGACAGCTATCTGGGAGAGCGCGGCGTGATGCTTTCGGGCGGGCAGAAGCAGCGCGTGGCGATTGCCCGCGCGATCCTGCGGGATGCCAGGATCCTCTTGCTGGACGAGGCGACAAGCGCATTGGATGCCGAAAGCGAACGCGCCGTGCAGGCCGCGGTGGAGCGGCTGTCGGAAGGGCGCACAACGCTTGTGGTGGCCCACCGCCTTGCCACGGTGAAACGTGCCGACCGGATCGTGGTCTTCGATGAGGGCCGGATCGCGGCCCTCGGCACGCATGAGGCACTGGTGGCCGAAGGCGGACTTTACGCCCGGCTGGCCCGGCTCCAGTTTACGGACGGCGCGGTCTGACGTTGCGTTTTCCTCGACAAAGCGACTTGGCAAAACGTCGCAGGCAGCCCATCTTCGCCTGACACAGACCCGCGCCAACAGCGGGCATCAGGGGAGGATTGGAATGGGTGCGTTCACGAACCGGGCGGATCTCCAGGCAATTGAAGCCGAAATCCAGTGGCAGGACCGCGATCTTCCCCGTTCGATGTACGAATTTCTCGACCGCGCGCGCGACGCACACGGCAGCCGCCCGGCGATCAGCTATCAGCTGCTGTCCGGCCCGGCCACCAAGTCCGAGACGCTGACCTGGGCCGAGCTTCTGGGCCAGGTCACGCAGGCGGCAAATCTCTTCCGCTCGCTTGGCGTTGGCGAAAACGACGTGGTGGCCTATGTGCTGCCGAACAGCATGGAAACCGCGATCACGCTTTTGGGCGGGATGGTCGCGGGAATCGTGAACCCGATCAACCCGCTGCTGGAGCCCGAACAGATCAGCGCCATCCTGCGCGAGACGAAGGCCAAGGTCGTGGTGACGCTGAAGGCGTTTCCGAAGACCGACCTGCCGCAGAAGGTGGCCGAAGCGGTGAAGTTCGCGCCGAACGTCAAGACCGTGCTGGAGGTCGATCTTGTCCGTTACCTTTCGGGCGCGAAGAAGTTCATCGTGCCGCTGATCCGCCCGAAAAACCCGATCACCCACAAGGCCGATGTGAAGAACATGCGGGCCGAGATGGCGCGGATGCGGAGCGACCGGCTGGATTTCCAGGATGTGACGCAAGACCGCGTCGCCGCCTATTTTCACACCGGCGGCACCACGGGCATGCCAAAGGTCGCGCAGCACAAGATTTCCGGGATGGTCTACAACGGCTGGCTTGGCGCCCGGCTGTTGTTCTCCGAAACCGATGCGGTGATGTGCCCGCTGCCGCTTTTTCACGTGCTTGCCGCCTATCCGGTGATGATGTCGATGATCGCGGCCGGCGCGCATGTGATCTTTCCGACGCCGCAGGGATACCGTGGCGAGGGCGTCTTCGACAATCTGTGGAAGCTGATCGAACGCTGGAAAGTGAGCTATCTGATCACCGTTCCGACCGCGCTTTCCGCATTGATGCAGCGCCCGATCAATGCCGATGTGTCGACGCTGCGCAATGTCTTCTCCGGCTCTTCCCCGCTGCCGCTGGAGCTTTACAGCCGGTTCGAAAAGGCAACCGGCGTGCAGATCATCGAAGGCTACGGACTTACCGAATGCACCTGCCTCGTGTCGATCAATCCGCCGGGCGGGACCAAGAAGATCGGCTCTGTCGGGCTGCCGTTTCCCTATACCCATGTGCGCATCCTGACCTCGCAGGGCGCCATCGGCTATCGCGAATGCGCGGTGGATGAGGTGGGTGAAATCTGCGTCTCGAACCCCGGCGTCTTCGAGGGATCGACCTATACCGAGACCGACAAGAACCATGGCCTCTTTGCGGAAGGCCGGTTTCTGAAGACCGGCGATCTTGGCCGGATCGATGCGGATGGATATCTGTTCATCACCGGGCGGGCCAAGGATCTGATCATCCGCGGCGGTCACAACATCGACCCCGCCCTGATCGAGGAGGCGCTGATGGGGCATGAGGCGGTGGCCTTCGTCGGGGCGATCGGTCAGCCCGATGCGCATGCGGGAGAGCTTCCCGCCGCCTATGTGGAGCTGGTCCAGGGGGCGAACGTGTCGGCCGAGGATCTCGTCGCCTATGCTGCAAAGCACATCACCGAACGCGCGGCGCAGCCGAAGTTCGTCGAGATCCTGCCAGAGCTGCCGAAGACCGCCGTCGGCAAGGTGTTCAAGCCGCAACTGCGCAAGATGGCCATCGCCCGTGTCTATGATGCCGCCCTCGCGGCGGCCGGAACCGGTGCCCATGTCGCGGAAGTGATCGAGGACAAGAAACGCGGTCTGGTCGCCCGTCTGACCAAGACGGCGCCGGTCGAGGATGCGGCCGTCTCCGCGATTCTCGGCCAATTCAGCAATCCCTGGGAATGGGCCGCCTGAGCCGCAGTTTTTGCATCCGTGACAGCAAGTTTCATTTGCAAAATCCCCAAGGCCCGGCAAAATCGGCGGCGAATTCGCTGATCGAGGTTTTGCATGTTTTCAAGGATCGCATTGGGTACGGCGCTGTTCTGTGCTGCGGCCACCGGGGCTTTTGCCCAGCAATCGGAAGTCCTCTTTTCGCACAAGCACTGGCAGGTCGAGATTGTCGGCTGGGACGACGGGCGTCTGGGATGCGTGGCGCAGGTGTCGGCGCCGGGAGAAAGCTTCTCGCTCTGGACTTTCCCCGACAAGTCGGTTCAGCTTCAGTTCTATTCCACCGCCTGGCAGTTCGACGACGGATCCTCGGCCAACCTGAACGTCCAGATCGACCGACGCACACCCTGGACGCTGAACAACGCCGAGCTTTACAAGAATTCGGTGCTGTTCACCCTTCCCGGCAGCGACGCGGGGGTGGATTTCATTGTCGAAGTGGCGCAGGGAACCCGGCTTTACCTGCGGGCCGAGGATGGCTCCGATGTGCAGAACTATTCGCTTTCCGGCTCGCGGGCATCGATCGATGCGCTGGTCGATTGCGGCAAGGTGATTTCCGGCCGGTCGCCGGGCAATCCGTTCAACTGAGCCTATAGCTCGTCGGTATCCATCCAGATGGTGACCGGCCCGTCATTCGTAAGCGTCACCGCCATGTCGGCGCCAAAGCGGCCGCGCTCGACCCTGATCCCGCGATCGGCAAGGCAATCGGCGAACTGCGCATAAAGCCTCTGGCCGTCGGCGGGCGCCGCTGCGGTTGAAAACCCCGGCCGATTGCCGCGAAGATCGGCGGCAAGCGTGAACTGGCTGACCACCAGAGCCGCACCGCCGACATCGCCCAGCGCCCGGTTCATCTTGCCCGCTTCATCCCGGAACACCCGGAGTTTCGAGACTTTTGCCGCCAGTTTCGCCGCCGTTTGCGCGCTGTCGCCCTGCATCGCGCAGACGAGGATCAGAAACCCCGCGCCGATCTCGCCCACCACCGCCCCGTCAACCCGGACAGCGGCGGCAGAGACCCGCTGCAGGACCGCCCTCAAAGCTCCCGCGCCCAGGGCGGGTTCGCCCCGGCCCGGCTGACGGTGACG
>JAAURK010000215.1 GCA_012032275.1 Tabrizicola sp.
CCCCCAGCGGGGCACAGTTCACCGTCACCTGTCCGTCCAGATCGCCGTCGCCGCCGCCCGTCACCGCGTCGGAGATCAGGTGCTCAGAGCTGGGCGGCGTTTCTGCACGCCCCCGCAGCACCGCCCGCCCGCGGCGCAAGGCAAGATCGACCCGCGCCTCGCCTCTGGCGCGCTGCATCGCCGGTTCCGGCACCTGACTGGTCAAGGTCATCTCCACGCGGCAACTCTTTCTCCGAACGCAACGCAAGGCAATTCCAGCCTGCCGCCGCCCGGCGGCGGGGCGGCACACACCCTACGCGTGATCGAAAAGCAGGCTTCATGCCTGTTTTTTACGCGATTTGAGGTCGCGCCAAGGTGCCGGACTGCAATGGCTCGACGTTCCCGCCTTGTTCCTGCCACATCCCGGTGCGCTCAGGCGGGCCCCGCAACCAGCGCTCTCACCCGCTCGACCCCCGCCGAGACCAGCCGGGCATCGCCCCGCGCCTCGACATTCAGCCTCAGCAGAGGTTCTGTGTTCGAGGCACGCAGGTTCAGCCGCCAGTCGGCGAAGGCAAGGCTCAGCCCATCGGTCCGGTCCTGCGACAGAGCCCCCGCCGCCAGCGCCACCTCGACCCTCGCCATGGCTGCCGCCGCATCCGGAACGCGAAAATTGATCTCGCCCGAGGAGGGAAAGGCCGCGCGCCGTTCGGCCACCAGATCGGCCAGCGACCGGCCCGTGCGGCCCATCAGTCCGGCCACCAGAAGCCAGGGGATCATCCCGCTGTCGCAGCACATGAAGTCACGGAAATAATGATGCGCCGAAAGCTCTCCGCCATAGACCGCACCGGTGGCACGCATGGCGCGTTTGAGAAACACATGCCCCGTCGGCGCAAGTTCCGCCTGCCCCCCGGCCCGTGCCACCAGATCCTGCGTGTTCCAGATCACCCGCGGATCATGCACCACGGTCGCGCCGGGCTCTCTTTGCAGAAAGACCTGCGCCAGAAGACCGACGACATATTCCCCCGGAACGAAGGCCCCCGTGGCATCGAAGAGGAAGCAGCGGTCGAAATCGCCATCGAAGGCCACACCGAGATCGGCCCCCGCCGCGCGCACTGCCGCCCCGGTGACCGGCTGGTTCTCTGGCAGCAGAGGGTTCGGGATGCCGTTCGGAAACCGCCCGTCCGGCTGGTGATGCAGCCGCTGAAAGCGGATCGGCGCGCCCAGGGTCGCCAGGGCCTCCGCGATCGCATCGAAGGTCGGGCCCGCCGCGCCATTGCCGGAATTGACCAGCACCAGAAGCGGGCGCAACGCCTCTGGGTCCAGAAATGCCAGGACATGCGACACATAGGCCGCGCGCAGATCCGGCCGCAACTGCCTTCGCCCCGTGCCGGGGGCCGCATCCTCTGCCCCGGCCCGGGCGCGGATCGCCTGGAAGACGGCCCCCTCAAGCGGCACCGACCCCGCGCCGACCATCTTCAACCCGTTGTAATCCATCGGATTATGTGAGGCGGTGACGGTTATTCCGCCGTCCGCGCCAAGATGGCTGACCGCGAAATACATCTCTTCCGTTCCCGCGAGCCCAAGGTCCAGAACCTCTGCCCCCGCCGCCATCAGCCCGCCCGCCACCGCATCGGCAAGGGCTGGCGAGCTTGACCGGCAATCCCGGCCGATCACCACGCGGCGGGCGCCCGTCTCGATGGCGAAGGCGCGGGCGATCCGGCAGACGATGCCCTCGTCCAGATCCTTGCCCAGCCGCCCCCTGACGTCATAGGCCTTGAAGGCCGTCAGCCTCACCCGCGCGCGCCATAGTAAAGGCCGACCACATGCTCGGCCTCGGCAAAGAACAGCCAGCGCGCGGCGAAGGCCCCCGCCAGATGGACCAGCACCGCAAAGGCGATGCCAAGATGCCCCGGCAGCAAGACAAGCGCCGCAGGAAGCACCGCGCCACAGATCACCGCGATCACCCGCAGTTTCATCGCATGTTTGCGGCCGACCACGTGGATCATCTCGTGCATCAGGTAGTTCCCGCCGGTATGCGGCAGTTCGAACACCGAGGCTGCGCCGATGCGGTCAAGCCCCGTCGCGGTGCCAAGGTTCGCCCCCCGCCGGACGAATTGCTGATCGCCAAGCAGGAAGGTCGTGATGAGCGCAGCGGCCAGCCCCAGGCAGAGTAGCGGCGCCAGCACCTCGCGCCCGGCAAGCAGCGCCCCCCCGGTCAATGCGAAGGCCAGAAACAGCAGCGGCGTCGTCCAGAGGTTCCAGCGCGGCACCGCCCGGATCTGCGCGTAGATCATCGAGGTCGCCGCCACCGTCAGAAGGCAAAGCCCGGCGCCAAGCCAGCCGATCCCGCGCGGCAGGCCCAAGCCCAGCCAATCGGACAGCGCCATCGGCGCCAGAACCAGAAGGGTCACGACCGAGGCCCATGCCTCGCGGCTCAGCCAGCTTGACCGCCACTGCGTGAACGCCAGAAGCGCGCGCTGCGGATTGCCCAGATGGAAGGTCGACGCGCCAAGACCGACGACCGCAAGCCCGTAGCCAAGGCCCCAGACGAAGAACGCGCCCCAGCCCGAGACGGGCAGCAACCCCGCCGCAACAAAGGCCAGAAAGCCGAAACCGATGCCCGAAAGGACGGTGAAGACAATGACGGAAGGTGCGGGATGCATTCAGATTTTCCCCAGCATCCGGTCCAGCCAACCCGCGAAGCCGGTGGCCTTGATGTCCAGCAGTGGCGCCAGCAGGCTGGCCTGATCGGGCCGGTCCTTCTTGCGCGGCGGCAGGTATTTGTTGGTCGGTCTCGTCCCCATCTCTGGCATCAGATCATAGCCCCCCCGCGCCGCCACCAGCCGGCTGACCGCGCTTTCGGCATCATTGAGATCGCCGAAATGCCGTGCGCCCGTCGGGCAGGTGCGCACGCAGGCGGGCTCACGGTCTTCCTCGGGCAGGTTTTCGTTGTAGATGCGGTCGACGCAGAGGGTGCATTTCTTCATCACTCCCGCCGCTGCATCCATCTCGCGCGCGCCGTAAGGGCAGGCCCAGGCACAAAGCCCGCAGCCGATGCAGGCGTCTTCGTTGACCAGCACGATGCCATCTTCGGCGCGTTTGTAGCTTGCCCCCGTCGGGCAGACGGTGACGCAAGGCGCATCGTCGCAATGGAGGCAGGAGCGGGGAAAGTTGATGGTTTGAGGAGCAGCGTCAACAGGTTGCACCTGATAGCTGTGAACTCGGTTGAGGAAAGTTCCGGAAGGGTCAGCCCCATAAGGATTTTGGTCCGACAGCGGCACGCCATAGCCCTGATCGTTCCAGCCCTTGCAGGCGGTGACGCAGGCATGGCAGCCGACACAGGTATCAAGGTCGATCACCAGACCCAGCTTCTTTTCGGTGGTCGCGGGCAGCATGGTCATCTTTGGCTCCCTTGCGGCACCACGCGCGGCATCGGCGGGAAGGCGGGTTCCGCATGATCGCGTGGCCCGACACGCGCGATCCGCACCTTCAGATCGAACCAGGCCGCCTGCCCGGTCACGGGATCAGAGTTCGAATAGCGATGCCCGTCGCCCTTCGCGGGCAGCAGTTCCGAAATGAGATGGTTCAGCAGAAACCCCTCCACCGCCTCGGGTGCCGCAGCGTCCAGCGCCCAGGCCGCTTTGCGCTTGCCGATCGCATTCCACGTCCAGACCGTGTTTTCGTTCAGCGCCGCCATATGCGCCACTGGCACCACGATCTCTCCGGAAGGCGAGGTCACGCGGGCATAGTCGCCGGGCGCGAAGCCGCCGCCTTCCCAGATCTTCGTCGGCAGGTAAAGGAAGTTCTTGCCCCGGATTTGCCGCAGCCAGGCGTTCTGGCTGCCCCAGGAATGGTACATGTCCATCGGCCGCTGGGTCAGCGCATGCACCGGATAGCCCTCGGTCTCGCCATAGGGCGGGTACCAGACGGGCAAGGGGCTCATCGCCTGTTTCAGGCGGTCGCGCAGGTGGTCTGGCGGCTGGCGGTCGCCGAACCCCTCGGCGGCCAGCCTGAAACCGCCGCCATCGTTTCAGTCAATGAGTCGCCGAGCAACTCGTCCGGGTGCCGACCTCGACGCGGAGCTTCACCCACCTGCTCTCGGCCGAAGCCGGTGTCAGCTCTGATCTCCCGCCCGTCCTCACCAACGGCACCGGCAACAACATCGCGAACGCGAGCACACCCGGATTCAAACGCCACGTCGCCGTCCAGGAAGGTTTCTACCAAACCTTCGAGCTCGCGCTTGCCCACACGCCCGCGCGATTCAACGCACTACGCGCACCAGGCGGCGGCGTTCGAGCGATTTAGTGAGGCGCGCGCGTTCGGCGGCGAGGGCGGCAAGGCGAGCGGCCCCTATTAGTCCCTTGCGGACTGCCTTGACCTTGCCATTCGCCATGCGGGGCCAGCATGAACAAGCCGGATATCCTGGAACTTCTGGACGTGCATCCCGGCACGACCGCCAAGCTCGAAGCCGACTACACCCTCCACAAGCTCTGGCAGGCGGCCGATCAGGACGCTCTGATCGGCGCCATCGGACCGTCGATCCGCGGCGTCGTCACCAATGGCATCGCCGGCATCGGGGGCGCGGTGATTGAGCGCCTGCCCGGGCTCGAGATCATCGCCGTCCTCGGCGTCGGCGTCGATTCGGTCGATCTGGCGACGGCGAAGGCAAGGAACGTGCGCGTCACCAACACGCCCGACGTGCTCACCGTCGGTGTCGCAGAGCTCGCCATGGCCATCCTTCTGGATGTCGCGCGAAGAGTCACCTGGAACGATCGCTATGTGCGTGCCGGCCGCTGGCTGAAGGAGGGCGATCCGCCGCTCTCCAGCTCGCTCGCCGGCCGCACGCTCGGCATCCTCGGCATGGGCCGGATCGGCCAGGCGATCGCCGCGCGCGCTGCTGTCTTCGGCATGGGCATCATCTATGGCGGTCCCAATCGCAAGCCCGATCTGCCCTACGACTATCACCGCGATCCGGTGGCGCTGGCGCGCCGCCGCCGATGTCCTGATGGTCGCCTGCAAAGGCGGGGCCGCGACCGCTGGGCTGGTGAGCGCCGAGGGTGATCCATGCGCTCGGGCCCGACGGCTGGCTGATCAATATCTCCCGCGGCTCGGTGGTCGACCAGCCGGCGCTGATCGCAGCGCTCCAGGCGGGAAGGCTCGGTGCCGCAGGGCTCGACGTGTTCGCGGGCGAGCCCAGCGTGCCCGAGGCCCTGATCGCCATGGACAATGTCGTGCTGCAGCCGCATCAGGGAAGTGCCTGTGTCGAGACCCGCGATGCCATGGGCGATCTGGTTCTGGCGAACCTGCAGGCGCATTTCGCCGGCAAGCCGCTGCCGACCGCGGTGATCTAGTGGCATGGCCCGATGATCCGGTTCATGCGGAGTCCGACGATTGACTCTCTCCGGGTGCATACTCCGACGCCTGCGGCGTGCCCATGGAAACAGGCCCGGACACCCCGCTCCGTGCGGTGGGGTCGGCTTCTCTTCAGAATCAGGATGTCATGCTGCAGAGCGCGTGGAGCCACCGAGGCACGGGCCACTGCTGCATCGATCTCGACGGAGCGACCGGCGCCGTTCGGGAGTTTGATGCGGGAACCGACAGCCTGGTGCATCGGCATCCCGGCCGTGTGAAGGCGGCGCTGCACTAGGCGCCGGGCCGGCCGGACCGGCATCGATCAGCCAAGGACGAGAGCGATGCGCTTATACGACTACTGGCGAAGCACGGCGGCCTATCGCGTGCGCATAGCCCTCCATCTCAAGGGGCTCGCCTGCGAGCAGGTGCCGATCGATCTGCGGGCCGGCGGCCAGCAGGCCGAGGACTATCTGGCGCGCAACCCCCAGGGCCTGGTTCCTTTCTTCGAGGACGGCGATCTTGCCGTCGGCCAGTCGCTCGCGATCATCGACTATCTCGAGGAGACCCATCCGGAGCCTGCTCTGCTGCCGGCCGACCCGAAGGACAGGGCCAGGGTGCGCGCCATCGCCCAGATCATCGCCTGCGACATCCACCCCCTGAACAATCTGCGCGTCCTGCAATATCTCGAGCGTGACCTCGGCTGCGACCAGCTCAAGCGCATGATCTGGTACCACCGCTGGCTCGCCGACGGCTTCAAGGCGATCGAGGCGATGGTCAGGGACAAGGGCGGCGAGTTCTGCTTCGGCGACCTGCCGACGCTCGCCGACATCTGCCTTGTCCCGCAGGTCTACAATGCCAAGCGCTACGAGGTCGATCTCGGCCCGTTCCCCACGATTCGCCGGATCAATGACCATTGCCAGCAGATCGAAGCCTTCGCCAAGGCCGCCCCCCAGCACCAGCCCGGCGCCTAGCGGCGACGCGCCGCGGCGTTGACTCGATGGTGACCGCTTTTCCATGGCAGGCACGGCTGTGACCGCCATGGAAACATCGGCATCCATCGCCGCATGGGCTGAGAGCACCTTTGGTGCAGCCAGGAGCCTGGACGACCTGGCGGCGCGCGCCATCGAGGAACTGAATGAGCTGAGGGCTGCCCTTGCAGCCGATGAACCGGCAAGCGAAGTCACCGCAGAGGCGGCCGATGTGGCGATCCTGTTGCACCGAATCGCGGCCCTCTGCGGCGCTGACCTTGCCGCCATTGTCGACCAGAAGATGGCCATCAACCGCGCCCGACGCTGGCAGCCGGCAGGCGACGGAACCGGGCGTCATATCGACTGACGGCCATTGGCTAGCCTGCGTCGCCTGCCATCGGGGCATCCATGGTCAGCAGGTTGCCGTCCTCCATCAGCGGCCGGAGCGCCGGCGCAAGCGCCTTCAGAAGCTGTGCGGGCAGCGAGCTGGTGAAACTGTACTTCCCGGCTTCCGGGCCGGGGACGAAGACCGTGAGATTGCCGAACAGACGCTCGCCGATGAAGAACGCCACGGTCGCGGTGCGGCTCACCACGTCGCTGCTGATCAGGTTGCCCCGCCGGTCGACGACCTTTCTGCGGTGATCGCCGGTGCCGGTCTTGGCGCCGATCGCGACCCTGGCGCCGGACGCCAGATCGAACCCGCCCTGCAGCCGCCGTGCCGTGCCGTTGTCGACCACGTCGATCATGGCGCGCGCCACCACCTCGGCTATTGCCGGGGCGAGCACCCGCTTCGGCTGCTCCGGCCGCCGCTCGAAATGTGCCTCGTAGGGCGTGCCCGCCGCGAAATGCAGCGCTCGAATGCGCGATGCTGGCTTGAGCAGGCCGTCATTCAGGATGATTCCGACCAGCATCGCCAGAGCCTCCGGGCGGTCGGCGGAGCTGCCGATCGCGGTCGCGTAGGACGGAACCAGGGACGGGAACGGGTAGCCGAGCCGCGCCCAGCGGCTGTGGATCAGCTTGAACGCGTCTTCCTCCAGGATC
>JAAURK010000216.1 GCA_012032275.1 Tabrizicola sp.
CAGTTGCGGCGGCTCTTGCGGGCGCAGGCGCGGCGAGATCCCGGCGCTGGGCGCCAGCGGGCCGTAATGCGCTTCGGCAAGCTTGCGCACCTCTTCGGGGTCGACATCGCCGGCCACGATCAGGATCGCATTGTTCGGCGCATAGAAGCGCTCGTAGTATTCCAGCGCATCCTCGC
The DNA here is from genome assembly GCA_012032275.1 of Tabrizicola sp. Lineage (GTDB taxonomy): Bacteria > Pseudomonadota > Alphaproteobacteria > Rhodobacterales > Rhodobacteraceae > JAAURK01. The sequence goes on from JAAURK010000216.1 coordinate 177, forward strand.
GGCTCAGCTGCGCCATCTCGTGCCGCCAGCCGATGATCGGCACGCCGTAGGGGCTGCTCAGGTACTGCGCCGCGCGCATCTGTTCGGACAGAAGGCTGCCGGGAGAGGAATCGGTGCGCTGGCTGCGTTCCTCCAGAATCACCTGCCGCTCGGTCAGCACATCCTCTTCCAAAAGCCGCAGGTTGCGCATCCTGTCGGCCTCCATCTCCATCATCAGGTCAAGCCGGTCGGCGGCGACGCGCTGGAAATAGGCGGTGTAATCCCAGCTTGTGAAAGCGTTGTCATCGCCGCCCTGCGCCTCAACCGTGGCAGAGAACGCGCCGGGGGCAACCTTGTCGGTGCCCTTGAACATCAGGTGTTCAAGGAAATGCGCGATCCCCGAATGGCCAGCGGGTTCGTCGGCGGCCCCGACCCGATACCAGATCATGTTGACGACGACGGGCGCGCGGTGATCTTCGATCACGACGACATCGAGGCCATTCTCAAGCTGAAAGTTGGTGACGGTTTCATCCGCGAAGGCCGGGACGGCAAGGGTGAAACAGGTTGCGGCCAGAAGGGCTGGTCGGCTGAACATCTAATCCTCCGCTGGGGACCGGTGATCGTGAAACTGTGGGCTGTTCGGCGGCGATCAAGCCGTGGCCACGGGGTTGTTACTCTTCGCCATCCTGGCGGGGCGGCGCGGACGGGGTCTTCACCCCTGCCTTGCGCCAGCGCGCGAGTTCGGCCTGCTGATCAAGCCATTGCTTGCGATAGGCCTTGAAATAGACGTTGACGTTGAAAAGCCGCTCCAGGATGCGCCCGTTATTGTCGCGCCGCCATTCAAGGTCTTCGGCGGCCAGTGTCTGGCGGATGCCACCTTCCACACCATAGCGCCCGGCGTGGGAATAAAGCGCGCCGTCGGCCGAGGGGATGCCGCCTGCCGCACCTGGTTTCCCGCCCAAGGCGATCGCCGCATCGTCGAAGGGCCGCGGATCGGTGCGGTTTTCCCGCCCGGCGTGGGTTCCGGCAGCTCGTTCAGATCTTCGGGCAGTTCCAACGGCTTGGGCGGCAGGATGCCGAATTCGTCAGGCCCCTGGCCAGAGCGCAGGTTCATCAGCTGCGGGGTGCCGTCGCCAGCGCAGCCTGCGAGGATCAGCATCGCCAAAGATGCGATGACCATCCTGCCTTTCGCTGCCTGCATACCCGCCTCCAAACCGCATTTTCCCCGTCTTAGCCTAATCCGCTCCGGTCGTCACGGGGTCTTTAGCGGCTTTTGCCGTTGGGTTTTCCCGCCTTGGCCGACCCCCCGGTGAAGATTACAAGCCCAAGCGCGCCAAGGAATATCGCGATATCGGCAACGTTGAACGCATAGGGATTTTCGATGCCGCAGCAGGACATGTTGAGAAAATCCGCGACCGCGCCATAGACGACGCGGTCGACGACATTGCCAAGCGCCCCGCCGATCAGCAGCCCCGCGGCAACTTCTGCGCGGGACGAGGCTTTTTCGGCGCGAATCCAGAACCAGACCCAGATCGAGATGCCAAGCGCCACTGCAATCAGCACCCAGCGCATGACATCCGATCCATGCGCGAGCAGGCCGAAGTTGACGCCATAGTTCCAGGCCATGCGGAACACGAGGAAAGGCGGGAGGACGTCGATCTCGCCCTTCTCGATCAGGTTCAGGCCATGGACGACGCCAAGCTTGGTCAGCTGATCAAGCGCGAATGTCAGGATGGCAGAGAGGGTCAGGATCCGCATGTCAGTGCCTGAAATGCCGCTGGCCGGTGAAGACCATCGCAAGGCCCGCCGCGTCTGCCGCGTCGATCACCGCCTGATCGTTCATGCTGCCGCCCGGCTGGATGACGGCGGTCGCTCCGGCGGCGGCGGCGGCCAGAAGCCCGTCGGGAAAGGGAAAGAAGGCATCGGATGCGACGACCGAGCCCTTGGTCAGCGGCGCGGCAAGGCCAAGGGCTTCGGCCATGTCCTGCGATTTCCGGGCGGCGATGCGGGTGCTGTCGACCCGGCTCATCTGGCCCGCACCGATGCCGACGGTCGCGCCGTCGCGCGCATAGACGATGGCGTTCGACTTCACGTGTTTCGCAACCGTCCAGGCAAAAAGCAGATCGGCCAGTTCGGCTTCGGTCGGCTGGCGGCGAGTCACTGTTTTCAGATCGGCGCGGGAGAGTTGCGCCGCATCGCGATCCTGCACCAGAAGCCCGCCCGCAACCTGCCGGAACGCCAGTCCGGGCGCGTGCGGATCGGGCAGCGACAGCGTCGTCAGCAGGCGGAGGTTCTTTTTCGCGGCAAAGATCGCCCGTGCTTCGGGCGAGGCATCGGGCGCGATCACCACTTCGGTGAAGATCCCCACGATCTCTTCCGCCGTGGCCGCATCAAGCATGGTGTTGAGTGCCACGATCCCGCCGAAGGCCGAGGTCTGGTCGCAGTTGTAAGCCCTGACATAGGCGTCTTTCAACGAGCCGCCACGCGCCACCCCGCAGGGATTGGCATGTTTGATGATGGCGCAGGCCGGGCCCTCCCCGGGATCGAACTCCGCCACCAGTTCAAAGGCCGCATCGGTGTCATTGATGTTGTTGTAGCTCAGCTCCTTGCCCTGCCACTGCTTTGCCGTGGCCACCCCGGCACGGGCCGACCCGTCGGTGTAGAAGGCGGCCCGCTGATGCGGATTTTCTCCGTAGCGAAGCGTCTGGGCCAATGTGCCCGCAAAGCTCCGGTGCCGCGGGAAGGGTTCGTCCATCGCGGTGGCAAGCCAGGAGGAGACGGCGGTGTCATAGGCGGCCGTGCGGGAATAGGCGGCGAGGGCCAGCTTTCGCCGGAAAGCCAGCGACGTCGCGCCATCATGGGCGGCCAATTGATCCAGAAGTGCCGGATAATCGGCGGGGTCGGTCACCACGCTGACCGAACGATGATTTTTCGCCGCCGCACGGATCATCGCGGGGCCGCCGATATCGATGTTCTCGATGCAGGTCGCGTAATCGGCGCCCTTGGCGACGGTGTCCTCGAACGGATAGAGGTTGGAGATCAGAAGATCGATCGGCTCGATCCCATGCGCGGCCATGGCCAGCAGATGTTCGTCATCATCCCGAAGCGCCAGCAGCGCGCCATGCACATTCGGATGCAGCGTCTTGACGCGGCCGTCCATCATCTCGGGAAAGCCGGTCACATCGGACACGTCGCGCACCTGAAGCCCCGCCGCGCGCAACATGGCCGAGGTGCCGCCGGTGGAGATAAGCTCCACCTCCCGGTCGGACAGCACGCGGGCAAGGTCAATGAGCCCGGTCTTGTCAGAGACGGAAATCAGCGCCCGGCCGATGGGAACGAGGTTGGTCATGGCACCCCCTGTCAGATCGATGTTCAGCGCCGGGGAGGCGGATCGTCCCCGTCGACATCGCGGATGGCCAGCGGAGTATCCTGAGCTTTCGCCAAGGTCCAGTCTATGCGGGTATCAAAGCTGCGCGCTTCGGCGGCAAGCACCACCTGCATCGACGACCGATGGCCAAGGCGGCCCTTCTCCAGATAGACGGAAGGCTCGATCGTCAGCTTCGCGGTGCTGGAGGCGGCAAGGATCCAGACCTCGCCGCTTTTCAGCGTCAGTATCACCTGGTTGGCGGCGCCTTCCATCGCGACATCGACATCCGGGTGCAGATGGAAGCGGATGGTGAAGGCGATGCCTGACAGCAGGAATCGCGTCAGGAATTCGTCGAACCGCTTGCGCGCAACGGGGCCGTCGGACACCAGCGCATCGGTACCCGCAAGGTGGCGCCCGTCATGCGACAGCGCCAGACGCCTGCCGACGACAAGGCCATGGGTAAGAAGCCAGCCGTCATGGGTCACGTGAAGCTCGGTCACCCGCGGGTTTATCGCATGGCGGATCTCGGTGATGCGTGCCGGTCCGGTCAGCTCGGTAAGGCCCGCCTTGCCCTTGCGGAAACGGGACGAGGAGGCACCGTCCAGCGACAGGACCGAATGCGAGGCGGAGGCACGGCTCGCCTGATGCCATTTCGGGCCGAAGGGCTTGCCCGAGCCGCAGCTGACAATCAGCGGGCGGCGGCCGGAGGTCACCTCGATGGCGGCGGTCGAGGCATGGGCGGTGATGGCGGCCCTGCCCGACGGGGGAGAGGCCGCATCCACGATCACGGTCGTGCGCCGGGCGGCGAGGCGGGCATATCCCATCGGCAGCGGCGGCAGGGGCGACCGTCTGGCGCGCAGGACCGCCAGCACCTGGTCAAGCCGTCCCTCCTCGCCACGGTCGCCATCCTGAAACCGCGCAAGCCCGCCATCGGCATGCCGCAGGCTGCGCAATACCGGAGCGACCCGGACCATGGCGGCGGCAAGGTCGGCGGGCACCGGCCGGTCTGTCTGGCCCAGCGCCTCCTGCGACCAGCCAAGCAGCGCGAAGATCTCCATCAGCTCTTCGGGGTTTCGGCTGGCGATGGCACCTTCGGCGTCGATCACGGTCCGGCATTCCGTGGCGATACCGGAAAGCGCCTTGCCAATCAGGCTGCGTCGGCCCGGCAGATAGATGCCCGCGTAAAGTAGCCCGGCCAGCGCCTCGAACCGCGCAAGGCCGGGGGGCGCGGTCTTCCAGCGCCGGGCCAGCATCTGCGCCTGGCGGTGCAAGGCACGGAAAGCCTTTGAACCGGCGGCCCCGTTGCGGCCAAGGTCCAGAAACCCCGCGTGATGTATGCAGCGCAGAATGCGCCGCCCGGTCAGATCGGCCTCTTGCCCGGGGCCGGAGGTCGCCAAGCCGTACCGGTCGATCCAGTCCTGCGTCCAGCCCCGCGCCCGCCGCTGCGCTGCGGGAGACCCAAGGGCGGCCAGATCGTCAAGCCAGCCGAAGCCATGCGCCTCGGCCAGAAAATCAGGGTGCGGCGGCGGAATGTCCCAAAGCGCCATCTCTCCGGCTGCGGCGTGATATCCGCCGAAAAGGATCACGCCATCCACCAGATGCTGCCCGCGTTCGGCCGATCCGATGCTGCGCGGCTCCGGCTCGGCGGCAAAGCCGGTCTGCGCGGGCCTGCGGCCGAACGCAAGCGTCGTGACGCGGGTCACCCATCGCCCAACGCTGTTCGAGCTGCTTCCCACCCGACATGCCTCGCTTGACGCGCCTGTCCGGTTGATCCCGGATTGTTCGTGCAAAGCATAACCGGACATGCGCCTGCTGTCACCTGACGGCGCCGGAAAACTGGCCGTCTCAGGCAAGGTGATCGATCCGGCGCAGATGATGCGTCTGATGGCGGATATCCTCCAGCCAGCGCCCCACCAGCCGGGGGTCATGCGGGGCGGAATGGACCCCGGCGGCAATCTCGCGGGCCAGCACGGAACCGACCGCAAGGGAAACCGGGATCGAGACGAGCCGCGCCACCGCCCGACCCCGGACATCGCCCGTCGCATCAAGCGCCCAGGTTTCGGAAAAGACCGGCCGGCCCTCGCGTTCGGCCTTCAGCGATACGAACAGGAGCACGCGGTCGGCCTCGCCCGGCGCATAGGCATGGTCCAGCGACAGCCCGTGTGCCATCGCAGCCAGACGGGCCGTGCCCGCCTCGCCCTGAAGCCCGCCCAGTTCTTCCAGAACGGGTGCCCAGGCCTCGGCCCAACCGGCCAGCCGGATCGTGCCCCGCATGAAATCGCGCAACTTCCAATAGGGTTCGAACCTGTATTCACCGATATAGGGCAAGCTGTCACCGGTCGGATGCACCTCAACCCGTTCCGGCAGCGGCAGCGGTGCGTCAAAGCTGATCATCGCATCCCAGGGATGCCGCACCCGCAGCTCCGAGAAATGACGCAACGACCGTGCGGGCGCGCAAAGCGCCTGCAGCGCCTCCACAGGCGACCAGCCGAACTTGTAGCGAAAGGCACCCGCGGTTTCGGGCATGTCGCCCGCGAAGGAGGTGAAGCCGAGGATGTTGTCAGGGTGATAGCCCGGTGCCGCGCGGTATCGCATCACCAGATCATGCGCCATCAGATGGTCGATGCCGGGGGCAAGGCCGACTTCATGCAGCGATACCAGCCCGGCCTCGCGACAGGCCTGATCAAGCGCCCGCAATCCAGGCTCGATGGCGGAGGGCGAGACAAGATGGGCGCCGCGAGCAAGGCAGATCTCTGCCAGCGGCAGGAGATGACCGGCAGGCAGCATCGAGACGACCAGATCTCCCTCGGCGAGCGCCTCGCCCAGCGCGGAAAGTGTGAAGGGCCGGATATCGGCGGCCCGGTCGCCGACGGCGGCTTCTGCATGCGCGACCGTGCGGTTCCAGACGACCGGCCTCTGCCCGCCATCGATCAGGCGCCGCAACCCGGGGGCGGCAGAGCGTCCGGTCCCGCACCAGTGGATCGTCATGCCATCCCTCTCCTCTTTTCCCCGGGCCAGACTGCAGGGCCGCACCGCGGAGGGCAAGATCTTCCCGCGCCGCGCCCCGGCCTCGATCGGCGGTCGGATGCAGAGCGATGCCGCCCACAGGCATTTTCACTGCGCAACGGTGCGGTATGATGGCAGGAGCAGAAGGGAAAGGGTCCGCCATGCAAGACAGTCTGGATGACGCAGCGCTTCGCGAAACGACGGCGGCGGTCGGGCAATGATCCGCCTTCGTTCACGCGCGGCAAAGGCCCGGTTTCTGCCCCCGTCACGGCCGGGCGATCATCTGGCAACCGGGGCGACGATCATTCCCCCCCGCCCGCGGCCCATGGCATGAACGGCCCGCGGACCTATGCCTCGCCTCCCTGCCTCGCGCATGAGGTCGACCCCGCCACCGGCAAGACCACGATCGAGCGCATGACCGCGTGCGACGACTTCGGCAACGTCGTCAACCCGATGATCGTCGAAGGCCAGGTGCACGGCGGTCTCGTGCAGGGCATCGGCCAGGCGCTGCTCGAGAACACGGTCTACGACAAGGACGGGCAGCTCAAGTCCGGCTCCTACATGGACTACATCATGCCGCGCGCCGACGACGTGCCCTCGTTCAAGGTCACGACGACGACGACGGCCTGCACGCACAATCCGTTGGGCGTGAAGGGCTGCGGCGAGGCGGGCGCCATCGGCTCACCGCCGGCGGTGATCAATGCCATCGTCGACGCGCTGCGCGGTTACGGCGTCGAGCACATCGACATGCCGGCGACGCCAGAGAAGATCTGCGCGCGATCAACAAGA
>JAAURK010000217.1 GCA_012032275.1 Tabrizicola sp.
GGCCTGAGCCGCCAGCACAGGTCACCACCCACCCCGACCGCGTGACGCGCGCCGGACCTGTCGCTGCATAACGTCAGGTTGCTATTGCATAACAGCCCCCTCCACCCCCATGTTGCCGCCATGGGAGCGCCGCGTTGCGCCCCGGGGACATATGAGGACATCATGACGAAGTTCATCCTTCTGGCCGCCACCGCCGTCGCGCTTGCGGGCCCTGCCCTGGCAGCCGACCCGGCAGCAGGCGAGGCGGATTTCAAGAAGTGCAAGGCCTGCCATTCCATCGTGGCCGCCGATGGCACCGAAATCCAGAAAGGCGGCAGGACCGGCCCAAACCTTTACGGGATCATCGGGCGGGCCGTGGCCTCTGACCCCGACTTCAAATACGGCGAATCGATTGCCGCCGTCGGCGCCAGCGGCGCTGTCTGGGATGAGGCATCGCTTGCCGCCTATGTGACGGATCCGACGGCATTCCTGAAGGACAAGACGGGCGATGCGGGCGCGAAATCGAAGATGTCCTTCAAGCTTTCGGCCGGCGGCGAGGACATGGCGGCCTATCTCGCCTCGGTCGGCCAGTAAGCGCTGCGCCGCGACGAACCGGAAGGCGCGGTCCGAATGGGCCGCGCCTTTTTCCTGCGCCTTGCGTCAATCCGCCGCCCACGAACGCCCCGTTCCCGCACGCTTTTCTTGACCTGCGTCAAAGTCAGACATTGCGACCGGGCGTCCCTGCGATTAAACACGCTGGCACGAGGGAACCGGGCGGGTCACGAAAACGGGCCGCTCCAGAAGAATTACCATAGCGGGAGACGCCAATGGCGGACGCAGCCATTCACGGCCACGATCACCACAGACCCGGGTTTTTCACCCGCTGGTTCATGTCGACCAACCACAAGGACATCGGGATCCTGTATCTGTTCACCGGCGGCTTCGTCGGCCTGATCTCGGTCATCTTCACCGTCTACATGCGGATGGAGCTGATGCATCCGGGCGTGCAGTACATGTGCGCCGAAGGGATGCGGTTCGTCGCGGATGCAGCATCGCCCTGCACGCCGAACGGGCATGTCTGGAACGTGACCGTCACCGCGCACGGCATCCTGATGATGTTCTTCGTCGTCATCCCCGCGCTTTTCGGCGGTTTCGGCAATTATTTTATGCCGCTGCAGATCGGCGCGCCGGACATGGCCTTCCCGCGGATGAACAACCTGTCCTACTGGCTGTTCGTTGCCGGAACCTCGCTTGCCATCGCCTCTGTCCTGGCGCCGGGGGGCAACGGGCAGCCGGGGTCGGGCGTCGGCTGGGTTCTCTACCCGCCGCTGTCGACGACCGAACAGGGCTATTCGATGGACCTCGCGATCTTCGCGGTCCACCTTTCGGGCGCCTCATCGATCCTTGGCGCGATCAACATGATCACGACCTTCCTGAACATGCGTGCGCCGGGCATGACGCTGCACAAGGTGCCGCTGTTCGCCTGGTCGATCTTCGTCACCGCCTGGCTGGTTCTGCTGGCGCTGCCGGTGCTCGCCGGCGCCATCACCATGCTTCTGACCGACCGCAACTTCGGGACCACCTTCTTTGATCCTTCCGGCGGCGGTGATCCGGTCCTTTACCAGCATATCCTGTGGTTCTTCGGCCATCCGGAAGTCTACATCATCATCCTGCCCGCCTTCGGCATCATCTCTCAGGTGATCGCCACCTTCAGCCGCAAGCCGATCTTCGGCTATCTGCCGATGGTCTATGCGATGGTCGCGATCGGGGTGCTCGGCTTCGTCGTGTGGGCGCACCACATGTATACCGTCGGGATGAGCCTGACCCAGCAAAGCTATTTCATGCTGGCGACAATGGTCATCGCGGTGCCGACCGGGATCAAGATCTTCTCCTGGATCGCGACGATGTGGGGCGGCTCGATCGAGTTCAAGACGCCGATGCTCTTTGCGCTCGGCTTTCTGTTCCTCTTCACCGTGGGCGGCGTCACCGGGATCGTGCTGAGCCAGGCCGCCGTCGACCGGGCCTATCACGACACCTACTATGTCGTGGCGCATTTCCACTATGTGATGAGCCTGGGGGCCGTCTTCGGCATCTTCGCCGGGATGTATTTCTGGATCGGCAAGATGTCGGGCCGCCAATACCCGGAATGGGCGGGCAAGCTGCACTTCTGGATGATGTTCATCGGATCGAACCTCACCTTCTTCCCGCAGCATTTCCTGGGCCGCCAGGGCATGCCGCGCCGCTACATCGACTACCCGGAAGCCTTCGCCTACTGGAACTGGTTCTCCTCGATCGGGGCATTTCTCAGCTTTGCCTCGTTCGTGTTCTTCATCGGCATCGTCTTCTACACCCTGACCCGCGGCGCGCGGATCACGGCGAACAACTACTGGAACGAATATGCCGATACGCTGGAATGGACCCTGCCCTCGCCCCCGCCCGAGCATACGTTCGAGCAGTTGCCAAAGCGCGAGGACTGGGACAAGCAGCACGCCCATTGACATGCGGCGCAAGTGATCGACAGAAGGCCCCGGTCCGCGCGACCGGGGCCGTTGCATTTCCGGGGAAGGAGCATGAGCCCTGACATCGCCTTCGCCCCAGGTGCGGCCATGACCCGCTGCGCGCTCCGGCAAAAGCCCACGGCCTCCGGCGCGCAAGGACGGCGGGACTGACATGCCGTACGAATGGCTGCCCCCCGTTGGCAAGACGCGAAAGATGCAGCTCTGGCCGCATCGCTCGCTTGGGGTGCGGGGATTCGTCTGGTTCATCGCGGTCACCTCTGCCCTCATTGCGCTTCCGCTTCTGGCGGTGATCGGATCACCGGTGCTCTGGGGTCTGTTGCCGTTTCTGCTGTTGGCGATCTGGGGCATCTGGTTTGCGCTGCGCAAGAACGGGCGCGACCGGGACATCGTCGAGGATATGACCCTGACGCAGGATCTTGTCACCCTCTCGCGCCACGGGCCCGGTGACCAGCGGCAGGACTGGCAGGCCAACCCCCATTGGGTGCGCGTGACGCTGCATGACAGCACGGGGCCGGTGCCGAAATACCTGACGCTGGCCGGTGACGGCCGCGAGGTCGAGATCGGCGCCTTTCTCACGCCGGAAGAACGCCTGAGCCTGAGGGATGAATTGCAGCGGGCGCTGGCAGAGATGCGGGATCCATGAGGTTTCTTCGCGGTCACTGGCAGCTGGTTCTCGTCACCGGTCTGATCTTTGCGCTCTGGTCCACGCCGGTCAACTATCCGCTGCGGATGATCGTGGTCTTCCTGCACGAGATCTCGCATGTGCTGAGCGCACTTCTGACCGGTGGCAGCGTCGACAGCCTGACGCTTGATCCGGCCGAAGGCGGGCGGGTCATGACGCGCGGCGGCAACCTCTTCCTGACGCTGACCTCGGGCTATCTCGGCTCGCTCGTGGTGGGGATCGCGCTCTTCTTCATCGCGCTGCACACCCATCTCGACCGCTGGGTCACGGCGCTTTTCGGGGGCGGCACACTGCTCATCGCCGCAGTGTTCGTCCGCGACGGCTTTGCGCTGGTCTTCTGCGCGCTCACCGGGATCTCGATGCTGCTGATGGCGCGTTTCCTGCCGCTTTCGCTCAACGATCTGGTGCTGCGGGTCATCGGATTGTCGAGCATGCTTTACGTGCCGCAAGACATCATCAGCGACACGATCACGCGGTCGCACCTCAGATCGGATGCCCGGCTTCTGGCCGAGGCGTTCGGCGGCGCGACGATCCTCTGGGGCGGGCTCTGGCTGGCGATCAGCCTGGCAGTGATCGGCCTCAGCCTGCGCTACGGCCTTGGGCCAAGCAGCACTCTCGCCCTGCGCCGGAAACGGGAGGGAACCCGCCCGGACCCCTGAGGCCGGAAGGCGGCAGTGTCACGTTCGCGTCATCTGTGCAGGCTAGACCACGGCATCAGCCCAGATTCAGGAGAAGCGGCATGTTGAAACCGATAGTGACGGCAACCACTCTGACCCTTGCCGCCCAGACGGCTTTTGCCGAACCCTTCACCTTCGCGGCGCTTGGCGATGCCCCCTATGGCGATCCGCCCGAGGTCTATGGCCCCTACCAGCGCCTGATCGAAACCATCAACGCCCGCAACCCGCAGCTTGTCATTCATATCGGCGATACCAAATCCGGCTCCACCCCCTGTTCGGATGAAATCCTTGGCCAGCAGCGCGATTTCCTGAACAGCTTCACCGCACCGACGCTTTACACCCCCGGCGACAACGAATGGACGGATTGCCACCGCAAGGCAGCGGGAGAGTTCGATCCGCTGGAGCGTCTCGCCCATATCCGCAGCACCTATTTCGCCGATCCGACCAAAAGCTTCGGGCAGACCAGCGCCACTGTGGCCTCGCAGGCCGCCGCGGGTTACCCCGAAAACGCCCGGATGGAGCTGAACGGCGTGATGTTCATCACCGTGCATGTGACGGGTTCCAACAACAATTTCGAAATCCGCGACAAGTCGGCGGTGGACGAGTTCTTCGCCCGTGACGCGGCCAACCTGGCCTGGCTGAAGGAAAGCTTTGCCGCCGCCCCCGATGCCGGTGCGGTTGTGGTCGCGATGCAGGCCGACATGTTCGAATTCGACTGGAACGAATTCGATGATTACACTTGGTTGCGGCATTCCGGCTTCCAGAACATCGGCACCGCCCTGCGCGAAGAGGCGGCGGCTTTCGGCAAGCCGGTGCTGCTGATCTATGGTGACAGCCATGTCTACCGCTCGATGCGGCCCTTCCCAGACGATGCGCCCAATGTTCTGGCGCTCGAGGTGCCGGGGGAAGAGCGGATGCACGCGGTGGAGGTGACGGTCGATACTGCCACGTCGGGCGTATTCTCGACCGCCTTGATCAGGAACCCCGCGATCACCACGAACTGATCGGCCATACCTGCCCGGCTTGGGCGGTCGCCCCCGCGACTAACCCAGCCGCCCCTTCACCAGCGCGCCGACCGCGCCGAAATCCATCTGCCCGGTGTAACGGCCCTTCAGCGCCGCCATGACCTTGCCGCAGTCGCGGATGTTGACCGCGCCGGTTTCGGCGACGGCGGCGGCGATGGCGGCTTCGACCTCGGCGTCGGACATCTGGCGTGGCAGAAATTCCTGGATCACCACGATCTCGGCCAGTTCCTTTTCGGCCAGTTCCAGCCGCCCGCTCTCTTCATAGGCGCGCGCGGATTCCTGGCGCTGCTTGACCATCTTGCCCATGATCTGAAGAATGTCCGGCTCCGACACCGAGCCTTCGCCCCCGTCGCCCCGGTTTGCAATGTCGCGGTCCTTGATCGCGGCATTGATCAGCCGCAGCGTCGAAAGCCGGTCGGCCTCCTTCGCCTTCATCGCCTCTTTCAAGGCCGTCTGCAGACGTCGCGCAGTGACATCGGTGGTCCATCCCCATGGTATTCATCGAAACCCGGACCATACAGCGAAGCCCGCGCCACCGCAACTCTGCAGGGGATTTTCAACCCATTGATAGTTATGCAAAATCGCTTTGCCACAATCTCTTGACCCGGTATTCCCCGCCGCTTAGGTTCGCGCAGATTTGCCCGAAGGGAGTCGTGCCGATGCCAACCTCTTCTGCCGCCAGACCCACAGCCTGCCTTGCTCTTGCCGATGGGACCGTCTTCTACGGCAAGGGCTTCGGTGCCACGGGCGAGACGGTGGCAGAACTTGTCTTCAACACCGCGATGACCGGCTATCAGGAGATCATGACCGATCCGTCCTATGCCGGGCAGGTGGTCACCTTCACCTTCCCGCATGTGGGCAATGTCGGCGTGACGCCCGAGGATGACGAGGCAGGAGTGAGTGCGGCCGCCGGCATGTTGGTGAAATGGGATCCGACAGAGCCGTCGAACTGGCGCGCGGCCGGAGAGCTGACCGGTTGGCTGAAGAAGATGGGCCGCATCGGGATCGGCGGGGTCGACACGCGGCGGTTGACCCGCGCGATCCGCCAGCAGGGCGCGCCACATGTGACGCTGGCGCATGATCCGTCGGGTGCTTTCGATATCGCTTCGCTCGTCGCGCGGGCGCGTGGCTGGAAAGGGCTTGTCGGCCTTGATCTTGCGCGCGACGTGACCTGTGCGCAAAGCTACCGCTGGGATGAGAAACGCTGGGCCTGGCCGCAGGGCTACGCGCGGCGCGAGGGGCCGGGTCTGCGCGTTGTCGCGGTGGATTACGGTGCGAAGCGCAATATCCTGCGCTGCCTTGCCTCCAGTGGCTGCGACGTGACCGTCCTGCCGGCAAGCGCTCGGCCGAGGATGTGCTGGCGCTGAACCCCGAAGGGGTGTTCCTGTCGAACGGCCCCGGCGATCCGGCAGCGACCGGTGCCTATGCCGTGCCGATGATCAAGGGCGTGCTTGCGCGGGGGCTGCCTGTCTTCGGCATCTGCCTTGGCCATCAGATGCTGGCCCTCGCCCTTGGCGCGCGCACCGTCAAGATGAACCACGGCCATCACGGTGCGAACCATCCGGTGAAGGATCTGACCACCGGCAAGGTCGAGATCACCTCGATGAACCACGGTTTCACGGTGGACAGCCAGACCCTGCCGCGCGGGGTTTCCGAAACCCATGTCTCGCTTTTCGACGGGTCGAACTGTGGCATCGCGGTAACCGGGCAGCCGGTCTTTTCCGTGCAGTATCACCCGGAAGCCAGCCCCGGCCCGCAGGACAGCTATTATCTCTTCGAACGTTTCGCTGCCGCCATGAAGGACCGCCGCGCCGCCTGAGCTTTTCTGATGCAATTAACGCGGCGTTAACCCGCCGTGCGCCAAACTCGCTCCACCAATGAGGAGCACAGATGTCGGCGCAGCATCACCGCATGTCCAGCCAGGCCGCCGCGATTGCGCGGGGGGCGGATGAACCTGCGCCCGCGCTTGGCGTGACGCTGCTCCGCCGCGGCATCGTGGCCCCTGACGATCTGGTCCACGCGCTCTCGCGCCGGGGGAGGGAGGCCGGGCGCCTTCCCGATGTGCTGCGCGCGCGCGGCATGCTTGTCGACCGCGATCTGATCTCGGCCTCGGCGGAACGCTGGGGATTGCGGGTCATCGATCTGACGGCACCGTTGCCCGACGCACGGCTGATCGACGCCATCGGGGCGACCGATTGTCTGCGCTACGGGCTGGTGCCCTGGCAGCAGATCGGGGAAACCACGATCATCGCCCTGTCCCGCCCGGAGGAGTTTTCTCGCCTGCGCCCGATGATCGAGGCGCGGCTTGGCCCGGTGATCTGCGGCATTGCTTCGGTCGAGGCGGTCGAGACGGCGATCCTCGCGCGGCGCGGGCCCCGTCTGGCGCAGGCGGCGGAAAACCGGGTCGCGGCGCCGGAAAGCTGCCGCAACT
>JAAURK010000218.1 GCA_012032275.1 Tabrizicola sp.
CTCGCGGGCCTTGCGCTCGGGCTTTTGTCGGCCGCGCTGATCGCGCTTGGCTGGCAGGGGCCGATCGCCCTCCTGCCGCTTCTCGCCAGTCGGCTTGCCGACGGGCTCGATGGGGCGGTGGCCCGTGCCCGGGGCAAGACGGATTTCGGCGGATACCTTGATATCGTTTGCGATTTCATCTTTTACGCGGCCATTCCTCTGGCATTCGTGATCCGCGATCCGGCAGCGAACGGGCTGGCCGGGGCCTTTCTTCTGACCACCTTCTACATCAACGGGTCGAGCTTTCTTGGCTATGCCATCCTCGCCGCGAAACGGGGGATGGAAACACGGTCGCGCGGGGAAAAGTCGCTCTACTTCACCGCGGGCCTTCTGGAGGGGACGGAGACGATCGCCTTTCTCGCCCTTCTTTGCCTCTGGCCGCAGCTTTTCGTTCCTGCCGCCTGGATCTTTGGCGCCCTGTGCCTGGTGACGACGGCGGGCAGGGTGATCCTGGCCCGGCGGACCTTCGGCAAGTAGCTGCATTCCCTGACGAACGGATCTGACGGCGGTGCCACGTCGACCGGCGGCGGCAAGCGCCACCGATTGCGGGGCGAGGCCTGCCGGAGAGATCCCCCGCCATGCGGCCACGAATCATGCGCCGCGACAGGCCTGAGCCGATCCGGGCCTGAGCCGATCCGGGCCTGCCCGGTCGGCGAGGCAAAGGCGTGCGCGGAACGCGCGCAATGGGACGGGCGTCCGCCTCCTCGGGAAATGGTTCCGCCCTTGCAGCCCCCGCGACGCGCCACTAAGACTCTGGCAATACTCCGGCGATATTCCTCGCATCGACAAAGAGGCAGGCACCCATGCGCGATCCCGTTGACCACTACATGAACACGCTCGTCCCGATGGTCGTCGAACAGACGAGCAGGGGGGAACGTGCCTATGACATCTTCAGCCGGATGCTGAAGGAGCGGATCATCTTCCTGGGCGGCCCGGTGCATGACGGCATGTCGAGCCTGATCTGCGCGCAGCTTCTGTTCCTGGAATCGGAGAATCCGTCGAAAGAAATCTCGATGTATATCAACAGCCCCGGCGGTGTGGTGACGGCCGGCCTGTCGATCTACGACACGATGCAGTACATCCGGCCCAAGGTCTCGACGCTGGTGATCGGGCAGGCGGCCTCGATGGGCTCCCTGCTGCTGACGGCTGGCGAAAAGGGCATGCGCTTCAGCCTGCCGAACAGCCGGGTGATGGTCC
This sequence comes from Tabrizicola sp., assembly GCA_012032275.1. GTDB lineage: Bacteria > Pseudomonadota > Alphaproteobacteria > Rhodobacterales > Rhodobacteraceae > JAAURK01. Next base: position 1,237 of record JAAURK010000218.1, read on the forward strand.
ACCAGCCCTCGGGCGGCTATCAGGGCCAGGCCACCGACATCATGATCCACGCGCGCGAGACCGAGAAACTGAAGCGCCGCCTGAACGAGATCTACGTCAAGCATACCGGCAACGAATATGCGACCGTCGAGGCCGCGCTGGAGCGGGACAACTTCATGTCTGCCGAGGATGCCAAGGACTGGGGTCTGATCGACAGCATCCTCGACAGCCGCGGCAAGATGGACGACACGGCAAAATGATCACGATGCCTCCGGAGGGTGAACTTCCGGGGGTCTTTTTGGATTGTGGAGCGTCTGGCCTTGGCCTAAGCTTCGGATCGCGGGCGGCATTTCCCGCAATGCAGTAAACAGCGGCTAGAGGACTGCGAATGGCGAACAATTCTGGCGGTGACAGCAAGAACACCTTGTATTGTTCCTTTTGCGGCAAAGCCAGCACGAGGTGCGCAAGCTCATCGCAGGCCCCACGGTGTTCATCTGCGACGAATGTGTCGAGCTTTGTATGGACATCATTCGTGAAGAGACCAAGACAACCGGTCTGAAATCCTCTGACGGGGTGCCGACGCCGCGGGAAATCTGCAAGGTGCTGGACGATTACGTGATCGGCCAGATTCACGCCAAGCGGGTGCTCTCGGTCGCGGTCCACAACCATTACAAGCGGCTCAACCATTCGTCGAAGACGGATATCGAGCTTTCCAAGTCCAACATCCTGCTGATCGGCCCCACGGGTTGCGGCAAGACGCTGCTGGCGCAGACGCTGGCGCGCATCCTCGATGTGCCCTTCACCATGGCCGATGCGACCACGCTGACCGAGGCGGGCTATGTCGGCGAAGATGTCGAGAACATCATCCTGAAGCTTCTTCAGGCCAGCGAATACAATGTCGAACGCGCGCAGCGCGGCATTGTCTATATCGACGAGGTCGACAAGATCACGCGGAAATCCGACAACCCTTCCATCACCCGCGACGTGAGCGGAGAGGGCGTGCAGCAGGCACTGCTGAAGATCATGGAGGGCACGGTCGCTTCGGTGCCGCCCCAGGGCGGGCGCAAGCATCCGCAGCAGGAATTCCTGCAGGTCGATACCACGAACATCCTCTTCATCTGCGGCGGGGCATTCGCGGGGCTGGAAAAGATCATTGCGCAGCGCAACAAGGGCAGCGGCATCGGCTTTGGCGCCGATGTGAAAGGCCCGGAAGAGCGTGGCGTCGGCGAATTGTTCAAGGAACTGGAACCGGAAGACCTGCTGAAATTCGGGTTGATCCCGGAATTCGTCGGCCGCCTGCCGGTGATTGCCACGCTGACCGATCTGGACGAGGCCGCGCTGGTCACGATCCTGACCGAGCCCAAGAATGCGCTCGTCAAGCAGTACCAGCGCCTCTTCGAGATCGAGGGCGTGAAGCTGACTTTCACCCCCGATGCCCTGATCGCCATCGCCAAGCGGGCGATCAAGCGCAAGACCGGCGCGCGCGGGCTGCGTTCGATCATGGAGGATATCCTTCTTGACACGATGTTCGAACTGCCGGGCATGGCGGGCGTGCAGGAAGTTGTGGTGAAGGACGAGGCGGTGAACAACGGCGCCAAGCCGATGCTCGTCTATACCGAAACCCCGAAGAAACGAGAGACGGCGACCGCAAGCTGAGGCTGCGGTCTTCGTACCGGTCGCAGCGGCGGCGTTGCGGCGAAGCAGGCGGGTCTCGCCCCTTTCCCTTGCGCCCACTGGACCTTGGCGTCGCAATCATCCATATCTGGGCAAGCGAACGGAGGCCCGCATGTATTTCCTGAAGCGTCTGCTTACCTGGTGGAACAGCCAGACGATCAGCACCCAGATCTTCACGGCGCGCAAGGGCGTCAGGGTCGGGGAGGATGATGCGGGCAATGTGTTCTACCAGACGCGCGACGGCAAGCGGCGCTGGGTGATCTTCAATGGCGAGATGGAGGCGAGCCGGGTTTCCCCCGACTGGCATGGCTGGCTGCACCATACCTGGGACAAGCCGCCGACCGAGGCGCCGCTGAAGCGGAAGGCCTGGGAAAAGCCGCATCAGGAAAATCTGACAGGAACGGATGCGGCTTATGTGCCGCCCGGCTCCATCCGTCAGGTCGCACCGGTCGAGCGGCGCGACTACGAGGCATGGCAACCGGAATAATGGCGGAGAATCGCGCAGAAATTCTGGCCGGGGCGGCGGTTCTGGCGGTTGCTGTCGGGTTTGCGGTCTATGCCGCGCAGGGCGCCGGGCTGACGCGGGAGGCGGGAACCTATCCGCTGACGGCAAGCTTTCGGTCGGTCGAAGGCATCACCGTCGGGTCTGACGTGCGGCTGGCGGGGGTGAAGGTCGGCACGATCACCGACCTGTCGCTGAACCCGCAGACATTCTTCGCCGACGCCAAGATCCAGGTGAAGCGCGAGATCGAACTGCCAACGGACAGCGCGATCGTGATTTCATCCGAGGGGCTGCTCGGCGGCAATTTCGTGGAAATCCTGCCCGGCGGCGCGGAAGAGAATCTGGAGCCGGGCGCCGAGATCGAGGATACGCAGGGCTCGGTCAGCCTGATCAGCCTGCTTCTGAAATTCGTGACGGGCGACGACAGCGCCGATACGGCCGAACCATGAGGTGGCTTGCCCTGCTGCTGGCGCTGGCCTCGCCTGCCGGGGCGCAGGAATTCACCGAAGCCGAGGGCGGGCTGATCCGCTGGCTGGACAAGCTGACCGGCGCTTCGGGCGATGTGGAACTGGTCCGAGGGCAATCGGCAAGCAACGGGCGCCTGACCATCCAGCTCGACAATTGCAGATACCCCAGCGACAACCCGGTGTCCGATGCGAACGCGCATCTGACCATTCTCGATTCCCTGCAGGAGGCGCCGGTTTTCCAGGGCTGGATGCTGGCCTCCTCGCCCGCCCTTTCAGCGATGGATCACCCGCGCTACGATGTCTGGGTGCTGCGCTGCACCGTGCCAGAGGGGGCGGTGCCGGAGGTCGAGGAAGAGTAACCGTCGGGAAAGAAGCGCGCTTTGGCGGCAAGCGCTGTGGCGAGCCTGCGGTGATAGCTGGCGCGGGAAATCTCGACGCCGCCAAGCGAGGCGAGGTGCGGGGTCAGGAACTGGGTGTCGAAAAGCTGGAAACCGCCCGCGTTCAGCCGCTCGACCGTATGGGCCAGTGCGAGTTTGGAGGCATCGGTCTGGCGGGAAAACATGCTTTCCCCAAAGAAGGCCGCGCCAAGCACAACGCCGTAGACGCCGCCGACAAGTGCTCCGTCCTGCCAGATTTCAACGCTATGGGCGAAACCGCCCTCGTGCAGGGCAAGATAGAGCGACTGGATATCCTGGCTGATCCAGGTCTCGTCGCGGTCCGCGCAGGCCTCGACCACGGCGCGGAAATCGGCATTGACGCGCAGCTGATATCCGCCCCGCCGGATCCGGCGGGCAAGGCTGCGCGAGATGTGGAAACCGTCCAGTGGCAGGATGCCGCGCTGCCGCGGATCGACCCAGTGGATCTCGGGATCGTCGCGCGATTCAGCCATCGGGAAGATGCCCATGGCATAGCCGCGCAGCAGAACCTCCGGGGTAAGATCGGGATGCGGGCCGAGCCGCATCAGCGGTAAGGCACGGCCAGGACGGCCCGCCCCCCTTTCCTCACCCGAATTGCGCCGCCAGCCATTTTTCCAGCCAATGGATGTTGTACTCACCCGATTGAATGTCTGGCTCTGCCAGCAGGGCGTGGAAGAGGGGGGTGGTCGTGTCGATGCCGTCGACGATCAACTCTCCCAATGCGCGCCTCAGCCGGGCGAGGGCCTCGGGCCGGTCGCGGCCATGGACGATCAGCTTGCCGATCAGGCTGTCGTAATAGGGCGGGATCGAATAGCCGGAATAAAGCGCGGAATCCATGCGCACGCCATAGCCGCCGGGCGCATGATACATCCGCACCTTGCCGGGGCAGGGCGCGAAGTTCGGCAGTCTTTCGGCATTGATCCGCACTTCGATTGCGTGGCCGTTGATCTCAAGATCCTGCTGGCCGAACGACATCTCCATCCCCGAAGCGACGCGGATCTGTTCGCGCACGAGATCGACGCCAAAGATGTATTCGGTGACGGGATGTTCCACCTGAAGCCGGGTGTTCATCTCGATGAAGTAGAATTTGCCGTCCTCGTAGAGAAATTCGATGGTGCCCGCGCCGATGTAGTTGATCCTGGCTACCGCATCCGAACAGACCTTGCCGATTTCGGCACGCATCTTCGGGGTGATCGCGGGGCCGGGCGCCTCTTCAAAGACCTTCTGGTGGCGCCGTTGCAGGGAACAGTCGCGTTCGCCAAGATGCACCGCCTTGCCCTTGCCGTCGCCGAACACCTGAATCTCGATATGCCGCGGTTTCTGCAGGTATTTCTCGATATAGACCTCGTCATTGCCGAACGCGTTCTTCGCTTCGGACCGGGCGGTGCGGAAGGCGACCTCCAGTTCCTCGGAGCTGCGGGCGACCTTCATGCCGCGCCCGCCGCCGCCGGCAGTGGCCTTGATGATGACCGGAAAGCCGATGGCCTTGGCGACAGTGATCGCGGTTTCGAAATCGGGAACCCCGCCTTCAGATCCGGGAACGACCGGAATGCCAAGCGCCTTGGCGGTCTCCTTCGCGGTGATCTTGTCGCCCATGATGCGGATATGTTCGGCAGAGGGGCCGATGAAGATGATGTCGTGGTCTTCCAGCGCCTGGGCGAAGGCCGCGTTCTCGGACAGGAAGCCATAGCCGGGATGCACCGCCTGTGCGCCAGTGATCTCGCAGGCCGAGATGATCGCGGCCTTGCTGAGATAGCTGTCGGTCGAGGGCGCCGGGCCGATGCAGATGGATTCGTCCGCCATCCGCACATGCATCGCATCGGTATCAGCGGTGGAATGCACGGCAACCGACTTGATCCCCATCTCGCGGCAGGCGCGGATCACGCGGAGGGCGATCTCGCCCCGGTTTGCGATCAGGATTTTCTCGAACATGGGTTACTCGATGATCAAGAGCGGTGCGCCGTATTCGACGGGGGTTCCATCCTCGACCAGAAGGCGGCGGACGACGCCTGCCCGGGGGGCCGGAATGTGGTTCATGGTCTTCATCGCCTCGATGATGAGAACGGTCTGGCCTTCGGTGACAGCCGAGCCGATCGAGACGAAGGGCGCGGCACCCGGTTCGGCGGCAAGATAGACGGTACCAACCATGGGCGAGGTCACGGCGCCGGGATGCTGGGCGGGATCCTCGGGTGCGCTGGCGGGGGCGGCAAGGCCGATGGCCGCAGGGGCGACGGCGGCGGGTGCTGGGTGAAAGCTTGGGGCGGCGGCGACGACATGGGTCTGCTTGGACACCTTCACATCAAGCCGGTCATCGGGCCCGTATTCCCGTTTCACCGACAGTTCGGTCAGGTCATTCTTGTTCAGAAGCTCGGCCAGGGCCTGAATGAAAGCGACGTCTGCATCGGATGAATGTTTGCTCATGCCGTCCTCTGATTGGCGGTTCTGACTGGCGGGCGTGGCCACCGGGTTGCCCGACGTTATACGCGAGGCATTTGGAGGTGAAAAGCATCCAGTGTCCATGCCCGTTTTTCGGGCGGAGAACGGAATCTGCGGGCGGAGGTAAATTTACCGTTTGATAAAAAATAGGAGCCGTGGCAGCCTTTTCGGGAATGCAAGCCATGGGAGGTTCGCCTTGTCCAACAGCCCGCTGACGCCCGGCATCGTTTCGGGCCGACTGTCTGACAAAGCCTATGCGGCCAATTTCGCCGATCATCAGCCGCCGCTCGATACGCATGAGGCGCGGGTGGCGGCGGACCGGTGCTATTTCTGCCATGATGCGCCCTGCATCACCGCTTGCCCGACGGCCATCGACATTCCGCTTTTCATCCGCCAGATCGCCACCGGCACCGCCGAGGCGGCGGCGAAGACGATCTGGGATCAGAACATTCTCGGCGGCATGTGCGCGCGGGTGTGCCCGACCGAGACCCTCTGCGAAGAGGCCTGCGTGCGCGAGGCGGCGGAGGGAAAGCCGGTGGAGATCGGCCGGCTGCAGCGGCTTTGCAACCGAT
>JAAURK010000219.1 GCA_012032275.1 Tabrizicola sp.
ATCCTGGCCCATATCGCCGATATCCCCGCCCTGAAACAGGCCTTCGCGGACGGGATCGACATCCATGCGATGACCGCGTCCGAGATGTTCAATGTGCCGCTGGACCAGATGACATCCGATGTGCGCCGCAAGGCCAAGGCGATCAATTTCGGCGTGATCTACGGCATTTCCGGCTTTGGCCTTGCCCGCAACCTTCGCATCCCGCGCGGCGAGGCGCAGGGCATGGGCCATGTGGATGCCGTCGGTCACTCTTCCGCGGTGGCGTTGGGCCGGAGTTCCGAGACGAAGCGGTCGAAATCGTCCGCGGCCTGGAAGTTCTTGTAGACGCTCGCAAAACGCACATAGGCGACGGTGTCGATGCGGGCCAGGCTTTCCATCACGATCTCGCCGATCACTTTCGAGGAGATATCGGTATCGCCAAGCGACTCCAGCCGTCGCACGATCCCGGAGATCATCTGGTCAATGCGCTCGGGGTCGATCGGGCGCTTCTGCATCGCGATGCGGATCGAGCGTTCCAGTTTCGAGCGGTCGAAATCCTCGCGCTTGCCGGAGGATTTGATCACCACAAGATCGCGCAACTGCACGCGTTCATAGGTGGTGAACCGGCCACCACAGGCCGGGCAGAAGCGCCGCCGCCGGATCGAGACATGATCCTCGGCCGGGCGCGAATCCTTCACTTGCGTATCGATATTGCCGCAGAATGGGCAGCGCATCGGCCCCCTCCTTGCTTGTTATTGTTGTGTTCCTCTAGTTCCGGCCTGTCAACCGTCCCATTGCGCAAGATTATAGGCAGGCTCCGAAGGCTTGGGTAGGGTGTAAAGGGGCACACCAGATACAGCCGGAAAGCTGTGGCGAAGAAGACTCAGAAATGGGCGACCTCGGGGGCGGTGCGGGCAGGCCTTCACGAAGTTATCAACCGGGGCGGGCAAAGATTTCGGCGGACCCGGGCGGAAGCTGCGCTACTCTTGCAGGATAACCACAAGGAGGACGGCCATGACCCGCATGACAGCGAAGGATTTCGATCAATCCCTGCTTGATCTCTATGACTACTACGCGCACGGCAAGATCACCAAACGCGAGTTCCTGGACCGCGCGGGCGGTATGCGGTGGGGGGCCTGACTGCGGTGGCGATCCTCGAAATGATGAGCCCGAATTATGCGCTGGCCGAACAGGTGAGCTTCACCGACCCGGAGATCGTTCCGCAATACATCACCTACCCTTCGCCCAACGGCCATGGCGAGGTGCGCGGCTACATGGTGCGGCCTGCGGGGGCGGAGGGCAAGCTCCCGGCGGTTGTGGTGGTGCATGAGAACCGGGGCCTCAACCCCTACATCGAGGATGTCGCGCGGCGCGTCGCCAAGGCGGGCTTCCTGGCGCTGGCACCCGACGGGCTGACGAGCGTCGGCGGCTATCCGGGCAATGACGAGGCGGGGCGCGACTTGCAGGGCAAGGTCGACCCCGAAAAGCTGATGAACGATTTCTTTGCCGCCGTGGAATTCCTGATGGCGCATGAAGGATCGACCGGGAATGTGGGCATCACCGGCTTTTGTTACGGGGGCGGCGTGGCCAATGCAGCGGCGGTGGCCTATCCCGAACTGAAGGCGGCGGTACCGTTCTACGGCCGCCAGGCGGCAGTGGAGGATGTGCCGAAGATCAATGCGCCGCTTCTCTTGCACTATGCCGAGCTTGACGAACGGATCAACGAGGGCTGGCCTGCCTATGAGGCGGCACTGAAGGCGGCCGGAACGACTTACCAGGCTCATATCTACCCCGGCGTGAACCACGGGTTTCACAACGACAGCACGCCGCGCTATGACGAGGCGGCGGCGACGCTGGCCTGGGAACGGACGGTGGAATGGTTCCGGCGATATCTGGTGTGACAGCGCGTCAACAGCCGGACAGCCAGCGTCGTTCTCTGGAATCCCAACACTGCCCCACGGATTCCTTGGCATCGAAGATCGCCGAGAGGTTCTGCACTATGGTGCCGGGAGTGCAGGACAGCGTCGCAATGGTAGCCTCGTTTTGCGAAACGGTGATACCGGCGGTGAAGGCGTGTTCGTCGGTGTTGCGGTCGACCGAATACCAGACTTCGTAGGCGACGCCGTCGTTCAGGAACATGACCGTTTCCCAGATCGAACTGCCGATGCCGGGCCAGGGCGTATACTGCGCGTCCTGAACCGGCGCCGAAAGCGTCAGCTCCGGCTTGCCGGGAGGGCCGAATTCGTAGGTAAGCGTGGTGGCGGACAGGCAGACCTCAACCGTCTTGGCGCCCATGTCGCAGTCGAAGACGACATCCCCGCGGCAGGCCGCACCCGCAACCGATGGCAGCGCGATGATGGCAAGGGCGAGGAGGCGCATGGGCGTGACCTTTGCTGTGATGACCGGGCGACTACAACACGGCTGCGCTCTTTGGCGCAAGGTCGTGAAAACAGGAAGAGGGGCCGCCAGGGCAGCCCCCCTTCCGGCGTGGAACCGATGCTGTCAGCGCACCCAGATTTCGACGCGGCGGTTCGCGTCGCGGCCGAATTCGTCTTCGTTGCATAGGTAGGGCAGAAGTTCGCCGAACGAGACGGGCGTAAGGCCAAGCCGCCGGGCCTGGCCGATCTCGACGCGGCTGCTGATCAGATCACTGACCATTCTGGCGCGGGCAAGGGCAAGCTTCTGGTTCTGGTTGAAGCTGCCGACGGAATCGGCGAAGCCGACGACGAGGATCTCCTTGCCGTCGAATGCACCAGAGCGAAGCTCGGCGGCAAATTCGTCGATCGCCCGCTCGGACAGAGGGTCGAGGGTCGCCTTGCTGAACGGAAAGCGGAAGGCAATGCTCAGCCGCTCGGCCCTGCCAAGATCGGACATCAGCGTCTTGAAGACCTCGGGTTGGAAATCCGGCTCGGTGCGCGCATGGTCAAGCTCCACCGTCATGTCGGACAGGCGCTGCCCCTCCAGCTTGCGGTCGACAAAGCTGCTGTCGACGATCACCTGCTGCCCTTCGGGAGAGAAGGCGAAGTCGATCAGATCCTGGGCGACCGGGTGGATCGTGCCGGGTTTGCGATAGAGATAGATCCGCCGCGACATGGCGTAACCTTCCGTCTTTATGCGGAAGTTCGTCGGCGGAGAGATCAGCCCGCATTGCTCGCGGATCGGCAGCACTTTCACCTCGTCGCCAACGAAGGCGCGGCCGAGAAAGCCGATTGCATGCGGGTCGGCCAGAACCGCATCGCGCATTTCGGCATATTCCTGATGCTCGACAGCGGCTTCGGATTCGGTCTTGCCAAAGGGATCGACGGAGCGGCTGAGGAAGATCGAGCGGTCACCCGAGCCGTCGGGGAAGGAGTGCAGCTTGATCTGGGCATCGGCGCCGCCAAAGGCGCTCCAGTTCGAGACCTCACCCGAGAAGATGCGGGAGAGTTGTTCGAAGGAAATGTCGTTCAGCGGGTTGGTCGGGTGGACGAGAACCACGATACCGTCCAGCCCAAGCACGATCTCGCTTGACGTGTCGCGCAACTCACCCAGCGGGCCAAGCTTCGACAGATCGCCGTCGTTCATCCGGCGGTCGGCCATACCGATATCGGCCAGCCCTTCGCCAAGACCGGGAAAGGCGCTGCCGGAGCCTTTGGTCTGCAGATCGATCTGGGCAATGACGGTGCCGTCTGCAGCGCTCAGCCGGACAATCCGCTCCGTCGGGATATCATCAAGCATCTCATAGGTGGCCCCGATCTTTTCGGCATAGGCCTTGATGAGGTTGGGAATGAGGTGCGTTCCGATGGTGCGAGAGCCGTGGATGCCGAACTTCTTGTCGGCCGGAACATCGTCGGCCGCGGCGGTGGTTGTGGCGGGCTCGGCAGGCGCCGGTTCGGGCGTGGCCGTTTCGGTTGCCGCAGGGGCTTCGACGGCCGCGGGGGCTTCGGGTGCGGCGACGAGGACCGGGCAGTCGCCCTCGCAGGTAACGCTGTTGATCGGCACATTCATGAGCCCGATCTCGGTGCGGACGACATACGCACCGTCCTCGACCCCGACCAACTGGCCCTCGATGTTGATATTGCCATGCCGGAACGGAGCGTGACGTTCGCGTCGGTTTGCGCATGGGCAGAGAGATGAGAGAGGAAAAGCGCCGCAGCCGCGGCAGGAAGAGTGAAATGACGAGGTGACATTGTGATGAACTCCAGAACGGACAACGTGATGATAGGCAGAACGCTGCTCGCTGATCCTCGCAGCTTATAATGACATGAGGACGCCGGAAAAGTGTTCCGTTGAAGATTTGCCTGTTTTTTGTGCAATTGATAGTTGAAATTCGACTGGTGAGGTGAACCAATAATCACATTCGGCCTGCTTCGTCCCGCTTTCGGCGATCGGCATCATCTGGCATTTCGGGCGGGACGGGCGTCGAAGCAGGGCCCTGCGCCACAGCGAATCCGTCCCGGCGGCGGGCATGCGTCTTCGCGCAGGTTCCTGCACCATGCTGGCCGAAGCGCGGTGGATACGCAGTCTCCTCGCCGTCACCCTGGCCGCAAGCCGGTTTGGGGCGGGATCAACCGCGCCCTTCGTACCTGCGATAGGGTGCGGGGCAGAGCGTGGCGCGATCCCCGAGGCCATGGGGGCTCGATTTCCATGGCCCCGGGGCGGTCACTGGTCCAGGAAGCTCCGCAGTTTTCGTGACCGGCTGGGGTGCTTCAGCTTGCGCAACGCCTTCGCCTCGATCTGGCGGATGCGTTCGCGGGTGACGCTGAACTGCTGGCCGACCTCTTCAAGCGTGTGATCGGTGTTCATCCCGATCCCGAACCGCATGCGCAGGACGCGTTCCTCGCGCGGGGTGAGCGAGGCGAGGACGCGGGTGGTGGTTTCCTTCAGATTCTCCTGAATGGCGCTTTCCAGAGGCAGGATCGCATTCTTGTCCTCGATGAAATCGCCAAGCTGGCTGTCTTCCTCGTCGCCGATCGGCGTTTCAAGGCTGATCGGTTCCTTGGCGATCTTCATCACCTTGCGGACCTTTTCCAGCGGCATCTGGAGTTTCTCGGCCAATTCCTCCGGCGTCGGTTCGCGGCCGATTTCGTGCAGCATCTGGCGCCCGGTGCGGACGAGCTTGTTGATCGTCTCGATCATGTGGACCGGAATTCGGATCGTGCGGGCCTGGTCGGCAATCGACCGCGTGATCGCCTGCCGGATCCACCAGGTCGCATAGGTGGAGAACTTGTAGCCGCGCCGGTATTCGAACTTGTCCACGGCCTTCATCAGGCCGATATTGCCTTCCTGAATGAGATCAAGGAATTGCAGGCCCCTGTTGGTGTATTTCTTGGCGATGGAGATCACCAGACGCAGGTTCGCCTCGACCATTTCCTTCTTGGCCTGGCGGGCCTCTTTCTCGCCCTTCTGAACCTGATTGACGATGCGGCGAAACTCCGAGATGTCGACGCCGATGAACTGGCCGACCAGCGCCATTTCGGCACGCAGCTCTTCGATCTTGTCCTTCGACTTCTCGAACAGCATCTGCCAGCCACGCCCGCCCTTGGCAGCCATGCGGTCCATCCAGTCGGGGTCAAGCTCGTACCCCTGATATTCGTCGATGAACTCGCGGCGGTTGATCCGGGCGGCATCGGCCAGCTTTACCATGCCGGAATTGATGCTCATGATCTTGCGGTTGATGCCGTAAAGCTGGTCGATCAGCGCTTCGATGCGGCTGTTGTTCAGATGCAGCTCGTTCACCAGAAGCACGATTTCGGACCGCAGTTTCTGATAGGCGGCCTCTTCGCTGGTCGAGAAATGCTGGGCATTCGACAGCGCGGCATTCATCCGCATATCCTGCATTTCCGACAGTTGCGCATAGTCACGGGCGATGGTTTCCAGCGTTTCCAGCGCGCGCGGTTTCAGCGCCGCCTCCATCGCGGCCAGCGACATGTTGGAGGCTTCGTCATCCTCGTCGTCGTCGGCTTCGGTGATGATCGGATTGCCGTCGGCATCAAGTTCCGGCTCGGCGGTGCCGCTGCGGCGCGGGCCCTCCTCGCCCCCGACGCCGTCAAGCGAGGCGGCGCCGTCCATCTCTTCCTCGCCATCCATCGACCGGCCAAAAGTGGCCTCAAGGTCGATCACATCGCGCAGCAGGATGTCTTCGTTCAGAAGTTCGTCGCGCCAGATGGTGATGGCCTGAAAGGTCAGCGGGCTTTCGCAGAGCCCGGCGATCATCGTGTTGCGCCCCGCCTCGATCCGCTTGGCGATGGCGATCTCGCCCTCGCGGCTGAGGAGTTCGACCGACCCCATTTCGCGCAGGTACATCCGCACCGGATCATCCGTGCGGTCAAGCGTCTCTGACGTGGTCCCGGCGACCGCGATCTCGCGGGAGGAGGAGATCTCGACGATCTCGCCCACGGGCGCCTCGCCCTCCTCGATCTCTTCGTCCTCGATGATGTTGATGCCCATCTCGGAGAGCATGGACATCACGTCTTCGATCTGTTCGGAGGAGACCTGTTCGGGCGGCAGAACCGCATTCAGCTGGTCATAGGTGATGTAGCCACGTTCGCGTGCGTCGGCGATCATCTTCTTGACGGCGGCCTGGCTCATGTCGAGCGAGACATCCGCCTCATCGGTTTCCGGCTTTGTATCGTCGGTATCCTTGAGGGCCATGGGTGCTCCTTGGGTGCGAATCGGGGCGCGGGCTTACGAATCAATAACGCGAATCAGGCCGGGGGAAAGGCCGAATCAGCGGTTTTTCTTGATCCACACCTGATTGTCGATCAGGTTTTGCAAATGTCTTGACAGTGCGTCACGGTCCTCTCCCAGATCTGCGGCATCGGCGCGGTCGGGTTTGTCCGACCTGTGGCGCGCTTCGGCGGCTTTCGACAGCCGCCAGGTCAGCCCCTCATCCGCAAGATCGCCGAAGTCCTCGACGGCCTCTTCGATCTCGCGCCGCGCACCTCGGCGGGCATCGAGTTTGGCAAGCTCTTCCGCAAGGCACAGGGTGGCAAGATCGCCGTCAGTCCGGTTTCGGACGGGGGGCGCAATGGCGACATGGGGGCGCTGCATCAGGGCGTCAAGGGCTGCAGGCGCATCTTCGGCGATCCGGGCGTGCAGTGCTGCATCATCGGCATGGGTCAGGATCAGCTGGCGCAGGCGGTTGTGATCCGCGCCGGTGAGATCAAGCCGCTCCAGCGCCGCCTCGAACCGGTGGATGAGCGTGGGGTGAAGGATCAGCGTGGCAAGAATGACGGCCTCGCGCAGCACCTCCTCCACCGCCCCCGATGCCTGCTGGGCGAGCAGCGACGAGCGGGTGGCGGCCAGCGCGCCGGTG
>JAAURK010000012.1 GCA_012032275.1 Tabrizicola sp.
CGGCGCCAGAACCTTCGACCACCTCATCAAAGCCCTGGGAGACATCTGCGACCTCTTCACACCAGAGGAATGCTCAAGCTACCTCAGGCATGCAGGATATGTCTCAAGGTAAATGCAAAAGGGTCTAGGCGGTCGCAGGCGGCCCATTGCGGACGGTCGACACCTGCCAGGTGCTGCAGTGCCGACTTCCCAGACCGGACGCTGGTGCGGAGCGCAGCGAGATCGATCAGGCTGCGTCCGCTGTGCAGATGGAGCTGACATTGCAAAGCAGGGGCGTGACATCAAGAGACGGCCCATAGCTGCCGATCCGATCTGACGGGATGCCGCAGTGCGGCCGCTCCGAAGCGGCCGATCAATAGAGCGAAGACATGTGCGACGATTGCAGGCACACACACTCTCTCTGTTTGCCGCCGCGGCACAGGCAACATTGTCTCCGGCAATCAACCTGCCGATACTGCCGTCAACATCCTGACGCTTTGTTCGACAAGTGCTTCTGCAAAGGCCCCGTCTAGCGGACGATGACCGATTAGCAATCGGTAGAAAACGGGCGCGTAGATCATGTCGAGGACGATTTCGACGTCAGCAGGTGTCGCGATCTCGCCACGCTGGATCGCCTTGGCAAGCAGCTGGCGCCCAGTCTCACGGCCAGACAGGATGATGCGGTTGCGAAAGGCGCGGGTCATCTCGCTATCTGGGTCCGCAGCGGCCAGCGCCAGGGCAATCTGGCGGCCTCGAGTTGTTGCGAATGCTTGTACGATATCCGTGATCTGCCGCAGCAGGGCTGAGCGCAGATTGCCGTGTCGGCTAGGAGCGGTTTCGGGATGCCCCTCCATTAGTGCAACCATGGCAAGTTCGGTGGCGTTGGCCCAGTTTCGATAAATCGTTGGCTTTCCGACGCCCGACCGAGCGGCAACGGCCTCGATGGAAATCCGGCCGAGGCCCTCTGTCATCAGGATGTCGTGAGCGGCAGCAAGTGCCTTGTTGCGGGCAGCTGCGCTCGGCGGACGACCGCGGGTTCTTGGGGCATCTTGACTCATTTGTTTACGAGACGTAACGTAAATATAGATGGAAATCAAGTTGCGGATTCGCAGATGACCAGAACCCTCGTTCCCTATCTCATCGCCAAGGATGCGACGCATGCGCTTGAATTCTACCGCAGGGCTTTCGGCGCTGTTGAAGTGTTCCGGATGGTCGACCCAGGGGATGGACGCATCGGGCACGCCGAACTGATGATCGATGACAACCGGTTTATGCTGGCCGACGAGTATCCGGACTTTGGTGCCGTCAGTCCTGATACTATCGGGGGTACGCCGGTCACGCTTCATCTTTCCACCGAGACGGTAGACGCTGACGTGGACCGCGCGGTTGAGGCGGGGGGCGCTGCTCCTGCGTGCTGCGAAGGATCAGTCCTTTGGTGAGCGCAGCGCGACGCTACTGGACCCGTTCGGCCACCGCTGGATGCTGTCCCAGACGATCGAGAAGATCACGCCCGCGGAAATGCAGTCGCGATGGGATGCGGACACCTCAGCATGAATGAGAGTGTCAGATACCAGCTCGAAGCCGCCGAACAGGCCTTCAATGCCGCCATGATCAGCAATAATCCGGACGCCATCAGGCGCTGCATCACCGACGATTGGGTGCTGGTCACACCCGAGAGCGGTCCGGTTTCGGCCGAAGCAGTACTTGGCCTTATCGCCGCCGGCACCCTGATCCATGACACGATGACCAAGACAACGCACCACATGCATGTAATGGGTGACGTGGCCACCGTGACCGGGCGGGGGCAAAACTCCGGATGGTTCTGCGGCAAGCCAATTAGCGCCGACGAATGGATCACCGACGTCTATCGGTTGGTGGGCGGCGACTGGCGGTGCGTTTTGACGCATCTTACTCCCGCGCTTGGTGGCAAGGTTGGGAAGGTTGGTTGATGTGTGGCACCGAATTTCGCGCGCTGGCGCTGGCGCTGGATGGTACCCTTGAAGTGCCCCATTTCGAGCGGCGAGCCTTCAAGGTCCGGCGCATATTCGCGTCCCTTGCCCCAAGCGAAGAAACCGCAAATCTCTTTCTGACGCCGCTGGAACAAGAGCACTGGTGTGGCCGCTTGCCGGACGTGTTTACACCCCTCCCGAACAATTGGGGGGCGAGAGGCTGGACAACGATCACGCTTGCACAGATCGACGCGGATGGTCTCGGTCCAGCGCTGCGTGGTGCATGGGTAAATGGCGGCGGTGTCGACTTGCAGGGCTGATCGGTTGTGATCGTTGCAGATCAAATGACTGCAAGTTACAGATACATGTTCGTTGATGTGGCGTGACAACAGTGAGGTGCCCCTAGATTTGTAGTCGCTTTGCCGCCTAACTTTGAGGCTAGGAGGCCGAGATGGGGACGAGCAACTACAGCGACGAGTTCAAGCGGGATGCGGTGCAGCAGATCACGGTTCGGGGATACCCTGTCCGCGAGGTTGGCCGACGTTTGGGTGTGAGTTCGCACTCATTGTACAAGTGGCTGAAGCTGTTTGGAGAGCCTGTGGCAAAGTCGGTCGGCGTCGACCATGAGGCCGAGAACAGACGGCTGAAGCGCGAGTTGGCGCGGGTGACTGAGGAGCGCGACATTCTAAAGAAGGCGGCCGCGTACTTCGCGCAGGATGCAAAGTGAATGGAGCCATTGGAGCGCCATTGGTTCAAGCCCAATGGCGACGGCCTTCATGCCGGCGCATCAGGCCGAGTTCAGCGTCCGAGCCATGTGCCGGGTGCTGCGGGTTCACTTCAGCGGCTTTTACGCATGGCTTAAAGAACCGTTAAGTCTGCGTGCGCGGGACGATGTGCGCCAAACGGAGTTGATCCGGCAGGCCTGGTCCGACAGCGGCAAGGTCTACGGCTATCGCAAACTGGCCGACGATCTGCGGGAGTGAGCCGTTGTTTCGCCATTGGTCCGAGAAACAATGGCGAACGGGGAACAGGTTTCCGAGAACCGGGTCGCGCGGCTGGCCAGCCTTGCAGGCATCCTGGCCCAGGTCGGCTACAAGCGCCGCCCGGGACGATATGGCGGAAAGCCTGCTGTCGTCGCATCCTACACTCTGGATCGGCAGTTCGAGGTGGATGCGCCCGACAAGGTCTGGGGCGAGCCAGTGTCCGCCACTGGTCCGAGGACAATGGCGAGCGACATCACCTATATCAAGACCCACGAGGGCTGGCTGTATCTGGCGGTCGTGATCGACCTCTACTCGCGGCGCGTTGTCGGATGGTCCGCCCAGCCTCGGATGACAACCGCGCTTGCCTTGCAGGCTCTGCTCATGGCCGTCTGGCGGCGCAAGCCCAAGGCCAAGGTGATGATCCATTCCGACCAGGGTTCGCAGTTCACAAGCCGCGAGTGGCAGGAGTTTCTTGGCCAGCACAACCTGGATGCCAGCATGAGTCGCCGAGGGAACTGCCATGATCGAGCCACGGGCGCCATTGGTTCAAGCCCAATGGCGAGGGCCGTCGCGGAAAGCTTCTTCCAGCTCCTGAAGCGGGAACGCATCCGCCGCCGCACCTACCTGACCCGGGAAGACGCAAGACAGGACGTGTTCGACTACATCGAGATGTTCTACAACCCGAAGCGCAAGCACACGAACAACGGCATGCTGTCGCCCCCCTCTCATCGATTGCCTTGCAATCGACTGCCGGGCAATGGTTGACTTCGAAACCAGGCAGCAGAAATTGAACGAGGCAGGTGTCTAGGAAACCAGGGGCACCTCATTGCCTTCTGCTGTCTGAACCTCAGCGATATCAACATGGAAGTAGCCGAGCGGGTAGGCCTTGAACTTTTTCTTGGTAGGCTTGTCGCCCTCGACTTCGGGTAGGCGGCTGATGTCATGGCGTTGCAAGCAGCAGTGCAGCGATGACCGTGTCAGATGCGGGATTGAGGGCTGCAGCGCAGAGAGGCAATCATCC
Source organism: Tabrizicola sp. (assembly GCA_012032275.1). Lineage (GTDB taxonomy): Bacteria > Pseudomonadota > Alphaproteobacteria > Rhodobacterales > Rhodobacteraceae > JAAURK01. The sequence continues at coordinate 3,933 of JAAURK010000012.1, forward strand.
AGCGGCAGCAGAGCGTGCCGTCGGAAGGCGACGATCATTGCCTCCTCCTCCAGGCTCAGGACGGTCGATTTGGCGCCCTTCGGACCTGTCGGAAGATCGGCAACCGACGTTCGCTTCCTCTACTTCGCCACGGTCTTCTGGTTGATCCCGTAGCGCGCCGAAAGCGCCCTCAGGCTCTCTTCACTATTCTGTATTGCTCGACGGACTGCCTCTGTCGTGGTGGCGCTGCCGTGTAGAACCTGTCCCATAGTGCCTCCTTCCTTGCTAAGGAAAAGATCGCACCATCAAAATCCGGGATCAAACACTTGCGGTCCTTGAAGGTCTCCAGCGCTCTTTGCAAATCATCGCGATGGCATTGTCGCAGGGAGCGCCAGCAACAAGGCGGGAATGACACGCAGCAGGGCTCTGTTGCACAAATCCGGTGAGGGATTCATTTTGTGAATCCAGCGTGATAGCTCGAGGGGATGAGCAGACCGAACACACCGGCCTGGAAGACCCTGAGCTGGCCATCCTTCAACGCGGCGCTCAAGCGCCGGGGGTCGCTGTCGATCTGGTTTGACCCCGGCATGGCATGGGCAGCGAAGCCCACCGGCAAGCGGGGGCGACAGCCCGTCTACAGCGACGCCGCCGCTCAGACCTGCCTGACGATGAAGGTTCTTCTTGGCATGGCGCTGCGGCAAACGACCGGGTTCGTCGAAAGCCTGCTGTGTCTGATCGGCCTGGGCTGGGATGTGCCGGACGTCAGCACGCTCAGCCGTCGCCAGAAGACGCTGGCCGAGAACATCCCGCATCGGGGGTCGCAGGGTCCGCTGCATCTCTTGATCGACATCGAGCCGGTGAGCGCCACTGATGGAGTGGATGGCTCCCTTCGTTGGCCGTTTCACAGCACCCAACATGGCACATTGCGATGCCGGAAGCGGGAGCCATCCACTCCATCAATGGCGCATCAATGGCTGACCTGGCGCAAGGTCCATCTCGGGATTGATGTGGAAGCCTTGGAAATCCGGGCGGCAGAGGTCACCACCAGCGACATGGGCGATGCGCCGATGCTGCTCGATCAGATCCCGCCGGAGCAGGAGATCGCCAGCGTCACCGCTGACGGCGCCTACGACCTCCGCAAGTGTCATGACGCCATCGCCGAACACGGGGCTGAAGCCGTCATTCCGCCGCGAAAGAACGCCAAGCCGTGGAAGGCGATCACGGCAGGTGCTGCCGCGCGCAATGAGGCGCTGCGGGCGTCGAAATACCTCGGCCCTGCGCTCTGGCGACGATGGAGCGGCGACCACCGCCGGAGCCGTGCAGAGACCAAAATGCACGGTGTCAAACTGCCGGGTCAGCGCCTCATGGCGCGGGACTTTGACCGTCAGGTCGCGGAGTTCCAAATTCGTGTCGCCGTCCTGAACGGCTACACCGCGCTCGGCATCCCCGTCACGAAGCTCGTGGGATAAGTCCGTCCGGGAAAAGGGGAAGCCCGGCCATCAGCCGATTTGTGCAACAGAGTCGTACTAACCCGGAATTTCGAGCCTCGGCCCCAGAAGTCCTCAGCGCCGTGGAAGGGATACAAACGGGCCTTGCTCGGGCAGAACGCGCTATACCAAACTTCTTCGCGTTGCGCCCGATGTTCGGCAAATCTATTCAGGCACTGGTCAGCGCGCCATGGCCCTTGCTGGTATCCTGCGCGGCATGGCCGAAGGTGATATGGGTCTTGCAGGTGATCATCGCGGGGCTGGCCTTGGCCGCCGTCAGCGCGCGGTCGATATCGGCGGGGTCATGCCCGTCACAGTCGACGGCATCCCAGCCGCTGGTCGCGAAGCGGGCCTTCTGATCAGTGACGCAGGGCCACGTTACCTTGCCGTCGATGGTGATGCCGTTGTTGTCCCGAAGGACGATCAGGCGGCTGTGTTTCTGGCGGGCCGCGATGCCGATCGCCTCCTGGCTGACGCCTTCCGTCAGGCAGCCGTCGCCGGCGATGACCGAGGTGTAATGGTCCTGGATTCTGGCCCCCCAGCGGGCGCGCAAGTGCTCTTCCGCCATGGCAAAGCCGACGGCATTGGCGATGCGCTGTCCCAGGGGGCCGGAGGTGGTTTCCACACCCGCGACCTGGCCGTATTCCGGGTGGCCTGCGGTGATCGCACCCCACTGGCGGAAGTTCTTCACCTGATCCAGTGTCATGTCGGCATAGCCGGTCAGGTACAAAGCCAATAGATCAGCAGCGACCCATGCCCCGCCGACAGGATGAACCGGTCGCGATCGGCCCAGTGCGGCGCCTTGGGATCGAACTTCAGGTTCTCTTCAAAGAGAACCGTGGCCACGGCGTCCAGCGTCAGTGCGCGGATCGCGGTCGCGCGCATCCAGTAAACGGGGTGACGGGCGCGAAGGCGTGCGATGTCGAGGACGGTATCCCTGTTGGATTGGTGTTAGCTCGGGAGATCAAGGCGTGGTCCTATACTGGGCGCGGCTGCGTCGACTGCCAGTCGGCCATGAACTTTGCCAGACCCGCATCGGTCAGCGGATGCTTGATCAGGCCCCGCAACACGGCGGCCGGTGCCGTGACCGCATCTGCCCCCGCAAGTGCTGCCTCGCCGAGGTGGTTTGCCGACCGCACCGAAGCCGCAAGGATCTGCGTGTCATACCGCTGCACATCATAGACGTCGCGGATGTCACGGATCAGCTGCATCCCGTCCAGGTTGATGTCGTCCAGCCGCCCGACGAAAGGCGAGATATAGGTCGCCCCGGCCTTGGCTGCGACGATCGCCTGCACCAGCGAGAAGCACAGGGTCACGTTCACCTTGATGCCCGAGAGGACAAAGGCGCGGCAGGCGGACAGCCCGTCTTCGGTCAGCGGCACCTTGACCACGACATTGGGACCAATCGCCGCCAGCTCCTTGCCCTCAGCAATCATGTATTCGGTTGAGGTGGCCACCACTTCGGCGCTGACAGGGCGAGAGGTTATCGCACAGATCTCGGCAATCACCTCCGTCATCTTTCGCCCCGATTTGGCGATCAGGCTTGGGTTTGTCGTCACTCCATCCAAGAGTCCGAGCCCGACCAGCTGTCGCAATTCGGACACCTCGGCGGTGTCAGCAAAGAAATCCATCTCAGGTTGCCCTTCCGTTTATCCGAGCGGCAGCAAATCAAAGTCGACCAATTGGTCGACTTCGCGAGTTCAAGCGCCCTGTGAGATCCGCGATCTGAAGTGATCCAGGACCACGGCCATGACAATCACCAGACCGGTAATGATCTGCCGAACGAAGTCGCTCAGACCCAATAGGATAAGGCCGTTCGCCAGAACCCCGATGATGCATGCGCCGAACAGAGTCCCTATGACCGACCCCTTGCCGCCTGACAGCGAGGTGCCCCCGATGATGACCGCCGCGATGGCATCGAGTTCAAAGGCGACGCCCGCAATGGGCGACGCAATGCCCAGACGCGCCATGTAGATCAGCGCAGCAATCCCCGCACACAGACCGCAGACAGCAAAGGCGCCCAGCTTGTAGCGGAACACCGAGTGTCCGGCCAGGCGGACCGCCTCTTCATTGTTGCCGATCGCATAGATCATGCGACCGAACACTGTTTGCGAAAGGACGAACCAGGCCACCATCACCAGCACAAGGGCAAAGACGAACAGAAGCGGCACCCCGAAGATGATGATCGACCCAACATAAGCGAAGCCTTCGGGAAAGGAGTAGATTGCCTTGGCATCGGTGATCTCCAGCGCCGCTCCGCGGGCAATGTTCAGCATTCCAAGCGTAATGATGAAGGACGGCAGACCCCACAATGCTGACAACGCCCCGTTCAGCATCCCGCAGACCAGCCCGACCAGCATTCCGACACCGATGGCAAGCGGAACAGCCAGGTTTGGGTCAATTGAGCCGTTTGACATCACCATCCCGGCGAGGACCGCAGACAAAGCAAGGACAGACCCCACCGAGAGGTCGATTCCGCCGACGAGAATGACAAAGGTAAGGCCGACGGCAAGGGTCAGGTTGATCGTGATCTGCGTCAGAATGTTCGTGAGGTTGCCCTGTGTCAGGAAGTGCTCCGACGACACCGAGAACAGCAGCATCAGGACCAGAAGTGCAATTCCGACCCCCATCTTGCGCAGCAGCAACCGGCCCCGCGCAACGGCGGCGCCCGATATCACACCTTCGGTACTCATGTCGTCTCGACCCCAACTTCCTGGTGCTGCCTATAGGCAAGTTTCAAAAGCGCCTCTTCGGAAAAGGCGTCTCGGTTCAGTTCGCCGCTGAGCTGATGATTGGAAAGGACCATGATCCGGTCACAAAGTGTCATCAGCTCGGGCAGTTCAGATGACACGACCAGGATTGATGTGCCTTCTTCAGCCAAACCCTTGAGTATCTCGTAGATTTCCGCCTTTGCCCCGACATCGACCCCGCGGGTCGGCTCGTCCAGAAGCAGGATGCGGGGGCGGACGTTCAGCCATTTGCCCATCACGACCTTCTGCTGATTTCCCCCCGAAAGTGAAGAAACGGCGTCAGATGTGCTGCCAAGCTTGATGCTCAGCTTGTCCCTCGATCTGTCTGCCTGTGTGGACTCGGCTGCCTTGTTCAGAAGGCCCATTCGTGATGCGCTGACAAAATCCACCAGACCAAGGTTTTCCTTGATCGACATCGGCAGGATAAGACCTTCGCCCTTTCGGTCTTCGGTCACGAAGGCCAGCCCATGCCGGATCGCATCGGACGGGCTGTCGATCCGGACCTCGGCCCCGTCGATGCGGATCGTGCCACCGCGTCGCCGGTCCGCGCCAAAGAGGGCGCGCAGCACCTCGGTGCGCCCTGCACCGACAAGCCCGGCCAGCCCCAGCACCTCACCCGCCTTCAGCGAAAAGCTGACGCCTGATGGCTTTGCATGCGCCGTCGTCTTCAGGTCCGCGACGGCCAGCACCTCGTTCTTCCGGGGAGCTTTCGGCCTCGGTGCGGCCGCCGCGGGATGGAGCGCGCGGCCTACCATATGCCGCACCACCAACTCCGGAGTAACATTTGCAATTGCTTCGGAGGCCACCGTCTGGCCATTCCTGAAGACGGTAACCTGATCACAGATCCGGAACACCTCCTCGAGGTGATGAGAGACGAAGAGGATCGACAGCCCTTGCAACCGCAGGCGCGCCAGGATTTCAGCCAGTTTCTGGACCTCGCGGTCGGTCAGGGTTGCCGTTGGTTCGTCCAGGATCAGGATCTCGCTTTTCGTCGACAAGGCGCGCGCAATCTCGATCAATTGCTTGTGGGCAATTCCCAGTTTTCGCACCGGAAGGTCCGGGTCCATGTCATCAAGGCCGACGGCACCAAGCGCCCGGATGGCCTGCGCCCGCATCGCCGCAAAATCGACAAGGCCAAAGGGTTTGCGGGGAAATCGTTCGATGTTTACGTTTTCCGCGATGCTGAGATCCGGGAACATGTTCAGTTCCTGGTACACGCATTGAACGCCGGCCGCCTTTGCCTGGGCCGGATTGCTGGGCAAGTAGGGCTTGCCATGCAGAAGGATCGTTCCCGAATCCCGGGTGATTGCCCCGGTCAATATCTTGATCAGGGTGGATTTCCCGGCGCCATTCTCGCCGACCAGCGCATGGATCTTGCCGGCTTCGACGTTCAGGGAAACACCGCCAAGCGCGCGGATGCCGCCAAAGGATTTCCGCAGGTCGCTGACGTTCAGAACTTGCGCGTGTCCCGCGATGTGGGGCTGCGTTTGGGGGGCGAGTAAGGACATGTGATCGATCTCGGAAAGGTGCGCCGTCGGAAAGGTTCCCGACGGCGCGCTGCGGTTACTGTGCGGTCACAAGCTCGATCGGGGTCTTGACCCAACCTTCCAGCGGTGGGCCGCCCTTGACGACGTCGATGGCCAGGTCGATGGCATTCGCGGCCATGTCCGCGCCGAACTGGTCTACGGTTGCCAGAAGCTTGCCTTGCGACACCAGCTCTTGCGCTGCCGGAATGTTGTCGAATCCGACGACCAGGATGTCCGTCCTGCCGGCGGCTTCAAGCGCCTTGACCACGCCGATGGCCATCGAGTCGTTGGCAGCCATGACGCCCTGGATGTCCGGGTTGGCGGTCAGCATGTTCGAGAACACGGTGTTCGCTTCCTCGGTCTCCCAATGTGCCGTCCGGCTGTCCAGAAGGACCAGCCCGAACTCGGCGACTGAGTCTTCGAAACCTGCCTTTCGCTGAGCGGCATTGTCGGCGCCGGGGTTGCCTCGATGATCACGACCTTGCCGCCCTTCCCGAGTGCCTTGCCAAGCGCATCACCTGCCAGTTTTGCGCCGCCGCGGTTGTCGGGACCGACGAAGGCCAGTTCGACGCCTGCCGCCTGCTTGGCGCCTTCATCCAGCGCCACGTCGAAGTTGATGACGGTGATCCCGGCATCCATCGCCTTCTTCAGCGGCCCGACCATCGCCTTGCTGTCGGCCGGTGCCACGACAATGGCATCGACGCCCTGGGTGATGAAGTTGTCGATCGCGTTGATCTGGCTTTCGAAGTCCGTCTCGTTCTTCATGCCGACGGCGACGAGATCATAGTCGCCACGTTTCGCAGCATGGGCCTCGGCCCCCGTCATCATGTTCTGGAAGAACTCGTTTGCCAGGGACTTCATCACAAGCCCGACTACGGGGCGTTCTGCGTCTGCAAAGGCAGGCGCAAACGACGTCGCAAGGGCCAAGGCCGCCGTGGCGGCCAGGTTCTTCAGTTTCATGGATACCTCCCGTTAACGCCGAGTCCTTGAACGGTCGCGGCTTGACGGACCATGAAAATGAATCGTTTCACTGTCAATATGAAACGTTACCAAAATATGAACCGATACTATTTTTCTGATGCATGCACAGGGAAACCTTGCTATCCGTCTTGCCGATAGACCCTCCGCGCCGAACAAGAGTCTGCGGTGGCACAGGTGCCTGGAATGGAAGGAAACACAGTATGCTCAAAGGGATAGATCCCAAGCTGAACGCGGATGTGCTGTACGTTCTGCGGTCGATGGGTCATGGCGACACGCTGATCCTTGTGGATCAGAACTTTCCAGGCGACAGCATGGCGAAGTCTACGTCTTTCGGCCGGTTGTGCCGCATGGAAAACCTGACCACCGCCGAAGCAGCCCGTGCGCTGCTGTCGGTTCTGCCCCTTGACACTTTCGTCGATGACTTCGCGGGACGAATGGCCGTGGTCGGCAAACCAGACGAAATCCCGCAAGTGCAGGTCGAGGTTCAGGCGGAAATCGACCATGCCGAGGGCCGGCCACGACCGATGATCGGGATCGACCGGTTCGCGTTCTACGACCTTGCACGCACAGCCTATGCCGTGATCCAGACCGGCGAGCGCCGCTTCTACGGCTGCTTCATGTTTCGGAAAGGTGTCATCCCCCCGGACGCCTAAAGACGCCAAGGCAGGCGGGTCGCGGTCATCGCGCGCTGACGAAATAGACCAATGAAAGCAAGGAAGTCTTCTGATGTCCAAAGTCGTTATCCTGGGGGTCTTTGTCGCGGACACCGCCTATCGCGCTGTGCGCCAGCCGAGCATCGGAGAAACGATCCTCGGGAAGTCCTTCACACTGGGACCGGGCGGGAAGGGGTCAAACCAGGCCGTTGCGGCAGGCATGCTGGGCAGTTCTGTCGCTTTCGTGTCGCGCCTTGGAAAGGACGCTTTCGCATCGATGGCCCACGCGACATGGGCGCGGGCCGGGGTTACACCGGTCATTACGGAAGATGATGAGAGTTACACGGGCGCAGCCTTCATCTTTGTCGATGACGCCAGCGGCAACAATGCCATCATCATTTCACCCGGCGCCGCAGCGCGGATTTCCGTGGCGGATGTAGACGCACGGGCTGATCTCATTCGCGGCGCTTCCGTCGCCGTGACCCAACTTGAGCAACCTCTCGAAGCCGCAGCCCGATTTCTGGAGATTGCCCGAGGCGGTGACGCAAGGACGATCCTCAATCCCGCACCCGCAGCACCCCTGCCGGACGGCATGCTGCGCCTTTGCGACTTTCTGACCCCGAATGAGACCGAAGCCGAAGCCCTGACCGGCATCCGCATCGTGACCATGGACGATGCCTGCCGGGCGGCCGATGCGTTGCTGGCGCGCGGGGTGGGTGCGGCAGTGATCACGCTGGGGGAGCGCGGAGTTCTTTACCGAAGCCATACCGAAACAGTCCATGTTCCCGTATTCACGGCCGGCCCGGTGATTGAAACGACAGGCGCGGGCGACGCCTTCAACGGCGGCTTTGCAGTGGCCCTTGCTGACGGATTGACCGCCGTTGAAGCGGTGCGTTTCGGCTGCGCCACCGCCTCGATCAGCGTGACGCGCCCCGGTGCCGCCACCGCCATGCCCACGCGCAAGGAAGTGCAGATGCTGCTTGGCGGTTAGCGGTTGCAGGTGCGTGTCTCGCCATGCGAAGTAGGTAACACAGCAGAACTTGGGTTGATCCAGTCAGGCAATGGAAACTGAGAAACGCGCAAAAATCCGGGACGTTGCGGCACATGCCGGTGTGTCGGTCGGAACGGTTTCCAGAGTGCTGGCAGGAAACCCAGCCGTCAAGCATGGCCCGTTGTTGCGCGTGAAGGCAGCCATCGAGGAACTTGGCTATCGGCCCAATCAGGTCGCGCGCGCATTGCGGTCGAACAGGATCAACGTCATCGGCCTCCTGATCCCGGACATCCTGAACCCCTACTTCGCGCAACTGGCGAATGAGCTGGAACGCATCGCCGCCGACGCCGGTTATGCACTGATCTTGTCTTCGTCGCACAACGATCCGAAACGCGAAGCACGGCAACTGGTTGCGGTTCTTGAGCAAAAACCTGTGGCCATCATCTTTGTGCCAACCTCTGAAAAGTTGGCGGCGGATGTGCCTGCCCCCACGCGGGCCTTGTCGATCGACCGCCCTGCCCTGGGCTATGCCGCAATCACCGTCGATCAGCGGCAGGGTGCGGCTGTGGCCCTTGATCATCTGGTGGCGCTTGGGCATCGCCGGATCGCCTATTTTGCCGGTCCGGACAACACGATTAACGCACGTGAACGACTGGACGGGTTTCTCAACAGAGCGGAAGAGATTTCTGCGACCGGGACCGCTTTATCGATCGACGTTCATCCCGGGGATTTCGACTTTCAGTCCGGAGAACAGATTGCGCGCGACCTTCTTCAAAAACCACGAGGGGAGCGGGTTACCGCCATCGCAGCGGCCAGCGATCAGCAGGCCATTGGTGCCATCCGTGCGGCGCGCGACCTTGGTCTGGCCGTGCCAACGGACCTGTCGGTCGTCGGCTTCGATGACATCACCCTCGCCAGTCTCATCGTGCCGCGCCTTACGACTGTTCAGCAACCTGTTGGCGAAATGGCGGAGACCGCGGTGCGCGCGGTTCTTGCTTTCGACGCCTCACTGGAATCGCAGGAATTTCTGGCGCGTCTGATTGTGCGCGACTCCACGGCCCCTTGCCCGGCGGAAGAACCAGACCGCGCGTAGTGCTTTGCGCGCCGCGCCGAATTGGCGCTCTGGCAGCCATCACACCTTTCTGGTGATTGTCCTGTCAGCAAAGACGAGCGCCCGTCGCTGTGTCGAAGACATGTGCGGACCCTGCCCTGGGTGCGAGGGCAATCGCTTCGCCGGGACGGAAACTCACACGCTCGCGAGAGATAGCGGTTACTTCCTGGCCTTCGGTCCTTACGATGATGTGGGTTTCGGATCCTGTAGGCTCCACCACGGCCACGGTGCCCTGGATGCCCGTTGCCGCGACCGTCAGGTGTTCGGGGCGGATGCCGTAGATGACGTCTTTCCCTTCGGCAACGGCACACCCGTCGGGCAGCGACAGTGAAGCGCCTTCGGTCTGGACATGTCCGCCACGGACAGTCCCCTTCAACAGGTTCATCGCAGGCGATCCGATAAACCCTGCGACGAAGGTGTTTGCCGGGCGATCATATAGTTCGAGGGGCGTTCCGACCTGCTCGATCTTCCCCTTGTTCAGGATGACGATCTGGTCGGCCATGGTCATGGCCTCAATCTGGTCATGCGTGACATAGACGGTGGTTGTCTTCAGCCGTTGGTGCAACTCACGGATCTCGGTCCGCATCTGGACGCGAAGCTTGGCGTCGAGGTTTGAAAGCGGTTCGTCAAAGAGAAAGACCTGAGGGTCACGTACGATGGCGCGGCCCATCGCCACCCGCTGCCGCTGCCCGCCGGAAAGCGCGCGCGGGTAGCGGTCGAGGTAGGGGGTAAGCCCCAGGATTTCGGCCGCGCGGGCGACCTTCGCCCTGATGTCTTCCGTCCGCTCACCCTTCATCTTGAGCGCAAAACCCATGTTGGCGGCAACGGTCTTGTGCGGGTAGAGCGCATAGTTCTGAAACACCATCGCGATGTCCCGCTCGCTTGGCGGCAAGTTGTTCACGCGCCGCTGGCCGATCAGGATGTCGCCACCGGAGATCTCTTCCAGACCGGCAACCATTCGCAGGAGTGTGGACTTACCGCAGCCTGACGGACCAACAAGGACGGTAAATGACCCGTCAGGAATTTCGAGGTTGAGTTTTTCAATGACCGACGCCGCGCCATAGGCCTTTCCAAGGTCTCGAATCGTGACTTCGGCCATGAACTCTCCCCCACAACAACCAGTGCTTCTGGCACCGGGCGAGCCTGTGGATAGCGGCCCGGACAAGAACTTGCACGCGAAAAATGTAATCGATCCCAAAAAATGAATGGATTCATATTGACGGATGACAGTCGCCCGTCCAACAGTTCCTGCTGGGTGCAGCGGTTCGACGAAAACTGCACCTCACCAGCGGGAGGAACGCGAATGAAGGTCGAAATCTACAACGCAATGATCAGCCGTCGCCGGCTGCTTCAGGGGGCAACGGCCCTTGGTGCAACAATGGCGATGCCCATGACGGCCAGGGTTGCCCTGGCCCAGAATGATGTGCGGGCGCAGATCCTGCAGATCCCGGGCGTTGGCGCGGGCGCACCAACCGATGCCGATTGGCAGAAAGTGGGCGAACTTTGCCTTGCCCCGACCAAGGCCAACGTCGCCGAAGGGGAGTTTGCTGGTGTCGAGTTGACCTTCATGGGTCTCAACAACCAGAACCTGCACAACCTTCTCTTCCGCGGTTTCCTGAAATCGTGGGAAGCCTACACGGGTGCCAAGATCAACTGGATCGACCTTGCGCAGGCCGATTACAACCCGCGCCTGCAGCAGGCCATCGCCACCGGCACGGTTGATTTCGACATCATCGAAATGGGCGCCCCGTTTGAGGGTGACACGGCAGGTCGCGGCCTGCTGGATGAAATGCCCGACTGGGTGAAGACCCAGATCGAGGCCGACGACCTTGTGGCCTATCTGCAGCCGCCCGTCGGCACATGGAACGGAAAGTCCTACCGCATCACCATTGACGGTGATTGCCATACGCTGGCCTATCGCAAGGACTATTTCGGCGATGGCTCGATCACCGGGCTGGCGGACATGCCCCGGCACTGGGATGAGGTCAACGCGATGTCGGTCGCGCTCAAGGGCAAGACCGACCCTTTGACCGGCCTTCCCGCCCACGGTTTCCTTGACCCGTTGAAAGGTTGGGGCGGCTTCGGCTTCTACTTCCTTGAAGATCGCGCGTCGGCCTATGCCAAGCACCCGGACGATCCGGCTTGGCTGTTTGACCCCGAGACCATGAAACCGCGGGTCAACAACCCGGCTTGGGTGCAGGCGATTCAGGACGTGATGGACCTGATCAAGGCAGATGCCTATCCGGCGGACCAGATCAACGCCGACCCCGGCACCACCGCCTTCAGCCAGTTCCTGGCCGGGACCGGTGCCGCCCTGACCTGGTGGGGTGACGTCGGTTCCAGCGCGCGGACCTCGGACACGTCGGTCGTAGGCGATGTCGTGGGGTTCGACATCAACCCCGGTGCCAAGAAGGTCTGCAACTCCAAGACCGGCACCTGGGAAGAGAAAGAGAACTTCGCCCCGAACCTCGCCTATCTCGGCTGGGGCATCTATGTGACGAACCGTGTCTCGAACGACGAGAAGAAGCGCAAGGCGGCGTGGTCAGCTGCCGCGCATCTTGGCGGCAAGGACATCTCGCTCTGGACGGCGGCCTATCCGTCGGGCTTTCAGCCCTACCGCAACTCGCACTTCAACTTTGAAGAGTGGGAAGCGGCAGGGTATGACCGTGCCTTTGTCGAAGACTACCTCGGGTCAAACCGCGACAGCTACAACCACCCCAACGCGGCCATCGAACCTCGTATCCCCGGCATCTTCCAATACTATTCGGTCGCCGAGGATGAATTGGCCAAGGGGTTTGCGGGCCAATACGCCACGGCCCAGGAAACCGCCGACGCGATTGCAGTTGCCTGGGAAAAGATCACCGATCAGATTGGCCGCGACAGCCAGATCGCGCTCTACAAGGCAAGTCTGGGGATGTAACCCCCCACGGGTGGCATTGTTTCCCCCCAACATGACATCCCAGCGCGTCCGGCCATCCGGGCGCGCGTCTCATCCAGCATCGGGCCAGTGAAGTGACCAGCGGCGAGCATCTTCATGTCGTCACCAATGACGATATTTCCAAAGGACGACTACGGTTCGGAAAGGCCCTTATCTGGGGGTCTGCTGCCATCCTTGCCGTTGTGGTGCTGGCGCAGTCCGCGCACAGCCTTGGCCGGGCCGATTACGGGCTGAGCAGTTGGCGCCCCACGCTTTACGCCTACTGCCTTTGGGCCGCGGCGTTCTGCTGGGCGCAGGTTGTGATGCGCGGCGAACAGGGCAAGCGCACGCTGTTCGTCCTGCCCGCTGCGCTTTTCGTTGTTTCACTGACCGTCTTTCCGCTGCTTTTCGGGCTGCTGATCGCCTTTTCCAGCTGGAACCTTTCCAACCCGGATGGCCGCCAGTTCAACGGCATCGCGAACCTTGTGCAGATGTGGAACGACCCGTTCTACTGGAACGCCATGGGCAACATGGTCTGGTACACTTTGGCGATCACCCTGGAATACGCCATCGCCTTCGGTCTGGCGCTTCTCCTCAACGCCCAGATCCGGGCGCGCAAGTTCTTCCGGGTGGCCTTCCTTCTTCCGCTGATGCTCTCGCCCGTAGCCGTCAGCTGGATGATCGGCAAGTCGATGCTTGAGGCCCGGTTCGGCCCGATCTCGCGGCTGGCCCGCCAATTGGGAATCGAAAACCCGTCATTCTTCGAAAGTCCCCTGATGGCGAAGGCAACGATCATGATCCTCGACGCCTGGACCTTCATCCCCTTCATGATGATCATGCTTCTCGCCGGCCTGCAGGCGATCCCGAAAGAGCTGACCGAGGCCGCCAAGGTCGATGGTGCCAAGGGCTGGAAGGCGTTCTGGGAGGTGACCTTCCCGCTGATGCTGCCGGTGTCGATCACCGCCATCCTGATCCGCATCATCTTCAAGCTGAAGCTGGCCGACATCGTCATCAACGTGACCTCGGGCGGCCCGGGCGGCGCCACCGACACCGTCACCAGCTTCATCTTCCGCGAATACCGCGAACGCTCGAACGTCGGCTATGGCACCATGCTTGCCATGGTTTACCTCGTGCTGATCGTCATCTTCATGACCGTCCTGATGAAATGGGCCGGACGCCATACAAGGCCACGCACATGAGTGCTCAGGTATTCCACGATGCTGACACCGACCGTAGCTTCCGCGCCAGTTTCTGGACTGGCCGCATCGCGATCTACGGCGCGCTGATCCTTTGGGCGGTCATCTGCCTCTTCCCGATGTACTGGACGCTGACGACCAGTTTCAAGATGGCCCCGGACGTGATGAAGGGCAACATGATCCCCTGGGTCGACTTCGCGCCGAAGTGGAAGGGATGGGAGGCGATCGGCCTATCGCCCGAAACCCTGGGCCAGGAAAGCACCGTCCGGGCCGAGTTCCTGAAGCGCTTCACCAATTCTGCCGTCATCTCCTTGACCTCCTCAGCGCTCGCCGTGCTGCTGGGCAGCCTCGCGGCCTATGGCCTGTCGCGTTTCAGCTACAAATGGGCCTGGATGAAGAACGACGACATCTCTTTCTTCTTCCTGTCGCAGCTGATCCTGCCGCCGGTCGTCCTCGCCCTGCCCTTTCTCGTGCTGTACCGAGAGCTCGACCTCCTTGATACGAGGATCGGGCTGATCCTCCTCTACACCCTCACCGTCCTGCCCATCGTCATCTGGATCATGAAAGACCAGTTCTCGACCATCCCGACCGAGCTGGAAGAAGCCGCCATGGTCGACGGCCTGGGGATTTGGGGGGCGTTCTTCACGATCATCCTGCCGATCGCCCTGCCCGGAATGGTCGCAGCCTTCATCCTGTCACTGGTCCTGACCTGGAATGAGTACTTCTTCGCGGCTCTGCTGACCTCCACAAACGCCAATACACTTCCAGTTATGGTGGCGAGCCAAACAGGCAGCCAGGGAATTTCCTGGTGGTCGATGGCTGCACTGAGTTCAGCAGCAGTGCTGCCGCTGGTGATCCTGGGGGTCGTCCTGGAGCGCTACATCATCAAAGGCATGGCCGCAGGAGCAATAAAGTAGCTGTTTTGCTTCACTCTGCAAGCCCGTGGACCTGCCTGACCTCCTCCTCCAAACTGAAGCAACGCCTGATGATCGTTCTGTCGAAGTGATGTACTACCCAACCTGCCCTCGGCCATTGTCAGAGCTTCCGCCCTTGTGAACAGGGGCCAGCGGATTCCTCTCGTCCTTCGTTGGGGGCAGCGGCACGTCTGGTGAGGGGATGCGGGCTGGCCCCCGGGGCCGTGACGCCGGTCGACCGTCGGGGAAGAAGAACCGGGCCTGCCGGAAAGGCCGGGGCACCTGATGGTGCCCCGGCCAAAGATCAGTATTCGTTCAGGAAACGGTCAACCTCAGCCTTGGCCTCTTCCTTGGTCTTGCCGTATTTCGACTGCAGCTTGCCTTCCAGCCTTTCGCGGTTACCGTCGATCTCGGCCAGTTCGTCATCGGTCAACTGGCCCCACTTGGCCTTCACGTTGCCGGTCATTTCTTTCCATTTGCCTTGGACCTGATCCCAGTTCATCGATAGTCTCCTTGCTTTGAAACTCCGGGCATTGCGCCCCCGGGGCAGCGATTTCGCGCTGTGCGCACGGACCAACGAGCCCGGGCGCCGCCGGTTCCCCTGCGCGATTTCCGCTGGCGGCGCTGCGCCGATGCTTCGGCCGGATCGTCAACCCGCGTCAGTGCCGTGGGGAACCAACGGCGCGTGCAGGGGTTGTCGGCCCGTAACACCGGACGATGGGCCGGCCATGCCAGCAGCAAAAGGTCGCGCCGTCGCCAGTCTTCTCGGTCCCCTTGCCACCCGACGAATGGAGCCCCTTCATGACGTGCCGCCGATCTTTCCCGATGGCCATCACTCCCCGCCCGGCCCACCGCCCGATGCAGCGCGCCCGAGGGGGAGCATCGGCGCGGGGGCCGGGCGGAACTGACGCGGATGATCGGGGAGAAGACGCTGGACGATCTGGCCGTGAGGACGGGGATGAGCCGCGACCGGCTGCTGGAGGTGCTGGAACGAAAGCTGCCCGCCATCATGGATCGGTTTGCGCCGCGAGGACCTGCCGCCCGACGGGACGGGCATCGCGCGGCTGGACCCGACCACCGCTGAAGTACGCCCCGGAAGGCCGGCCCGGTTCAAGGCCTCCCGCCGCGGTTTTCCGCTGTGGCCGGAGCGCACTCCCCGCACGCCATGCCGGAACGCATTCAGCGCCCGTCGCATCATCCGGCGGGAACCTTCGCCGCGCTTGGTCGTTGTTCCTTCACAATGAGATCCGCGCCGCGCCGAGGTGTTTTCGGCGCAATCACCCTGACACACAGCGAATGAGGAACCCCATGGCCAACACTCCAGACGTGACCGAAAAGGCCGCCGATGTAGCAACGAACATCAAGGACGTTGCGCGTTCGGCCGCAAACAGCGCCGGTGAGCAGGCGCACCACCTTGCCACGCAAGCCAAGGACGCCGCGAGCGAGAAGATCGCCGATGTGGCGGGCGCGCTGCGAAATGCCGCCTCGGACATGAAGGGCGGCTCTGTCGCCGAGCGGACGCTGGGTCAGATTGCCGACGGCATCGCGGACGCGTCCGAGTCGCTTCAGGGCAAGGACATAGGCCAGATGATCAGATCGGCATCCGATCTGGCACGACGCAACCCCGTCATCTTCGTCGGCGGGGCCGTGCTCATCGGCTTTGCCGCCGCGCGCTTACTGAAGGCTTCGGCGCAGGATACCGGCTCCATGACCGAAGGGGAGGGGCTGGCATGATCAGCGACCAACGCACAGAACCGACCGCGAGGATACTCGGCGAGGTGCTGAGTGCCGCGACCGACCTTGTGCGCAACGAGGTGGATCTTGCCCGCGCCGAGGCGACCGACAGCCTGAAATCCGCCGCCGTGGGCGTGGGCCTGCTGGCGGCGGCGCTGGTCGTGGCCATGGTGGCATTGAACCTTCTGACTGGCGCGATTGTGGGCTTTCTCGTCGCTCAGGGCTGGATGGCGGGATCGGCTGCCATGATCGTCTGCATCGGAATTGTGGTGATCGCCGGAATCCTCGTCTCGGTGGGCCTTGGCAAGTTGAGCGCATTCAGCCTTGCCCCGAAACGCGCCGTCCGCAGCGTGCGCCGCGATGCCGCCGTCATCCGGGAGGCCGCGTCATGAGCGGCGAATACCGGACAATGGACGAGATCGAGCAGGACATCGCCCGCAATCGCGAGACGGTGGCGAGCGGCTTGCGGATCCTGCAGGAGCGTTACTCCGTGGATGGGCTGGTTCGCAGCGCAACCTCGGTTCTCGGCGATAACGCGGCGAAGCTGAAGGAGAAAGTGACCGACGCCACGCGGCTGAACCCGATTGCGGTGGCGATGATGGGCATCGGTCTGATCTGGCTTGCGTCCGGCCGTGCCGCACCGGACCTGCGCCGCACGCGGATGCGCAACCGACACATGCCGGAAGCGACACCGCCGCAGACGTCCGAAACCTCGCGCCCCCTCAGGGACTGGCTTGATGATGGCGGGGCGGTATGGGCGGCCGAGCCTGACAGCGTGGAGAAACCCGTTGGTCCGACGGTGAAACGGCCGGCCTGGGCGGATGACATGCCTGTCTGGGCAGATGACAGCAAAGAGGAGAAAGACCATGATCGACAATGACAACGGCACCCTGACGGAGGCCAGAGAACGGCGGGATCAGACCGATGCGCCGGGCGCAATGTCCGACAGCTACGGTGACGGGCAACCGACAGCGACGATCACGTCAAGAATTGCCCATGGCACCGAGCGACTGACCGAAGAAGCGCGGCAGCGGGTGATCGCGGCCCGGCAAGCGGCGATTTCTGCGGCGCGTTCGACGCGGGCGGTTGCGCGGCAGGGGCAGCGCACAGCCGTCGATTTCTTCGAAAACCAGCCTCTGGTGGTTGGTGCGCTGGCAGTGGCCGTCGGCGCCGCGATCGGTGGGCTCATTCCCCGCAGCAAGCTGGAAGACGACACCCTCGGTGATCGCAGTGACGCGCTGTTCGCGAGAGCGGAGCGGATTTTCGACGAAGAGCGGCAGAAAATGGCGACGGTCGCCGCCGCTGTGGCCGATGAGGCGAGCGAGACCCTTGACGAGAAAAAACGGGCGATCAACGAGGTCACAGGCGACAAGACTCTGGTGGAAACGACGGTGGATGAGGCGAAACGGGCCGGGTCGCGTGTTGCCGAGAAGGCCGTCAAGGTGGCGAAATCCGAAAATCTGGGCAAGCCGACCGTTTGAGCCATAGGGCATCTAGGGCGCATCCCCCTCCCCAGGACGGGCAAGTTCGGGGGCGGCCGCAATCAGATGCGCCGATCCCTCGGGTGATCATATCGGGCGGGAAGACGCGGCTTTGGCCTTCGGGCCAATGCGGTCGCCGGCCGCCGGTGCGCCGTTTCGCTTGCCCGCCATCCGGGCAAGCAAAGCAGCGACATCCGGGGCCCAACGTCGCAGGGCAAGCGGGTTTTGCAGTTTACCGGGAACCTTCTGCGTGCCGCGGTGTTGTTTCATCTCCAGGCGCCGTTGCGCCGTATATCATAAGGAGACCATCATGCTTGGTTGGGCATTGACCTTTCTCGTCGTTGCGCTGATCGCGGGGGCCCTTGGTTTTGGCGGCATCGCCGGGGCCTCAGCCGGGATTGCGCAAATTCTGTTCTTCATCTTCATCGTCCTCTTCGTGGTCGCGATGATTGCACGCGCCGTGCGCGGGCGACCGCCGGTCTGATGGTTCGGCTTGCGGCCGCAGGTTCGTTCCTGCGGCCGTTTTTCCTCGTGCCAAGCCTGCGCTGCGGACGAACAATCGGCGCGCGCCCTGACACCCCGCCCGGCTGCCACACCATCCCGACCTTCCACCCGATCAGCTTTCGTTCGCCGACACGATATCAAGGCCGATGTCGGCAGTACCCGCCGGTTGGGCCAGATCCAGCCGCGCCATGCAGGATCGAAGCTGCCCGGCATAGGGCTCCACCTCGATCTCGTCCCGCAGCCGGTGCAGCAGCTTGCGCAGATGCAGATCGCACAGCGGATCCGTAGTTGTGTAGGGCCGCGATGTGACGAAGGCCTGGTGCAGAAGCATGTCGAAATCCAGCCCCGCCGTTGCCACCCGCCCCGGAGCCGAAAGCCTCAGACCGCCGCCATGACCGGCCGCCACGCTGACCGCCGCGGCAAGCCAGTCGAGGCACCCGTTCGCCGTGAACGGATCGTTGACGCCGGGCGACAGGGCCCGGGCGATCATCTCCACCAACTGATCGACGACAAAGAGAAGGTTCTGATGCTCGGTGCGTTCATCGCCGAGGGCAATGCAGTCCCGCAGTTCCGATGCAAGCTCTTCCGACGGCACCGGCCCGTGCAGGGTCATGAGCGTCGAGCGGCTGGTGACGAAATCGCCGGGATGGAAATGCAGATCAACCGTGAGGCCATTCTCGCGCGCAAGTTCGGCCAGACGTGCCTTGTTCTGCGCCTGGACATATCCGGGGCGGGACATCAGGACCGGCGTCTGCGCAGTGCCGCCGGGAATGGGGCGATCCTCCTCATCCGCCTCGGAATCGCGCTCATCGATCAGACGGGTGACATCGGCAATCAGCCGCCGCCCCAGACGCGCGGCGATGTTCGACACATTGGTCGTTTCGGGCACGTGGTGGACGAAGTAGATCACCGTGAAGACGCAGACCAGCGTCAGGATCAGCGCCAGCGTGACCGACAGATGCGGCACGGCGCCCGCCCCGCTTTCCGCATCCGGCAGCGCGCGCAGGACGGTGAGGGCATAGACGAAGGTCGCCGTCAGGATGCCCATGCTCCACTGGTTGCCCCGGTCCTGCATGAAGTTGCGGATCAACCGTGGGCCGAACTGACCGGAGGCGAAGGTCACCGCAACCACGGTCAGCGAGAACATGACGCCGGCCACGCCGAACACCGATCCGGCAACCGTCGTCATCAAGGTGCGTGCGCCGTCCGGCTCGGTGTCGCGCAGGACCGACGGCAGAAGACGGGACTGCAGCACCGCGTGGCCATCAAGCGCCAGCATTCCCTGCGCGACCGCGATCGCGAGACACACAAGGCCAGAGGGCACGAACCAGTAGCTGGCCCTGACATCCTGCAAAAACTTGGCCAGCTTCGCTTTTTCCGCATGCCGCTCCACTCCGCTGTGCCGCAGGTTCACCCCTGCAAGGGGCTGAACCACGACCGAGTTACGATGCCGGACCGAGGGCGAAACGCCCGGATACTGCGGCTGCGGACCGAGCCTGTCATGCGCCCCTGGCGGCGTTCACCGCAAGGCCGGTCAATTTGGCATTGGTTGCCTTTTCCACATCCAGAATCTGGGAAAGAAGGTCATGCGCCCTGGTATTGCCCAGCTCCTTCGCCCATTGACGCAATGTGCCGTAGCGGGCGATCTCGTAATGCTCGACCGCCTGCGCGATCCCGATCATCGTTGCGCCCAAGGCCTTGCCGGTGGCCTCTGCCATGAGACCTTCGCCTTCCTTGAGAAGACCCTCCATCGCATCGCATTTCTCTCCTTCGGCGGGCGCATC
The DNA here is from genome assembly GCA_012032275.1 of Tabrizicola sp. Taxonomy (GTDB): domain Bacteria; phylum Pseudomonadota; class Alphaproteobacteria; order Rhodobacterales; family Rhodobacteraceae; genus JAAURK01. Next base: position 23,941 of record JAAURK010000012.1, read on the forward strand.
GATGGTTTCAAAGACTTTCTTCAGCGTCTCGACCTGCTCTCGTGTCTCGGCCTCGTGGTCGCGAAAGGCCTGCGCCAGCGCTTCGTCCGAGACGGCATCGGCCATCTTGGGCAAGGCTTTGCAAAGCGCGTTCTCGGCGAAATAGACGTCCTTCAACGTATGATGGAATGCTTCGGCAAGCGTTTTCATCTGGGGCTTCCTTTCTGAAGAAATGTGCCGACGCGTCAACGCGCCGAAGCGGCGGCGGTTCCGCCCCGTGGCGCAAGGGGCAGCGGAAAAGTCGCCCGTCGCTACATCAGCGGGCGCTTTTCCTCGGCCTCGATGTCGCACAGCGCGTGATCTGCCAGCTTGCGCGTGTTGCCAATAAAAAGCCTGCCTGCCGACCAGTTCGCCAGCCCCGCCTCACGCAGACGCTTGATGGTCTTGTTGGTATGGACGAGCGAAAGCCCAAGGGCATCCGCCAGATCCTGCTGGCGAAACGGCAGCGGCACGTGATCTTCCCCGCCAAGCCCGACAGCGCGCAACCGCTGGAACATGCGCAGAAACGCCCAGGCCACGCGCTGGCTTGCGTCGCGCTGGCCAAGCGTGGCGATGGTTTCACCGAGAAAATGCTCCTCGACGGCGGCGATCCAGGTCAGGTCATAGGATCGTTCGGGCTGCGATTTGAAGAGGTTCCACAGCTCCGACCGCGAAAAGACGCAGAGCAGGATGTCAGTCGTGGCATCGACGGAATGACGCATCTCTCCCATCAATCCAGCCTGCAGCCCGACAAAATCGCCGGGGAAGAGAAAGCTGATCACCTGGCGCCGGCCGTTCTCAAGCGTGGTGTAACGGGTGCCGAACCCTTTCAGCACGGTGAAAAGCTGCGGACTGTTCGAGCCTTCCATCAAGATCGTGGCGCCGCTTTCGATCACCAGCTCGCCCTTCTTGAACTGGGTCATGAAGGCCAGCTCTTCCCTGGTGAACGGAATGAACAACGGGTGCTGGCGAAGCGGGCAATCGACGCAGGCAATCGTCATGAACGCGCAAACCTTTTGCTGATGCTATGTCACAGTTAAATGCGGGCACCCCCCCGATGGTTCCATATGGCGCCTTATCCTTGGGGGGCGACATGAACATGATGTGCGACGATGTCGGGGCGAAATCTGTCATCTGTCTGGTCGTCTGTCGGCAGGCGGTGGTCGCGCTGGATCTGGCGACTGCACTTCTGGAGCAGTTTCCGCGCGCCCGCGTGCTGCATCGGGCCTCGTGGGCGGAGCTGGAGCCGGACTGTCTTGGACGGGAGCCGATCGTGCTGGCCGTGGTCGAGGCGGCGGCGGAAGAAGTGGCGCATTCCGCGCTTGAGCGCAGGATCCTCGCGGACGGCGGGCAGATCCTTCTGATGGGCGAAGCGGCGGAAAGCGCGGCCGCCCCCACCCGCTGGCCCGTGCTGGAACGGCCGTTCAGCATCGACCTGCTGCGCCGGTTCCTTGCACGTCCGCCGGGTTAGCGCGCCCGAAAGCAGGGCTTTCAGGCGAGAGTGCGGTCAGGCGGCAAGTGTCTCGGTCGACGAAAAGAACATCGCCTGCCCGACTGCCGAGCGGACCTGATCCTCGCTGTAGGGCTTGGTGATCAGGAAAGCCGGTTCCGGCTTGGTTCCGGTCAGCAACCGCTCGGGGAAAGCGGTGATGAAGATGACCGGAATGTCGTCGAACTGTTCCATGATCTCGTTGACGGCGTCTATCCCAGAAGAATTGTCGGCCAGCTGGATGTCGGCCATGATCAGGTCCGGCTTGCTTCTGCCGACGAGGCTGATCGCTTCGCTCTTCGTTCGCGCGATGCCGGTGACCTCATGGCCAAGATCGAAGACGATCTGGCGCAGATCCATCGCGATGATCGCTTCGTCCTCGATGATCATCACATTGCCGGTGATCGCGGCCTGCATCTCCTGTCTCGCGACAGCGACCAGATGCGCCACTTCGCTTTCCTCGATCTGCATGATCTGCGCGATGTCGGACGGCGAAAAACCCTCGATCGATGGAGGAGCAACGCCTCGCGCGCATTCTGGGTCAGCCCGGTCTTGATATCGGTCGTGCCCCGCACCATCGCATCGTCAGCCAGGATAGCCTCCAGCGTCGCAACGGCAAAGTGATCGCCACTCGATTGGCTGCCGGTCAATGCGCGGGCGTAGCGGCGCAGAAACGGAAGGTTGGTGCTGATGCGGTCGCCGAGATCTCCGGTCGCTGATTCAGTCATGGCTGACACTCCAAAGAAGACTATCTTTATCTTGGAACTGAACGCGGCTCCATGCGTTTGGTTCCGGGGCAAAATGAAAAATTAGGAGTGGCGCCGTGAATGACAATCCCGACAAGGGGGACAGCAGCAAGGAGGCACCGGACAATCTGGCCGAGCAGATCGACAAAAACCTCAAGCGCGTCTACCAGGAGGTTCTGGACGAAGGCATCCCGGATCGCTTTGCGGAACTGCTGGCCAGGCTCAAGGACAAGTCAGGTGACCCAAGCGATGGCCCGTCGTGACAGAGGCAGAGCAGCCGCGCGACATGCGCGATGCACTTCCAGAGGAATTGCCGTCCCTGCGCGCATTCGCACTCAGCCTGACGCGGAGCTCTGCCGCGGCGGATGATCTGGTGCAGGACACCATCGTCAAAGCCTGGACCAACATCGACAAATTCGAGACGGGCACCAATTTCCGCGCCTGGCTCTTCACCATCCAGCGCAACATTTTCTATTCGCTGCTGCGCAAGCGCAAACGGGAGGTCGCGGACAGCGATGGCATCCACGCCGCGGCGCTGTCGGTCCGGCCCGACCATGACGGGCGGCTTGCATATGCCGACTTCGTGACTGCTTTCGACCAGCTGTCGCCCCAACATCGCGAGGTTCTGGTTCTGGTCGGGGCATCGGGGCTTTCCTACGAGGATGCGGCCGAAACGCTAGGCGTGGCCGTCGGCACCGTCAAAAGCCGCGCCAATCGCGCGCGGGCGCGGCTGGCGGAACTGATGCACCTTTCCGAGGGTGAAAGCGTGCTGATCCATTCGCCCGCAGCCTCTGGCGACAAACCGGCAGGGTCGGGCGGGCTGTGAGACCGGAGACCACCCCTCAGCGTGGCTGGAGCCGGAATCTGCGGGTCCGTTTTGCCCTTGTCTTCGCGCTGTCGCTGCTGCCGATCGGTCTGATCGCGCTTTTGCAGGGCATCGCCAGCCTCGAAGCGGCGCGGGCGCGGGCGCTGTCGGACGTTGCCGCCGACACCTATCGCGCAGCGGGGGCTGTGCTCAACGCGGTTCAGTCGGCGCAGGGCATCGCCAGCACGCTGGCGCAGAACGTCCCGCTGATCGAGGACGACGCAAGGACATGTTCGGCATTCATGATCCGGGTCCAGACCTCGCTACCGGATCTGTCGTTCGTCGGCTACGTGCCAGGCACCGGGCAGCTGACATGCTCGTCCGCGGACGGCCCACTTGATCTCTCCGGCAACGCGACATTCCAGCGAATCAATGGCGACCCCGAGCCGCATTTCTACGCTTCGCCCGACGCGCGCATATCGCGGCAATCGGTGATGGGCGTGACCTATCCCGTCCGCAACGCCGAAGGGCAGATTGACGGATATACCGCGGTCTCGATCCCGCATTCGGCACTCGCGCCAACTGGTGGCCGGACCAGCGCGGCCGATCCCCTGACCCTGCTGACCTTCGACAGCATGGGGATGGTGCTGACCGCGTCCAACGGGCTGGAAACGCTCGACCCCGACCTGCCCGCCGACCGGACGCTTGAGGCACTGGTCGGGCAGATCGAACGGGCATTCTTCACGGAAGCGAACTCTGGCGCGGAACGGCTTTACTCGGTCGTGCCGCTGGTGCGGGGCGAGCTTTACGCGCTGGGCGTCTGGGCACCGGAGCGGATCGGGGCGGGCAAGGGTCTGGCCGCCGTTGCAAGGGTGCTGGCGCTGCCGGTCGCAATGTGGTTCGCCAGCCTCGTCGTGGCCTGGTTCAGCGTCGAACAGATCGTCAGCCGCCATATCCTTGCGCTGAAAGCCTCGATCACCAGTTTCGCGAGTGGCAGCCGGATTGTCGGAGAGCTGAATTTCGACAATGCCCCGGCCGAACTTCAGGAGGTTCTGGAAGCCTACCGGACGATGACCTTCACCATCCTTCGCGACGAGGCGGAGATGGAAAACATCGTGCACCAGAAGGAGGTTCTGCTGCGTGAAGTGCATCACCGCGTCAAGAACAACCTTCAGCTGATCGCCTCGATCATCAATCTGCAGATGCGCAAGGAAGAACGGCCCGAAATCAAATCGGTCATGAAAGGTCTGCAGGATCGGGTCATGACGCTGGCCACCGTTCACCGCGAGCTTTACCAGACCACCGGCACCGTGGAAGTTCAGGCGCGCGAACTGCTCGGCGATATCGTGCGCCAGATCATCACCATGTCGACCGGCGATTACCGGCGCTTTCACGTGGCGACCGACTTTGACGACATCGTCATGACGCCGGACCAGGCGGTGCCGCTGTCGCTGTTGCTGACCGAGGCGCTGAACAATGCGATGAAATATGCGGGCGCGGCGGAGGGCCAGGTTCCTGGACTGACCGTCAGCCTGCGGCGGATCGGGGCAGCCCGGGCCGAACTCATGGTGGAGTACTCGGTCGCGCCGGGCGGGGACCAGGGTTCCAGAACGCCGCTGACCGAAAGGACGGGACTTGGCAGCCAGCTGCTTCAGGCCTTCGCGCATCAGGTCGGCGGGGAGCTTGTACAGGAAGCGACGGATACGACCCATCGGGTCAGCGTCCCTTTCACGCTGCGGGCCGTCGATCTTGGCGACGAGGGCCGGATCGCGACGCCAGCCGAAAATGGGAACCAAGCTTGCCCCTAGGCGGTTGGGCGCCAACAGAAAGGGCGCCAGATGAAGCCATTTGCAATCACGCAGGTGCAGCAGGACGACCAGATCCTTCTGACCGCAGCCGAGGCCTATCCCGCGCTTGAACGCGCGTTCCGCGCTGCTGAACGCGAAATCTGGGCCGGTTTTCGGATCTTCGATCTGCGCACGCGGCTTTGCTCGCCCGAAGCGATGTCGGTTGGCCAGACCTGGTTCGACCTTGTCGCGCATACGCTGAAACGGGGGGTGGAGATCAACTAATTCGGTGCTTTCCGATTTCGACCCCGATCATGAGCACCCGGCTTCATCGTGGCACCTGGGCAAGCGTGCGGCGGTTCTGGGCGGCCGCAGAGGTTGCAGGGCCGCG